>PDSL01000017.1 GCA_002748455.1 Ilumatobacter coccineus
AAGATCGACTAGCTTAAGCACCATGAATGTCCCACAGGACCTCGCGTACTCACAAGACCACGAATGGGCTCGCAGCTCTGAGGCTGGGCCGGTGCGTGTAGGCATCACCGAATATGCCCAAGACGCCCTCGGAGATATCGTCTTCGTCGACCTCCCCGAAGTTGGAGACACCGTCGAAGCCGGCGAGATGATCGGCGAACTCGAATCGACCAAGTCGGTCTCGGAGCTCTATGCCCCGATCAGCGGCAAGATCGTTGCGGTCAACGACAACCTTGCTGACGCTCCCGAGACGGTCAACGATGACCCCTACGGTGAAGGCTGGCTCGTTGAGATTGAGCCCAGCGACCCCTCCGAGATGGATGGCCTTCTTGACGCTGGAGCGTATCTCACTCTCACCGAAGGCTGATCGGTGTCATACACGTTCTGCAACCAGTGCGGACACCGCAACCCGCCTGAGAGCAATTTCTGCTCCTCATGCGGCTCTGCTCTTGACCTGCTCGATGATCGGACGATCACCCTGACGGCGATCGACCCGCTTCAGAATGCTGCTGGAACGAGTGATGACATCATCGTTCCGATTGGCGAGCTCGATCAGGACACCGGTGTTCTGATCGTTCGGTCGGGATCGCAAGCGGGAGCACGGTTTACGCTGGACAGTGATCACACCCTGTTGGGGAGACACCCCGATAGTGATATTTCCCTCGACGACATCACTGTCTCTCGACGTCATGCCGAGATCGAGAAGTTGAGTGAGGGGTATGTGATCACCGATTCCGGTTCGCTGAACGGCACCTATGTCAACCAGACCCGTATCGACCGGGCGGTGCTCCAACATGGAGACGAACTCCAGATCGGCAAGTTTCGCCTAGTGTTTTTCGAGCGGTCCGATGGCTAGTCCGTCCAACCAGCGATATCTCTCGATTGGCGAGGTCTTGTCCTTGCTGGTTGCTGAGTTCCCCGACGTCACCATCTCCAAGATCCGTTTTCTTGAGAGTCAGGGGCTCATTTCGCCAGAGCGGACACCATCGGGCTATCGAAAGTTCTATGACGAAGATGTCGACTTGCTGAGGGTCATCCTGACCGAACAGCAAGAGAACTATCTGCCCCTCAAGGTCATCCGCAATCGTCTAGAAAGCGGCCAAATCGATCCCACCGGCGAGCACTTGCGGCCAGCACCTTGGGACCAGGGCAATACCGATACCACCAACGAGATCATCGTCCCCGCCGACGTCCCCGATGACCGGGTCGCTGCTCACCCGTCAGCGACCCAAGCCTCAACAACATCTTCACCATCTGCACCTACCGATGGAGCGACAACCCAATTGATGCCTGGGGTCACCCTCGGTCGAAGTGAGTTCTGCGCTCTGGTATCGATGACCGACGATGAGCTGACCCGGCTTGAGGACTATGGCGTCATCACTCCTGGTGATGATCACGGATATGACGCCCACGCGGTGGCGATCGCCAAGCCAGCCGTGGCCTTCCTACGAGCCGGTATCGAGGCTCGCCATCTCCGCCAGTGGCGCACCGCTGCCGAGCGTGAGGTCTCGCTCTACGAGCAACTGATCATTCCTCGACTACGTCATCGCGATCCCCGGGCTCGCGAGCAAGCCCAAGCCGAGTTGCGACGGCTCGATGGGCTGGGGGCGGAGCTTCGCTCGGCACTCACCCAACACGCTCTGGCCAACTATTTCACTCGTTGAGCCCTACCGCCCGACCGCACTAAGGTCGGCGACGTGAGACCAATCGAGTTGCTCAGCATTCGCATCGATGTACCGGCGAATGCTCCCTTGTTGTTGATGAGGGAGACCACCGGCGACCAACGTCTGCTGCCGATCTATATCGGCAGTGCTGAAGCAGCGGCGATTCACACCGCCATCGAGGGCATCTCTGTCCCGCGTCCGCTGACCCACGACCTCTTTGTCACCGTGGTGGGGGAGTTGGGCGCCTCCCTCGATCGGGTCGTGATCAGCCGGATCGTCGACCATACCTTCTTTGCTGACCTTCATCTGAGCTTGCTGTCCGGCAAGATGATCACCGTGTCGGCCCGGCCATCGGATGCCGTTGCCCTGGCGGTGCGGGTGGGAGCACCCTTGTTTGCGAGCAAGGCCGTTCTCGACGAGGCGGGCCAGCTGCCAGCGCCCAGTCCCGAAGATGAAGCTGCCGAGATCATCGACGAATTCAAGAACTTCATCGACCAGATCAGCCCTGAAGATTTCGTATAGGACGAGTTAACCCTCAATAACTGGTTGACACTGAAGGAGCCAAGCCTCTAGGCTGACATGACCGTAACTACACCGGTGTGTGCCGAATGGTGCTGCCGACAAGCGTTCGATCGTGTCACCACGAGCGGATGAGAGGATCGATCATGAGCGATGGATATAGCGGAACCAAGGCAGCAAAGGTGGTTGGCATCAGCTACCGCCAGCTCGACTACTGGGCTCGCACCGACCTGATCCGGCCGTCGTTGAGCGAAGCATCGGGGAGCGGTTCACGGCGCCGCTACAGCTATCAAGACCTGCTTGAACTCAAGGTGGTCAAGACCTTGCTCGATGCCGGAATCCGGCTTGAGTCAGTGCGCGAAGTGTTCAGCTATCTCCGCCACCAGGTCAAGGCCGACGTCGCCTCCGCCCACCTGGTCATCAGCGGCAATTCGGTCATCCTCGCTCAAGATGGTGAACTGATCGATGTTCTCAATCAGGGCCAAGGCGTCCTCAATGTCTTGTCGTTGGCTGTCGTGAAGCAAGAAGTTGATGACCATCTTGACAGTGTCCCCACAAGTGGCACGTCTGAGGTCTACGCTGAAGCCCGATGAAACACTCTCCACTCGATTCCGCCCACCGCGACCACGGGGCCAAAATGGTGCCCTTTGGCGGGTGGGACATGCCCCTCGAATACACCAGCACGCTGGAAGAACACCTGGCGTGCCGATCTGATGCCGTCGCCTTCGACGTGTCTCACCTCGGCACCGTTCGGATCACCAGCGAGGGTGCCCTCGACCGGCTTCAGAAGGCCCTCACGAACGACCTCACCAAGGTCGGCCCCGGACGGGCCCAGTACACCCACCTCCTCGATCCTGAGGATGCATCGGTTCTCGATGACATCATCGTGTGGTGGCAGCCGGACGGCACCTTCGATGTGATGCCGAACGCCTCCAACACCAGCCGGGTCATCGAGGCGATCGGCGGCACCGATATCACCGCCGATCGGGCAGTGATCGCGGTCCAGGGCCCCAAGGCTCTCCCCAAGCTGGCGAAGATCTTCCCCGAAGCAGCAGCGGTCAAGCGATTCCATGTCGCCCCGGTCGAGTGGAAGGGCACCACCTGCGTGGTCGCCGGTACCGGCTACACCGGCGAAGCTGGTGTCGAGATCGCTGTCCCGGCTGCCCAAGCTGGCGATCTCTGGAAGGCGATCATGGATGGTGGTATTCGTCCCGCTGGGCTCGCATCGCGCGACACCCTGCGCCTCGAAGCTGGCCTTCCGCTCCACGGCCACGAACTGGGCCCCGGCATCACCTCGCTCCAAGCTGGTCTTGGTTGGGTGGTCGCCTTCGACAAGCCCGAGTTCCGCGGCAAGGAAGCCCTGCTGGCTGAGCGCGAGCGCGGTGTTGCCCGTCGTTTGCGTGGTATCGCCACCTCGGGCCGCCGCCCACCCCGCAACGGTTGCCAGGTCTACCGTGGCGACGAGGTCATCGGTGAAGTCACCTCTGGGAACTTCTCACCGGTGCTCGGCCACGGCATTGCCTTGGCCTTCCTCCCGCCGGACATCGAGCTCGGCAGCTCGGTTGCCGTCGATATCCGGGGGAAGAAGCTGGAAGGGGAGGTTGTCAAGCTCCCCTTCGTCAGCAACTAGGCGCCAAAGATGTCGGTGTTCCCCTCGGCATACGCTTCGAGGGGTTCACACGAGCACATCAGGTGACGGTCGCCAGAGGCACCGTCAATTCGCGAGACCGGCGGGAAGTACTTGTCCACTCGGGACATTCCCGCCGGGAACGCACCTTCCTCACGTGAGTAGGGACGATCCCACTCGCCGATGAGATCCTCAGCGGTGTGAGGAGCGTGGTGCAGGGCACTCGATTCGAGGTCAGCGCCACCAGCGATCGCCTCGATCTCGGCCCTGATCGTCAACATGGCATCGCAGAACCGATCGAGTTCGCCGAGGTCTTCACTCTCGGTCGGCTCGATCATGAAGGTGCCGGCCACGGGGAAGCTCATGGTCGGGGCGTGGATGCCAAAGTCGATCAGGCGCTTGGCCACATCATCGACGGTGACGCCGGTGTCGTGGGTGATCTGGCGGAGATCGATAATGCACTCATGGGCGACACGGTCGTTGTGACCGGTGTAGAGCACCGGATACGCCTCGCCCAAGCGAGTAGCCAGATAATTGGCGTTGACGATAGCCATCGAGGTGGCCTTGCGCAGGCCGCTCGCGCCCATCAGCTTGAGATACGACCACGAGATCGGCAACACGCTGGCAGAACCAAACCGGGCTGCGGACACCGCGTGATCACCCGAGAGGGGATCGCCGGGCAGGAAGGGAACCAGGTGGGACCGCACGCCGACCGGACCCACTCCAGGGCCGCCACCGCCGTGGGGGATGGCGAAGGTCTTATGGAGATTCAAGTGGCTGACATCAGCGCCGAAGTGGCCGGGCTTGGCAATCCCAACCAGGGCGTTGAGGTTGGCCCCATCAACATAGACCTGGCCACCGGCAGCATGGACGAGATCGCAGACCTCTCGCACCCCGGTCTCGAAGACCCCGTGGGTGGAGGGGTAGGTGATCATGATCGCGCTCAGTCGGTCACCGACCTTGTCAATCTTGGCCTTGAGGTCCTCGATATCGACATTGCCGTCGTCATCGCACTTGACCACGACCACGTCGTAACCAGCCATCACCGCGCTGGCAGCATTGGTGCCGTGGGCGCTGGAGGGGATCAGGCAGACATTGCGCTGGTCGTCATCGCGGCTGTGGTGATAGCGCCGGATGGCCATCAGGCCGGCGAACTCGCCCTGGCTGCCAGCATTGGGCTGGATCGTGACGGCGTCGTAGCCGGTGATCTCGACCAACATGGCTTCCAGATCGGCGATCATCGCCCGGTAGCCGACGGTCTGGTCATCGGGAGCAGCCGGGTGCACATCGGCGAACTCAGGCCAGGTGATCGGCATCATCTCCGAAGCCGAATTGAGCTTCATGGTGCACGAACCGAGCGGGATCATGGTCCGGTCAAGAGCCAGGTCACGATCGGCCAAACGCCTCAGATAGCGCAACATCTGGTGTTCGCTATGGAAGGTGCGGAAGATCTGCTGGGGGAGGAGTTCTTCATCTCGGGCCATACCGTCGGGAACCGGGGTCACCTCGACATCGGTCGGCAGGGGAGCGTCGACGCCAAGCGCCTTGACCAGGGCGACCAGGGTGTCGATCTCGGTGGTCTCATCGATACTGATGCCCACCGATGAATCGTCGACACGCCGCAGGTTGATACCGGCCTGGCGAGCCGAAGCGAGCACCTCATCGGCGTTCACCCCATCGAGGACGATCGTGTCGAAGTAGCGCTCATGACGCAAGGTGAATCCGTTGGCGGTCAGATGGTCAGCCAGGAGAGCGGCGAGGGTGCGCACCCGATCGGCGATACGGGTCAGGCCTTGTGGACCGTGCCACATGGCGTAGAACGCGGACACATTGGCCAAGAGCGCCTGGGCGGTGCAGATATTGGAGGTCGCCTTCTGACGGCGAATGTGCTGCTCACGGGTTTGGAGCGCCAGACGCAACGCTGGACGGCCCTTCGTGTCGGTGCTGACGCCAACCAGGCGACCAGGAATGGTGCGCACCGAGCTCTCGCGCACCGCCATAAAGCCAGCGTGGGGACCGCCATAGCCCATCGGCACACCAAAGCGCTGGGATGAGCCAATGGCGACATCGGCGCCCATAGCACCGGGGGAGCGCAGCGACACACAGGCCAGGAGGTCGGTGGCCACGATCGCCTGGGCACCCAGATCGTGGGCTCGTTCGATCGCCTCAGTCCAGTCGGTGACCGAACCGGTAGAGGTCGGATAGCTGAACAGGGCTCCACAGAACCCGTCGCCGACGAGGGCATCGAGATCGCCGACCACCAGCTCAACGCCGATCGGTACCGAGCGCGTCGTCAGGACAGCCAGGGTTTGGGGATGAACGTCATGGTGGACAAAGAACCGGTTGCGACGCCCACGAGAGATGCGGAAAGCCATCGCCATCGCTTCGGCAGCAGCGGTGGCTTCGTCGAGGAGGGAGGCGTTGGCAACATCGAGCCCGGTCAGGTTGGCCACCATGGTCTGGAAGGTGACCAGGCCTTCGAGGCGACCCTGGCTGATCTCGGGCTGATAGGGCGTGTAGGCGGTGTACCAAGCGGGGTTTTCGACCACATTGCGCAAGATCACCGGGGGAGTGAAGGTGCCGTAATACCCCATCCCAATCATCGACGTCATGAGTGTGTTTTGGTGGGCCAGATCGCGCAGCTCGGCTAGCACCTCGTGCTCGGTCTTGGGAGCCTCAAGTGCCAGAGGCTGGGCTTCTCGAATGGCGGTCGGAACCGCTTGCTCAAGAAGGTCATCGACCGAATCGACGCCGATCACGTTCAGCATCTGGGCGAGATCGCTCTCGCTCGGCCCAATATGGCGTCCGACGAACTCGTCGCGACGATAGAGATGGTCTAGGGGA
>PDSL01000105.1 GCA_002748455.1 Ilumatobacter coccineus
GTCGATGCGCTCGATCTGGGCTGAACCCCGGCGCACAGCGATCAGGGCTGCTTCGTTGACCAGGTTGGCCAGATCGGCACCGGCCATACCGGGCGTGGCCCGAGCCATCGTTTCGAGATCGACATCGGATCCCATCCGTTTGTCACGGCTGTGGACCTCCAAGATCGCCTTGCGCTCGTCATATTCGGGCAGGGGAACCACGATCTGGCGATCGAATCGGCCCGGACGTAGGAGGGCGGGATCCAAGATGTCCGGACGGTTGGTGGCCGCCATGATCACGATCCCCTCAGAGGTTTCGAAGCCATCCATCTCCGACAGCAACTGGTTGAGGGTTTGCTCACGTTCATCGTGACCGCCGCCGAGCCCCGCACCGCGCTTGCGACCGATCGAGTCGATCTCGTCGACAAAGATGATCGCCTTGCCCATCTTGCGGGCCTGTTCAAACAGGTCGCGCACCCGGCTCGCGCCAACCCCAACAAACATCTCCATAAAGTCCGAACCGGTCACCGACAAGAACCCGACCTCAGCTTCACCGGCAACGGCGCGGGCGAAGAGGGTTTTTCCGGTTCCTGGAGGGCCGACCAGCAAGATGCCCTTGGGGACCCGAGCCCCGATCTCCCGGAACCGTTCGGGCATCCGCAAGAAATCGACCACCTCGGTGATCTCTTGCTTGACCCCGTCATAGCCGGCGATGTCGCTAAAGGTGGTGGATGGATTGTCGGCTGAATAGGCCTTGGCTCGGCTTCGCCCGATCGACATCATGTTGCCCATCTGGCCCTGAGCTCGACGCTGGATCCAGACAAAGAAGCCGATGATCAACAAGAAGGGCAGGATCAAGCTCAAGAGGTTGATGATCCAATTGGTGCTCGGCGTGGTGAAGGAGACATCGACCCCCTTGGCCTTGAGAAGGCTGACATCATCGTCGAGGATTCCGCTTTGGCCGCTCCCGGTGGAGATGAAGTCCTTCCCACTGTCGTAGGTGCCTTCGATCTTGCCGGTGGCGTTATTGACGGTCACCTCTTTGACATCGCCAGCTTGAACCCGGGTGATGAATTCGGAATAGGTGATCTCATCATTGGAGGACTGGTTGGTCAGCGAAGGGATCAAGAAGAGGCTGGCAACCACGCCCATCACGATCCACGGCAGCCACCGTCGTACCCAGTTCGGTGGGGCTGGCCGTTGGCTGTCGCCCCCGCGTGACGTCGGCCGCTGAGTGGGTCGACGGCCGCCTGGCGGCGGCGGAGGTGGGGGTGGGAGGTGAGGCATAGCACCATGCTACGGGGTGGCGGTAGGGATGCCTGTTCGCCC
>PDSL01000019.1 GCA_002748455.1 Ilumatobacter coccineus
GGCCAGCGAGTTTGAGATCTTCACCAAGATGATGCTCCCGCTGTCGGTACCGGTGCTGGCATCGTTTGCGATCTTCCAGTTCCTGTGGACCTGGAACGATTATCTGGTCGCCCTGGTCTTCTTGGGGATTGAGCCCGACAAGTCGGTCTTGACGGTCAAACTCGCCACCTTGGCCGGTCGGGGAGAAGGGGCGCTCAACCTGCTCCCAGCGGCAGCGTTCCTAACCATGGTCCTACCCCTGATCGTGTTCTTCTCCCTGCAACGGTTCTTTGTGCGCGGCTTGACCGCTGGATCGGTCAAGGGCTAGTCGATGGTTCCATCCGATGGGCCGGTCGTCGGCGTCGACCATCGCGAGGTCATCGCGAGTCGACGTCGACGGTGGGTGGCAATCGGTATTGCCACCGTGGTGATGGCGTTTGGGATGGTCAACTACGCGGCAGCCTTTACTGGTCCCGATGGGGGATTTCGTCCGGCGTATGCGGGGATCGGGCTTGCTCTCGCTCCCTTCGTCTTGGTGATCTGTGGTTTCGTGACCCATCATCCCCAGGCGCCTCGTCGGGTCGTGATCGCCATGGTGGTCTTCGTGATCATCGCGCTCTCGGTTGGTCTCCTCGACCCGCTCCACGGTGCTGCCACCGGATTTGCTGCTGGCGGGGCGATCACCCTCCGGGAGCCGCCGGTTGAACGGGTAGCTCGCTGGCGGGCCTGGTTTGTTGGGTCCTATGCCGTCTATGGCCTGGTGGTGGCGGTGCTTGCCGCTCCAGCGGGCGTGATCGTTGCCCTCACCTTGCCCTTGGTCTTTGTCGGTGTTGCCGACGAATTTGTCGAGTGGTGGGCGACTCGATCACCCTGAGCGGGCTCAGATAAAGAGGTTGCGGGTCCACAACTCGGCGGTGTCGTGGCGATCGAGACCGGTGGGGGTCCCGGTCAAGCGGCTGAGCTCGATCGGTTGGGGGAACCCCCACAGTTCAACCGGACCCATCGGTTCAGCACTGATGCCTTCCGGCAGAGATCCGAGCTGGTCGGTGGGGATCAAGACATCGGTGTTGCGGGCCACATCGCAGAGTCGGGCGGCCAGATTGACCGCTGAGCCGATGTAGTCATCGCCTTCAAACAAGAGGGCTTCGCCGGAAGCGATACCTGCCCTCAGCATCAAGGGAGCACAGACTCGAGCGGCACGTCGTTCGAGGTCGGTGACGAATTCGATCATCGACTGCTGGCCGAACACCACACACATGCAGCCATCGCCGAGCCATTTGGCGACTCGGACTCCCCGCTCGGACGCGACCTCGCGTACCACGGTTCGAAAGGTGCTCAGGATCCGTCCAGCGGCCTCGTCTCCATACTCAGCGGTGTAATTGGTGAAGCCCGAGAGGTCGAGAAAACCAAAGGTACGAGGAACGCGCATGACCGTCGCCATGATATGCCATCGGGCACATGATTTGTCGCGTCGGGAGGGATGGTTCAGGGGGTCTCGCGAGATTCGCGCGAAATACCAGAGTGGGAGATTGCGAAATACCCTCTTGCGATGTGGGGTTGTGGTATGACAAAATGCCAATAATGTAACTACAAAGCTGTGAGTGCGTGCACCCGTCCGCTTGCAGCTCCCAGGAACAATCCGGAAGGTCACGCCAACCGGGGGTGCAGTAACAAGGGGCTGACATGAGCGACGTGTTTGAGGTTATGGCCATACCGCGAGAGCTGGAAGACGGGTGGCACGACAAGGCAAACTGCCTCGGGGTTGACCCCGACCTCTTCTTCCCCGAGCGCGGCGCATCAACCCGTGAGGCCAAAGAGGTCTGTCGCAGCTGTGTGGTGCGGTTTGACTGCTTGGAGTACGCCCTCCAAAACGGTGAGAAGTTTGGTATTTGGGGCGGATTGTCCGAGCGTGAGCGGCGTCGGATTCGTCGTCAGCGGGCCCAGCAGGCTCGCGCGATCGCCGGTGGCCAAGGGTAGGCTGGCGTCATGATCAGCGGTAATGAGTGGATCTGGGTCGTCATCGTTCTCTTGGTGGTCTTTGGAGGTTCGCAGCTGCCCAAGATCGCCCGCAACCTGGGCAAGGCCCAGCGGGAGCTCAAGGACGCCATGGCCGAAGGCCTCGAAGGCGACGACTCAGCCAAAGACGCTGACGCTTCCTGATCGTCGTCGGCGCGTCGATCGCCGCCGCGCTACGACATCTGTTGAGCAGCCACTCGGCGCTGCTTGAGGATCTTGCGCCGTTGGCGTTCACTCGCGCCGCCCCACACACCATGTTCGATCCGGTGTTCGAGGGCGTGTTCGAGGCAGGTATCCGCAACCGGGCAGGTCTCACAGATCGCCCGAGCCTTGATCACACCGACGCCATCGCTAGGGAAAAACGTTGACGGTGGAAAGACTCGGCAAGCGCCCTGAGCCATCCAGGCGGTGGGTGAATCGGGATCGGGGAGCGCATTGGTCACGGTGAATACTCCTGGTGTCTGATCTGGTGGCTGATCGCCATCAGTTCGATTGGCGAGGACGGTGCCTCGTCACCTGGTGTGACGTGCGCGGTGCCCTCATTCGGTTCCGCCTAACCCGAAGCGTAACACGATCGTAATAAAAAGTCGACCACCCTCCGTCGGATCACCTCGCCTGGTACGACGCTCGAACATGGTCGCTAGAGTGAAGCCATGTCCGACATCGTCGAAGAAGCACAACCACGTGCCCACGCTCGCATCGTCTATCTCGGCCCGGTCACCCCTCACTGGGAGGTCTATGGCGACTGGGGCGAGCGTCAGGTGCTCGACGAGTTTCGGGCTCGTGCGCTGGCTCGCTTGGTCTTGCTGCCCCGTGACGATCCCCAGTTCCGTCGGAATAAGGAACGCATCAATCGCGATGCCGAGCGCGAGCTGATCTCGCTCGAATGGGAACTCGGACTGCCCGCTGAGGCATAACAAAGGAGTGGGGCATGACCGACCGGTCCCCTGACCCATCGACCACCCGCCGCGTCCTCAATCGTGAGTTGAGTTGGCTCGACTTCAACAAGCGCGTCCTCGAATTGGCGGAAGAGCCGGGAATACCCCTGCTCGAACGGGCCAAGTTCTGCGCTATCTTCTCGACCAACCTCGATGAGTTTTTCCAGGTTCGCGTCGCTGGACTCCACGATCAGGTTGCGGCCGGAATCGATGATGAAACCTGGGATGGACGAACCCCGCTCCAACAGCTCGTCGAGATCACCCACCGGGTTCCCGAGCTGGTGGCCCACCAGGAACATCTCGTCTTCGACATCATCCTTCCCGAGCTTGCTGCTCACGGGATTGAGATCATCGCCTGGAATCAGCTCGGCGAGGACGATCGCGATCGGCTGCGGGACTACTTCATCGAACGCATCTTCCCGATCTTGACCCCCCTGGTGGTCGATCCTGGCCATCCCTTCCCCTTCGTCTCCTCGCTCGCCCTGAGCATCGCGGCCTTCGTTTCGAACCCCTCCACCGGCGAGCGCCGGTTTGCCCGGCTCAAGATCCCCGATGTCTTTCCCCGCTTGATCCCCCTCGGCGACGGCCGTTTCGTGCCTGCCGAAGACGTGATCGGCAACAATCTTTCCAACCTCTTTGTCGGCATGGAGATCGAGGAATGGGCCCCCTTCCGGGTCACCCGCAACGCCGGGATGTCGCTCGAAGAGGAAGACTCCGAAGACCTTCTCGCCACGGTCGAACTCGAACTGAGGCGCCGTCGCTTTAACCGGGCCATCCGCCTCGAGGTTCCCGATGCGATCGGCGACGACATGCTCGATCTCTTGGTGAGAGAGCTGACGATCGATCCCCGCAATGTCTATCGCCACCGCGGCCTGCTCGATCTCAGCTGCTTCTGGCAACTCCACAGCATCGACCGTCCCGAGATCACCGACCGGGCCTGGCCGCCACTGACCGCTGGACGCTTCTTCGATGCCGATGAGAACGACCGATCGGTGTTCTCGGTGATCCGCGATGGTGATGTCTTGGTGCACCACCCCTATGAGAGCTTCGCTGACAGTGTTGAAGTCTTCTTGGATCAGGCTGCCGATGATCCCAAGGTCCAGTCGATCAAGATGACCCTGTATCGAGCTGGGGGAAACAGTCCGGTCATCCGCAGCTTGATCCGTGCCGCCGAAGCCGGCAAACAGGTTGCTGTTCTCGTCGAGCTCAAGGCCCGTTTCGATGAAGCCAACAATGTCCAATGGGCCCGCGAGCTGGAGCGAGCTGGGGTTCATGTCGTCTACGGCGTGGTCGGGCTGAAGACCCACTCCAAGACCGTGCTCGTCGTCCGCGATGATGGGGATCGGCTGCGTCGCTACTGCCATATCGGGACCGGCAACTACAACTCCAAGACCGCTCGCATCTATGAGGATCTTGGCTATTTCTCGTGCAACACCCAGATCGGTGATGATGCCACCCAACTCTTCAACCATCTCACCGGCTATAGCCGCTCGGTCGACTACCAGCGCCTCTTGGTGGCCCCTCGCGATCTCAAGAGCCGTCTGATCGAGATGATCGAGAAGGAAGCCACCTTCGGTGCCGCTGGACGGATCACCCTCAAATGTAATTCGATCGCCGATCGACCGGTGATCGATGCGCTCTACGCTGCCAGTGCTGCCGGGGTCCAGATCTCGTGTGTGGTGCGGGGCATCTGCACCATGAGAGCTGGGGTGCCCGGCTTGTCCGACAACATCTCGGTGCGCAGCGTGCTCGGGAGATATCTCGAACACAGCCGGATCTATCGCTTCGATCATGGCGGGGACCAGGATGATCCGGTCTATCTGATTGGCTCAGCCGATCTGATGCCCCGCAATCTCAACCGGCGGGTCGAGGTCTTGGTCCCGATCGATCGCCCGATCCACCGTCGACGGCTCGACGAGATCCTCGCTATCCACCTCGATGACGAGATCGTTCGCTGGGAACTCCAGCCCGATGATTCGTGGAAGCGGCGAGGTCCGCTCGATCGGTTTGAGCCCCATGCCCAACACCTGCTCTACCAGGCAGTCGTCGAGCGCCACGGGCGTGGCTAAGACCTGATTGGCCGCCAGCGTGGCTGGCCCATGATCACACCCGTCACCTCAGAGTTCAATGAGAGTTCACCACATCGCGCCCTAAGTGTTCATCTCGCCTGCCTAGGTTCGCAGCAGTGGAATTCCCCTCGATTCCGACCGGCCACATCGATGGAGCTCATCGATGAAGCAGGTTGCGCGTGGTCTGGCTGCTGTCGCCATCGTGCTCACGGTGACCGCGTGCGGACCTCGCACCACCACGACGGCCTCCAACGATGGTGTGTCCGGCATCCTGATCGGTGCCGGAGCCTCATCCCAAGCTGCTGCAATGCAAGCCTGGATGGCCGGATTCCGTGAGGTCGCTCCTGGCGCCACCGTCGAATACGACGCCATCGGCTCGGGCGGCGGCCGCGACCGCTTCCTTGAAGGGGCCGCCATGTTCGCCGGGTCCGATGCTGTCTTAACCGAGGACGAATTCGAGACATCCCGAGAACGCTGCGCTGGCGACCAGGGGGTCATCCACCTGCCTCACTATGTGTCACCGATCGCTGTCGCCTACCACCTTCCTTCTCTGGACGGGACCAGCCTGAGGCTCTCCCCAGCGACGATCGCTGGCATCTTCGCCAACACCATCACCACCTGGGACGATCCGGCGATCGCTGCCGACAACCCTGATGTGGACCTGCCCGGCCTGGCGATCAATCCGGTCCATCGTTCCGATGAATCCGGGACCACCGAAAACTTCACCGACTATCTCGCCAAGGCGGCACCCCAGGTGTGGACCTTCGGTGGGATCAAGGTGTGGGATGAGGGGCCCGGCGGGGGAGAAGGGGCTGATGGGACCTCCGGTGTGGTCGCCGCTGTCGAACAAGGCGCCGGATCGATCGGTTATGCCGACGCGTCCCAGATCAATGACCTTCCCGCCGCTGCCATCGGGGTGGCTGGAGGGTTTGTCGAATTCAGTCCCGAAGCTGCCGGTCGGATCATCGACGCCTCAACCCGCTTGGAGGGAGCGAACCCCTATGACTTCCAGATCGAGGTCAACCGCACCCCGGACACCCCTGACATCTATCCGATCTCACTCATCTCGTATCACATCGTGTGTGTCGAGTATGAGACTCCGCAACAGGCCGCTCTGGTGAGAGCCTTCATGTCCTATATCGGCTCACCTGAAGGTCAAGATGTGGCAGCGCTCTTGGCCGGATCAGCTCCAATGTCTGACGAGATCCGAGCCGAGATCACCGCCTCGGTCAACGCGATCGGATCGATCTCATGACCGAGCTGACCTTGACGACTCAACCCGATGGCCAGGTGAGCAAGGCTGGCGACCGGATCTTCAAGGGGCTCTCCACCGGGGCGGGGATCCTGATCCTGATCACCCTGGCCGGGATCGCGCTCTTCTTGGCGATCGAAGCCTGGCCAGCCCTGGTCGCCGATCCCTCAGAGTTCTCCGATGGCGACAATTTCCTCCAATTCGTTGGACCCCTGGTCTTCGGCACCCTCTTGGCATCGGCCCTCGCCCTCATCATCGCCACTCCGTTGGCGATCTCGGTCGCCCTCTTCATCACCCAAGACGCGCCGCCCCGGCTCTCAAAAGCCTTCGGCTATTTCGTCGACCTCTTGGCTGCCATCCCCTCGGTGGTATTCGGACTGTGGGGCATCAATACCTTTGCTCCCCTCCTCGCTGATGAGGTCTATCCCCTCCTCAACTCCAAGCTGGGCTGGATCCCCTTCTTCGGCGGCACCGTGGTGCCCAGCGGTCGGTCGCTGCTGACCGCAACCCTGGTCCTGGCGGTCATGATCCTTCCCATCATCACCGCCATCAGCCGGGAAGTCTTCCTCCAGACACCTCGCCTGCACAAGGAAGCCTCCCTGGCCCTGGGGGCTACCCGGTGGGAAATGATCACCCAAGCAGTCTTGCCCTATGGGCGTTCCGGCATCATCTCCGGTGCCATGCTCGGTCTCGGCCGGGCGCTGGGGGAAACCATGGCGGTGGCCATGATCCTGTCACCAGCCGATGTCTACTCGATCCGGTTGCTCACCAGTGAGAACCCCAACACGATCGCCGCGAATATCGCCTTGCGGTTCCCTGACTCCGCCGGGCTGGAAGTCAATAGGTTGATCGCCACCGGCTTGGTGCTGTTCGTGATCACCTTCATCGTCAATGTCTTGGCTCGCAAGATGGCGACCAAGGGAGTCAGCTTATGACCTTGCTCAGCTCGGAACGGCGCGGCCCGGTGCCCGACCATCTCTCTAGCGGCAAGGTGACCACAGCGGTCAATCTCACGATCGTGGCCATCTCGGTGATCCTTGCTGCGGCGGTCGTCACCCTGACAACCGGCTTCAAGATCGGCTGGATCTTTCTCCTCGCCATCGTGATCTATGTGGCCGGGATCTATCTCGCTGCCAGCGTCTTGGAAGACTCTCGTAAAGCAAAAGACCGGTTGGCCACGGTGATCCTCCGGTCGTCCTTCGTTCTGGTCATCGTTCCCCTCGTGTCGGTCACCTGGACGGTCGTCACCAAGGGATTGGCCCGCTTCGATACCACCTTCTTCACCCACACGATGGCTCTCTCGCTCGATGAACTGATCAGCTCCCAAGCCGGAGAGGTCGTCGGCGGGGCCCAACACGCCATCGTGGGAACCCTCATCGTGACCGGGCTGGCCACCGTGTTTTCGGTTCCCATCGGGCTGTTCACCGCCATCTATCTCGTCGAATACGGCAAGGGACGCTTGGCTCGCTCGATCACGGCCATCGTCGATGTGATGACCGGGATTCCCTCGATCGTGGCTGGACTGTTCGCCTATGCCCTCTTCGCCTTGATCTTTGGACCCGGAACCCTCAATGGGCTGTCGGGAGCGATCGCCCTCACCACCTTGATGACCCCGGTGGTGGTCCGCTCTACCGAGGAGATGCTGCGCCTCGTCCCCAACGAATTGCGCGAAGCGTCCTATGCCCTCGGGGTTCAGAAATGGCTCACGATCATCAAGGTCGTACTCCCCACCGGGATTGCCGGCATCCTCACCGGGGTCACCCTGGCGATCGCCCGGGTGATCGGTGAGACCGCCCCCCTCCTGATCGCTGCCGGGATGTCCCAGGGCACGACGATCAACCCGCTCGCCGGTCGGATGACCACCCTGCCGGTCTTCACCTACCTGAATTACAAATTCCCGTCACAACCGACCGGAGCAGCGATCGACCGGGCCTGGGCAGCTGCCCTGACCCTCGTGGTCATCATCGCCATCTTGTTCACCACGGCCCGTCTCCTTTCCAACCTTCTCAAACCGGCAGGACTCCGATGACCTCACCGTCCCAGTTTTCTTCGACTCGCTCCAGCGACCTGATCACCCCCCGAGCCGACACCCTCTCATCGACCGATTCGGTGCTCGATACCTGCCCACTCGGCGCGGCGCCCGACGACCGAGCCGACAAGATCGTGGTCGATGGCCTCAATATCTATTACGGCAGCACCCTGGCGGTGGCCGATGTCTCGATGAAGGTGGTCGAACGATCGGTGACCGCCCTGATCGGTCCGTCGGGATGCGGTAAATCGACCTTTTTGCGATCCCTCAATCGGATGCATGAAGTGATCGATGGAGCCCATGTCGACGGGCAGGTCCTGGTCAACGGCTATGACCTCTACGGTCCTGGGGTTGATCCGGTGGCGGTGCGGCGCCAGATCGGGATGGTCTTCCAGCGGCCCAATCCCTTCCCCACCATGTCGATCTACGACAACGTGATCGCCGGACTCAAGCTCAACTCGATCAAGTTGACCCGCTCCCAATCCGACGAGGTGGTCGAGCGCTCGTTGAGGGGGGCCAACCTGTGGGATGAGGTCAAGAATCGTCTCAACGCCCCTGGTGCGGGGCTTTCAGGCGGTCAGCAGCAGAGGCTCTGCATCGCGCGAGCGACCGCGGTTGAACCGGAGATTCTCTTGATGGACGAACCCTGCTCGGCCCTCGATCCGATCTCGACCTTGGCGATCGAACAGCTCATGATTGAACTGAAAGAGCAGTACACGATCGTGATCGTGACCCATAATATGCAACAGGCGGCGCGGGTAAGCGAACGAACCGCATTCTTCAATATCGACGGACCGGGCACCCCGGGGCGACTCGTCGAAATGGATGATACGGTCACCATCTTCTCCAATCCGTCAGAAGAAGCAACGCAGGACTATGTGACCGGGAGGTTTGGCTGATGAATTCCCATGCCGATCTTCGAACCAGCTTTCACTCCAACCTCGACACGATCAGATCAGAAGTGGCCCGGCTCGGTGCCTCGGTGGTCGAGCTGATTCCTCGAGCCACCGAGATCCTTCTCGAACAAGACCTTGAGGGAGCTGAATATGTTCTCCAAGGCGATGTTGAGATCGATGTGCGAGCCCTCAAAACCGAGGAGCGTTCGCTCTCGATGCTGGCCCTCCAAGCTCCGGTGGCGCGCGACCTACGAGAGATCGCTTCAGCCTTCAAGCTGGCCACCGAGATCGAACGATCAGCCGACCTGTGCTGCAATCTCTGCAAGGCCGCTCGACGTATCTATGGTCACAGTCTCGATCCCAAGATCCGGGGCCTGATCCAGCGCATGAGCGACCAGGCCCTGCGCCAATACAAGGAAGCGGTCGATGCCTATATCGCCAGCGATGCAGTCCGGGCCGCGGCCCTCGGCGACATGGACGACTATCTCGACGATCTTCATCGCCAGTTCATCGCCCAGATCTTTGAGAGCCATAGCGCCGACACGATCGACTTGAGCGTGGCTGTTCAGCTTGCGGTGGTGGCCCGGTTCTATGAGCGACTCGGCGACCATGCTGTCACCATCGGTCATCGGGTGCGCTATATCGCCAACGGATGGGAGCCCAGCCATATGGCTGAGCGCAGCGAGTCGGTCGGTCTCTTAGAAGACCCACCACCTCCGTCCGAGTCGTAGTCATGTGGCCCGCCGTTCTCCTGGCTGTCGTCGTCGCTGGAGTGGTCGGCTGGGTCCTTGCTCGCTGGCAGTACTCATCGCGCTCAGCCCATTCTCGGGACCTTGATCGAGCTCACGAAACCAGCAAACGCTTAGCGGCGATCCTCGACGATCATCCTGACGCCATCATCTTGATCGACGCCGCGGGGGAGTTTGTCTACCGCAACCAGTCGGCCCAACGCTTCGATGGAACCCATCTTGGGGTCCTCTTCGACGAAGCGATCGAAGGCTGCGTCGCTGAACCGATCAGCGATGATGAGCCCGAGACGATCATCGAACTCCACGGGGTTCCCAAATCGGTGTTTGGGATCATCCGCCAACCCGGTCCTGACGGATCGACGGCGGTCTATGTCCGCAACCTCACCGAACAGCGACGTCAGGAACGGGTACGAACCGACTTTGTGGCCAATATCTCTCACGAGCTCAAAACCCCGATCGGGGCCCTGGCGGTGCTCGCCGAAACCCTCGACGGTGAAACCGATCCCGACATCATCGCTCGGGTGACCGGCCGACTCCATCACGAAGCCAATCGGGCTGCCCGCACGGTGGACGACCTGATGGAACTGTCGCGCATCGAAGCCGGTGGTGATCGGTCATTCGAGCCGGTCTCGGTCGATCAGGTCATCCGGGTAGCGATCGAACGGGTCCAAGAGCTCGCCAAGCAGCGGGCGATCGGGCTGAGGGTGCCCGATCCGACCGATGGCGATGATCAGCCGATCATCGTCTCTGGCGATCGACTCCAACTGGTGTCAGCGATCGGGAACTTGGTGGAAAACGCGGTCAAGTACAGCGAAGCCGATGGTGAAGTCCAGATCCGATCCCGAGTCCGCGGTGATCTGGTGGAGATCACGGTGTCCGACCAGGGTGTTGGGATTCCCCAGCGGTCTCTCGATCGGATCTTCGAACGGTTCTATCGGGTGGATCGAGCCCGCAGTCGAGATACCGGTGGGACCGGTCTCGGTCTCTCAATTGTGCGCCATGTCGCTGCGAGCCATGGTGGCAAGGTCACCGTGTCATCGGTTGAGGGTGAGGGCAGCACCTTTGTGTTTGCCCTCCCGCGCCGTCTTGAGCCGTTCGATGCCAGCGGGGATGATGAGAGTGCCGTGCTGGGCTCGAATACCGACTATTCTCCGGCCCACACCGCTGAGGAGATGTCATGAACCAGCCCCTGATCCTCGTCGTCGAAGATGAGCCGAGTTTTGTCGATGCACTCCAAATTGGTTTGGGACGAGAGGGTTTCGATGTCCATGTGGCCACCGATGGCATCACCGCTATCGAACGGTTCCGCGAACTCTCGCCAGATCTGATCTTGCTCGATGTCATGTTGCCCCGTGCCTCGGGGATCGATGTGTGCCGTCAGATCCGGAAATCGTCCTCGGTGCCGATCATCATGGTGACCGCCAAGTCAAGTGAGATCGACACCGTGGTCGGGCTTGAAGTGGGAGCTGATGACTATGTCACCAAGCCCTATCGATTGCGCGAACTGGTGGCCCGCATCCGGGCTCTCCTACGACGCACTCAACCGGCTTCGCCGATTCCTGACGAGTCCGATGCCACCCTCCGGGTTGGAGATGTCAGCCTCAATCCTGATGAGCATCGGGTGATCGTCAACGGATCTGAAGTTTCGATGCCCCTCAAGGAATTTGAGGTGCTCCACCTCTTGCTCGCCAATGTCGGTCGGGTGTTGCCTCGCGAAACCCTGATCGATCGCGTCTGGGGCGGTGACTATGTGGGTGACACCAAAACCCTCGATGTCCACATCAAGCGGATCCGGTCGAAGATCGAGCCCGACCCGTCCACTCCCACCCGGATCGTCACCATCCGTGGCCTCGGCTACAAATACGCGCGCCCGCGCTGAGCACCACCTCGGCGCGCTCGTCACCACGCCTGGTTTGGACAATCGATTGCCAAGATCGGTGATCGCCGCGGCCTACGATTGAGCTCTATGGTTCGACGCTCGAACTCGCTGTTTCAGCGGTTAGCAGCAACCCACGCTGCCATGATCGCCGGTGATGCCGCCATGGTGGTCGCCCTCGCTGACTCCTTCTTTTTCGATGTCGATCCCAATGGAGCTCGCAGCCGGGTCTTGGCCTTTCTTCTGGTGAGTTTTGCTCCGTTCTTGGTGGTCGCGCCCATGATCGGACCAGCGATCGACCGGATGCCTGGCGGCCGACGTCTGGTGGTCCGGGTGATGGCCATCGTCCGTATCGTGCTGGCGATCTTGATGGCGCTCAATGCCAACTCTTTTGTCTTGTTCCCCCTGGTCTTTGTCGCCCTGGTCAGCCAAAAGAGCTATGCGATCGCCAAATCCTCGCTGGTGCCCTCGGTGGTCACCAGTGAACAAGAACTGGTTGAAGCCAACTCGAAACTGGGCTTGATCGCTGGCGTGGCCGGCGCGATCGCTGTCGCCCCGGCCGGGATTATTCAGGTGGCGCTCGGAACCCCGGCCACCCTGGTCTATAGCGGCGTCTGTTTTGGTGTCGCCTTGGTGGCATCACTCCAGCTTCCTCAAGAGTCCCAATCCGACAAGGTGGCCGATGACGGTGGCGAGCAGCGAGACAGCCCGGCTATCGAAATGGGATGGGTGGCCATGTTTACCCTCCGGGCTGCAGCTGGATTCATGCTCTTCCATCTGGCGTTTTGGTATCGCGGCATGCCCGGAGAAAAACGGCTTCTCGCGATCGCTGTCGGGGCTTCGTCACTGGCCACCATGGTCGGCAACGCCACAGCGCCCAAGATCCGTCAACGTTTAGCCGAAGAGAAGATGCTCCTTGTGGCGCTGGCCCTTCCAGCGATCGCTGGACTCGTGGCCATGGTGGTCGGTGGAGTCCGGATCGGGATCGTGGTCGCTGCATCGGTCAATGTGGCCGCCGCTATCGGTCGGTTGTCATTCGAGAGCTTGCTTCAGCGGGATGGATCAGCAACCGATCGTGGACGAGCCTTTGCCCGGTTTGAGCTGAGGTTCCAGCTCGGCTGGGTCGGAGCTGCTGTCTTGCCGGTCTTGGTCGATATCCCTGGCTTGATCGGCTTGGGCCTGGTCGGCGCGGTGTTCGCCGCCGCGGTGATCAATTACGCTCGTGGTCTGCGCCAATCGGTGAGACCCTCGTTCGGCTGATCAGGCTTCGTCAAGGCGGGCGATCCAGAGCCCGGGAGCCTCAATATCGTTGGGGGTTGGGAGTGCCCCAGGGAGCTCAAGGAGACGAGACAGCCCAGCTTCGCCCACTCGGTCGACCACGCCCTGGACAAAATCCTTACCCCGCTTGACCTGGTCATCGCCCACTCGAATGCCGAGGAGTTTCTCGATGAACACATCGTCGGGGGTGGTCTCGGAACGACGGCGTCGCACCGCTTCAGCGATGCGGAGGGCTTCGCCACCGATCGTTCGAGCAGCGACCGCGTCGACCACCCAATCGACATAGCCGACCACCGCGGCGACCGCCGCGTCGAGGCGGGGCCGCAGAGCATCCTGTTCCGGCGATTGGACCGCGCCCAGGAGGATGGTTGGATCGGAGAAGGTGTTTTGGAGGGCTGCCATCGGATCACCGCTCGGATCGGGCATGTCCATCTCACTGAGATAGTCGGTCATCGCGTTGGGATCGGGGCGGAATCCTCCGACATGGGCCCGCACCAGCGAGGCCAGTTGATCGCGCAGACCGGCGATCGAGAAGAGCCGGTATCCCGAGAGCTCATGGCTCATCACCCACAACCGGAACTCTTGCACCGGCAGTTCCCATTCGGAGCAAAAGGCTTCGATCGTGTGATCGACCACCACGACATCGAGTTGATCGCGGGGGATGGGGAGATCGTGAAGGCCGAAGACCCTGGTGGCGAGATGGCCGACCATCGAGCCGACCGCCATCCCGATCATGGCGGGGGCCATCATCTGTCCGAGTCCGGCAAGCATGGCGGCCATCGGTACCTCGGGGGTGTCACCCTCGTCGCTATCGGGCTGTTGCCCAAGCGAATGCGCCAGATCGGTAAAGAGCGGGCGATAGGCGGTGAGGGTGTCGGTTGCCCACCGGCCGGGAGTCACCACCCGAGGCTCGGGAAAGGACAGATCGGTGCCGGTGATGTCGTTGACGTGGAGGGCAGCGATCTGGGCGAGGTCGGCATAGGCCAGCCGAGCTGATGGATCGACATTGGATTCCGACACACCGCCGGTGGCTCCCAAGAGGGCAAACTGGCGGGCCAGATCCCAATTGAGGGGGCCTTGCCCGCTCATCGCTCGGGCGAGATCGGCAAACATGGGGAACCCTGCAAAGGGAGTGTCGTCGTTGCCCGCATCGCCTGGTAACTCGGCCATGCTTCGATGCTAGGCGGTGTTGGTCCTCAGGGGACCTCGCTGGGTCGAGTTCTCACCGGAGACGGCTAGCGTCGACCAGATGGACGCGCCACGTGATCCAACCGCTGCCGCGAATCGCGTCATGATCAGAGGAGCGGCCACCCCGCTCGGTCAGCGCGTCGTCAACCTCGTCGTTGACGATCCCACGGTGACCCTGGTCGAGGGGTCTGGTGATGCCGACATCATCGTCGATCTCCTCCTCGCCGACCATGACCACTTGGAAGATCGCTCCCAGAGCGTGACCGAGGGGCTCGCTGACCTCATCGACGATCTTGAAGGGTCGGGCGCCACCCATCTGGTCGTGGTGTCGTCGGCCATGGTCTATGGCGCGTGGCCGAACAATCCGGTGCCTCTGACCGAATCGGCGGTCTTACGGCCCGACCCCGAATTCGTCTATGCCCGCCAACTGGCTGGTGCCGAAGAGCTCATCGAAGCCTGGCGTCAGGGCAAGCCCGATCGTCGGGTTGCGGTCTTGCGCCCGGCCATTCCGATCGCGCTCAATGCCCGGTCATCCTTGGCGACCGCCTTGACCGCTGGATTGGGAGAACGGTTTGCCGAATCCGATGCTGATGTCCAGTTTGTTCATCTCGACGATCTGGCCTCAGCGGTAGCGCTCGCCGTTCGGCAGCGCCTCGATGGGGCCTTCAATGTGGCGCCGGACTCGAGCGTGGCCGCTCATCGGGTACGAGACCTGTCGGGGCCGCGATTCCGGTTGCCCCTTCCCGAACCGGTCGCCGAGGTGGTCGCGTCGCTGAGATGGAAGCTTCTCGGGGAGCCGCTCCCACTCGGAGCTCGGTCCTATATTCGCCACTCATGGCTGATCGCCAATGATCGGCTCAGGTCCCAGGGCTGGAAGCCCACCATGACCAATGAACAGGCCTATGTCGAGGGCACCACCACCCCTCGGTGGTCGATCATTACGCCCCAGCGCCGTCAAGAGATCGCCCTCGGGGTTGTCGGGGGAGCGATCATCCTCGTTGTCGTGGCGATCGGTGGGATGATCCGTCGCTGGTTGAGGTGATCCTCAGCCGTCTGGGTCGAGGAAGTCGACCATCTCGGCAAATCCCGCAGAATCGCACTGACCGACAAGCTGGCCATAACGATCGACCACCGGTGTTCCGGAGACCACCTCGTCGGCCATCTCGATCAGGTGGTCTCGGGTGATCTCGGTGGGGGGATTGGGGAGAATGATCAGGGTGGTGTGCTGACGGGAGAGATCAGGGGCCAGGTCAAAGAACGTGACCGGGGCAGCCAGGGTGACCAGGATGATGTCGTCGGCCATCGGATGGACTTCTCCGATGATCGATTCTCCAGTGATGAGCTGGATCTGGACCGGAGCCCCAGAGATCGGAATCCACGGCTGGGAGTCGATCGTCGTCATAGCGAGCAGGGCGAGTTCTCCGGCGGGAATGGCCGGAGGCTGGACGATGGTGGTCAGGGGTTGAGCGATGGTGGCCGGAGGTCGAGCGATGGTGGCCAGGGGTTGAGGGATCGGAGACGTGATCGGGGTGTCGTCTTGGACGTGTGATGAAGAGACCGTGATCGTCGTTGTCGCCGAAACGGCGAGCGAGGTGGTGTGGAAGCGGGGAATCATGATCACGGCGATGGCGATGATCACCAAGCCAAGCGCGCCGGTCACGATGGCCACAGAATGGGTGGTTGGAGACAGTCGCTCTAGGCGGATCAGGTCACGTTCGTGAGCAGCGATCTCGGCCGGGTGGCGCCATTCTCGCTCATGGGGGGGTGTTGGCGATGGCTCCACAAAACAAGAATCGTAGTAAATGAGCCTGCTCCATGGGCGTCACCGCTCGGATGCGGGCGCTACTATACCGATGTGCACCCACCTGATCGCGGCAATACCTGGATTGGTCTCACCCGCGACGCGCTGGTGATCGAGACACTCTACGAGTGGAGTGTGCTCCCGTCGTGCGGCGCGGTCGTCGTGTTCGGGGGCACCGTTCGCGACCATGCTGAAGGCCGTGATGGCGTGACCCACCTCACCTATGAGGCCTACGACGAGATGGTCGAACCCCAGCTCGCTCGGATCGTCGAGGAAGCTCGACGACGGTGGCCCGGTATCGGTCGGATGGCCGTGATCCATCGGATTGGTCGTCTCGAGCTCACCGATACCTCGATCCTGGTGGCGGTATCGGCTCCCCACCGGTCAGAAGCCTTCGATGCCGCTCGCTATGCCCTCGACGCCGCCAAGGCATCGGTGCCGATCTGGAAACGCGAATCGTGGGCTGACGGCGACGATTGGGGAACCGGCGCTACCGACCTGATCGACCCATCCGATGTGGGTGCCCCGTCATGATCTGGGTCGTGGTCGGTCTCGCGGTATTGGTCATCGCCGTGGTGGTCATCGTGGTGATGAGGTCACGCAGCGGACCTCGCGATGGTGTTGAGTCGTTCCGTCGCCAGATCGATGCCCTGTCTCGCGAGGCCCGCCGTCCAGTGGTCGACCAGGTGAGGGCGCGTCAAACCGACGAAGGTGACAACGATGGCACGTGACCTGGCAATCGACTTGGGTACCGCGAACACCCTGGTGTATATGAAGGGTCGAGGCATCGTGCTCAACGAGCCATCGGTGATCGCCCTCAACCGTCAAACCGGCGAAGTCCTGGCCACCGGACGTGAAGCCTGGCAGATGATCGGACGCACCCCCGGATATATCGTCGCTGTGCGGCCCTTGCGCGGCGGTGCGATCACCGACTTTGAGATCACTGAGCGGATGATTCGCCTCCTTCTTCAACGGGTTGGCGTCAGCCGCTTTACCCGTCCCAAGGTCGTGATCTGTGTGCCCTCAGCGATCACCGAGGTGGAACGTCGCGCCGTGACCGATGCTGCCCGTCGAGCCGGTGCTGCCGATGCCAACCTGATCGAACAGCCGATGGCCGCAGCGATCGGCGCCGATCTACCAATCGATGAACCGGTCGGCAATATGGTCATCGATATCGGTGGCGGCACCAGCGAGACCGCGGTGATCAGCTTGGGTGGGATCGTGGCTCTCGAAGCGGTGCGAGTGGGATCGTTTGATATCGACAACGCGATCCAGAATTACATACCGGCCTTCCCAAGACGGTCATCCTGACGCCCGAAGAAGTGCGATACGCCATCGAAGATGTGGTTTCATCGATCATCTCCTCGGTGGTGCGCTGTCTGGCCAAAGCCCCGCCCGAGCTCTCCCAAGACTTCTTGGTGCGGGGGATGTATCTCGTCGGTGGTGGCGGACTCTTGCGCGGCCTGGCCAAGCGGATCGAGCGCGAGACCGAAGTGCCGGTGCGGATGTCGAATGTTCCCCTCGAAGCGGTGGTGCTTGGGGCGGGTCACGTGATCGAGCACTATGACGCCCTCAAGGGCATGTTTATGGGGGCTCGCCGCTAAGACGCGGTGCTTTGAGCTCGTGTCCGCCGATCAGGCCACCCTGTGGAATCGGGGACTCGACGCCATCGTCGATGAGCTCGATCTTCCGTTGGGCTTTGCTCCCGACCTGGCTGATGCAGCCCGAGATGCGGTTCAGCGGGGACCACGGGGACGTCGTACCGATCGGACTCGATGGCCCTACGTCACCCTCGATCCAGCATCATCGCGCGACCTCGACCAAGCCTTTCGCCTCGAACGAGGATCCGGCGATGACCTGATCCTGCACTATGCGATCGCCGATGTGGGCGCCTTCGTCGCCCCTGGTGATCCACTTGATGTCGAGGCGTTTCGCCGGGCGGTCACCGTCTATCTGCCTCAACGCCGAATCAATCTCTATCCCTCGGTGATGTCGGAGGAAGCGGTCAGCCTGGTGCCCAATGCCGATCGCGCGGCGGTGGTATTCACCGTGAGGGTTGGCACCGATGGTCATCCTCGACTCGATGGTGTCGAACGTGCCCTGATTCGCAACCGGGCCAAGTTGGCCTATTCATCGGTGACCAGTGGTGATCTTCCCGACGAGTTCGATGAATTTGCCCGGCGCATCCGGGCCGCTGAGATTGCTCGCGGGGCATCTCGGGTGGATTTTCCCGAGCAGGAAGTGATCCTTGACCGGGCCCAGCTCACCCTGCGGTTCCGTCCCCGTCGCCCGGTGGAAGAACACAATGCTGCACTCTCGTTGGCGACCAATCTGGCGGTCGGGGAAGCCCTCTACGATGCCCACACCGGACTCTTTCGGGTCATGCCAGAGGTTGATGCACGCCGTGAAGGGCGGTTGCGGCGGACTGCCAAGGCGGTGGGCTTGACCTGGGAACCCGATCGATCGTTGGAGGAGTTTGAGCGATCTCTGCCCGCCGATGATCCTCGGTCAGCGGCCTTCTTGGTCGCTCTTCGTCGGGCGGGCGGTGGGGCATCGTATGAGCCCTATCGGCCCGATTGCCGGCCGTGGCATTCAGCGATCGCCGGAACCTACGCCCACGCGACCGCTCCCTTGCGCCGACTCCAGGATCGCTATGTGATCGAAGCTGCCTTGGCGGTCGCTGCTGGACGCGAGGTGCCCGAACCGGTTGCTCTCGCGTTCGAGGAGCTGCCTCGGGCGATGGCCCGTGGTCAGCAGGTTGCCAACCGGGCCGAGCGATGGGCGGTGGACCTGGCTGAAGCGGTCGTTTTGTCTGGTCGAGATGGCGAGATCTTCGACGCGGTCGTGATCGATGAACACGATCGTGGGGTTGATATCCAGGTCACCGATCCCGCGATCTTGGCCCACACGATCGCCCACCGGGTCGATCCCGGCGACCGGATCAGGGTTCGGCTGCGCGGGACCGATCCTGATGCCCGCCAGGTCACCTTTGAGCGGGTGAATTAGGGGGTCGGAAGCAGGCCGACCAGGGTGTTCAGGGTGGCTGCTACCTCGTCGGGGCCGTCAAGTCGGTAGTGGGCTGCTGTCGCACCTGGTCCGACGCGGACGGTCACATCATCGGGGCCGAGCATCTTGAAGGCTTCCTCATCGGTGACATCATCACCGAGATAGATGATGGGCGCCGCATTGAGCTGGTCGGCGAGCTGGTGCAGCGCGTCGCCCTTGGAGGTCGATCGAGCCAAGAACTCGACCACCTGATGGCCGGCCTTGATTTGGGCTCCATCGATCATCTGGGCCAACCGGGTGGCCGCTGCCAGGGCTGGCCCGATGAGGGCTGGATCGGCTTGACGCGTGTGAACGACCACGCTGGCGGGTTTGTGTTCGAGCCAGGCTCCATCGCCGATCGCTTCGACGGTTTTGGTACCGATGATGGTGAGCTGGTCGAGGGTGTAGGTCTCATCGTCGTCGAGGGCGATCGGCGCGGTGCCTCGCCATTCCAGGCCGTGGCTGCCGATCACGATGATCGATTCATCAAATCCGAAGACTCGATCGAGGCTTGAGAGGGACCGGCCTGACACCACTGCGATGTGGGCGTGGGCAGTCAGAGCGGTGAGGGCAGCATCGATGCCGGGCCCGAGGACCGACTGATCAGCATGGTCGACCAGGGGTGACAAGACGCCGTCAACATCAAAACCGAACAGGCCACGGTCGAGATAGCGGACGAGGAGCTCGGCGAGATCGCTGGGTGTGATCGGGATGGCGCTCACTGGTCGAGCGCCTGGAGGAAGACTCCGGCCCAATTGTCTAGGTCGGCAGCGGTGACCGCAGCCCGCATTGCTTTCATGCGAGGACGTCGCTCATGACGGTGCATTTCGACCGCTCGGACGATGGCGTCTTGCAAGGCTTGATCGTCGTGAGGATTGACCAGGAGGGCATCGTGGAGTTCGTCAGCAGCACCGGTGAACTCGGACAGGACCAAGACCCCATCGCCGTCGACATGGGCGGCCACATACTCTTTGGCCACCAGATTCATCCCGTCTCGGAAGGGGGTGACCAGCATGACATCGCCCACCCGATAGAGAGCGATCAGGTCATCGAGGGGGAGGGTCCGGTAGAGGTAGTGGACCACCGGGAGACCGATCCGGGAGTGACGACCATTGATCTCGCCAACGATCTGTTCGATCTCGCGGCGTTCTTCTTGGTATTGCTCCACCCCTTCGCGGGTGGGAGTGGCGACCTGCACCAGGACATGTCGGCTGGGATCGAGACGGCCTTCATCAAGGAGTTGGCCGAAGGCCCGCAACCGGGTCCCGATGCCCTTGGTGTAGTCGAGGCGATCGACCCCGAGCAGGACCACTTCGGGATCGCCGAGCCGGTTGCGCAATTCGGCGGTGGTGCGCCGCGTCGCCCGGCCGCTGGCGAGGTGTTCAAACTCGGACACATCGATCGAGATCGGGAAATCGTCGACGATGATTCGACGGCCATCGCAGATGAGGGCATAGTCGTCGGTGGAGCGGGCACCGGTCAGGTCGGTGGCTGCCGCTCGGAAGTTGTACGCGTCACGGGCTCGTTGGAACCCGATCACATCGGCGCCGAGAAGGCCTCGGGCGATCTCTTCCCGGCTGGGCAGTCGCTGGAAGAGTTCGAGCGGGGGGAAGGGGATGTGATTAAACCAGCCGATCCTCACGTCATCGCGCTGGTCGCGCAGCATCTGGGGGACGAGTTGGAGTTGGTAGTCATGGATCCATACCAGGGCATTCGGCGGGGCGACCTGGGCGAGTCGATCAGCGAAACGCTGGTTGACGGTGACATAGCTTTCCCATTCATCGTTGTGGTAGCCCGACTCACGAATGGCGTCGTGGTAGAGCGGCCACAGGGTGTCGTTGGCAAAGCCTTCGTAATAGAGGCGGTGCTCATCGTCGGAGATCGGGACCGGTTCGAGGGTGATCCCATCGGCATCAAAGGCGCGGTCGGGAACATCGCTTTCGCCAGCCCAGCCAACCCAGGTGCCGCCTCGTTGGCGAAGCAGGGGGGCCAGGGCACGAACCAGGCCACCCGGACTGGTGGTCCAGCCATCGTCGGAGCGCTGGACCGGGAGCCGGTTGGCGGCGATGACGAGGGGACGTGTACTCATGGCTTCTGTCTACCGCGACCAGGACGGGCTTGGGGACACATCGGCAGAATTCGCGCTGCTCTGGCGCGATCGCCACACCGACATACCGGTGCTGACCGATGAGCGAACGATCAAGGTGATCACGAAGACGGTGACGGTAACCAGGGCCATGGTGGCACCGGCCGCGGTGTCGTCGTGGTAGCTGATCAGGATGCCGACAGTGGCGCTCAGGCTCCCGATCAACACCGCCACGATCATGATCGACGAAACCCGTCTGACGAGGAGGCTGGCGGTGGCCGGTGGGGCGATCAAGAAAGCGAAGACCAAGAGGCTGCCGATGATCTCGAACGAGGCCACGATCGTCAAGGCCAAAAGGACCAGGAAAACCAGATGGGTCAACTGAGGTCGGAAGCCGATCAGGCGGGCCTGAATCGGATCGAAGGTGCTGATCATGAGGGGTCGGTACAAGATGACGACAGCAACGGCGGTGAGTGCGGTGATGACAGCGAGCATCACCAGATCTTGGCTATCGACGGCGGTGATCGAGCCGAAGAGGAATCGGGTCAGGTCTCCACCGCCAGGCTGGGCTGACATGACCACGACCGCGAGGGCCAAGAACCCGACAAAGAGGATCCCGATCGAGGCATCATTTGGCAGGGGAGAAGCGGTCCGGATCACCTGAACACCTCCGACCATGGCCAGGGCAGCCAGGAGGGCCCCCACGGTGGTATTCCCCCCGACGACGACAGCGATGGCGATACCGGGAAGGACACCGTGGGCGAGCGCATCACCGAGAAAGCTCAATCCTTTCAGGATGACCCAGGTTCCGATCAGGCTGGTGGCGATCGCCGCGAGTAGCGCGGCGATGAGAGCATCGCGCACGAACGCGTTGTCGACGAAGGGCTGGATCCACCAGCCATAGGGATCGGTCAGCCAGGTCATCAGGTGCTCCGCTTCGGTGGTGGGTTCAGGATCCGCTGAGGGCGTCGACGATGAGGGTGGTGTTCGATCGCATCATCTCGACATAGGTCGACCGATCACCGCTGGGGTCGAGGGTCCCAGTCGCCAGCGCGATGACCGGTATCCCCAAACGCTGTCCCAGTGCGGTGGCATCGGCATCATGTCCCAGCTCTTCGGTGAAGATCGCCCGGGCGCCGGTGGCCTCGATCGTTTCGGCGAGGTCGGCAAGATTGGCGGCGCTGGGTTCAGCCATCGTGGTCAACGACGGGATCACTGTGCCGACCACGTCAAAACCGTAGCGATCTGCGAAATAGCCCAATGCATCATGGTTGGTGACCAGGATGCGTTGATCGGGAGGAATGGTCGCCACCATGGATGCGATGTCGGCATCGAGGGCCAGGAGCTCGTCGCGATAGGCCGTCGCGCAGGACTCGGAGGTGTCGCGGTGGTCAGCGATCACCATGACCAGGTCGGCTACCAGGGTGGGATCCATCCAGAAGTGGGGATCGGTTCCGTCGTGATCGTGGTCAGCGGAGATCTGGCGGAGGGAGACGTGGTCAGCCAAGATCACCAGTTCATCGGCGGTGGTGAGCAGGTCGGCGTAGCGGTCTTCGAGGTGGGCGCCATTGGCGACGACAAGTTCAGCGCCTTCGAGACGTTGGCGGTCCCGTAGGGAAGGTTCGTAGGAGTGGGGATCACTTCCCGGCGCGATGAGGGAGTCGACCTCGATGTCGCAGAGTGTGTGGGAGGTGATGTCGGCCCACACACTGGTGGTGGCCAGGATGGTCGATGATGACTCGTTGCCTGAGCTGCACCCGCTCAGGGCGACGAGGCTGAGACTGAGCCCAAGATGGGCAGCGATCCTGAGAATCATTCTCAATGAGGCTATAATGAGAATCATTCTTATGACAACCGTCAACCCCTCTCGTTCAAGAAGGTCGAGTACTCCTGGTCCAGCGTGTTCTCACCAGATCACCGCTCGTGATGTGTGTGTTCACTACGGCTCCACCGTGGCGCTGGCACCGAGCAGTATGGTGGCCGATGCTGGCGAATCGATCGCCTTGGTCGGGGCCAACGGAAGTGGCAAGACCACCCTCCTCTCACTGATCGCCGGTGTGGTGGGCCCCACCGGAGGAGACCTGGTCGTCGATGGCACCGTGGCCCTGGTCGCCCAGCACCATGACCACCATCGCTGGATGCCGATGTCGGTTGATGAGGTCTTGAAGATGGGGCGATATCGACAGCACGGCTTGATTGGACGATTCGGCTCCGACGACCGCGACATCATCGATCGATCGGCAGTCCGTCTGGGGATCGACGATCTCCGTCGCCGTCCCTTCGGGGCCTTGTCGGGCGGTCAACAACAGCGGGTGGTCGTCGCCCGGTCCTTGATCATGTGTCCCGATGTTCTCCTCCTCGATGAACCGATCACCGGGCTCGATCCTCCCAGCCAAGAGACCATCATGGCGGTGATCGATGACCATGTGGCCAGCGGGGGAGTGGCCATCTTCTCGACCCACCATCTCAGCGAAGCCCAGCGCGCTGATCGGGTGATCCTCCTCGGTGGAACGATCTTGGCTGACGGTTCACCCGATGAGGTCCTTCAGCCCGATGTACTCGGCTTCGGGGGGCACCTCCAGGCCATCGGTGACACCCTGATCCCCACCGATCCCGTGGTTGGTGTTCCCCACCACCATCGCAGTGAACCCCATGTGGAACGCCACCGTCATCACCACCGCGCCCTCGCAGCTCGCGAAGGATGTCGAGAACACCCCGAGGAGAACCGGTGACTCATCATCGACTCGTTGGCGATCCCGACATCATCCATGCCACCGTTGCCCGCCATCTCGCCGAAGCTGGTCAGACCTATACCGCCAACCGTCGGGCGGTTGTCGCCGCCCTCATCGATGCTCGGGGGCCGATGACCCTGCCCGCCCTGCTCGTGTCGGATTCCTCATTGGCCCAGAGCTCGGCGTATCGCTGTCTGGCGGTCTTGGAAGAGGCTGGCGTCGTCACCCGGTTGACCCCCGGTTCGGATCACGCCTTCTTCGAACTCGCCGAGGAGATCACTGGGCACCATCACCATCTGGTCTGCGAAGCCTGTGGGGTGGTGATCGATATCGTGTTTCCGCCCGAGATTGAGGATCAGATCGATCGAGGGCTCACCGAGGTGTCAGCGGGGATCGGATTCGCTCCCCGACGCCATACCATCGACATCTTCGGGCGGTGCAGCCGCTGCACCTGAAGCCGCTTCTCCGGTGATCACCGCAGCCAGCCGCTCAAGGGTGGCAGCGATATTGATGCGGTGGCGAGCCGGATAGCGAGCTCGCTCAATCAACCAGGGGATTCGCGAGGTTGACCAATCGAAGCTCTCGGTGACTCGGGTGGCCGGGGTACCGGTATCGGTAGTGGTGGGTTCCAACTCATATCGCCAGCGGTGGCCGCCGAAGTGTTGCCAGGCGATCAGGCGGTCATGCTGGAACTCGACCACTCGGTTCGTGATCCGGTAGGGGATCGGGCCGAGCTTCATCTTCATCGAGAACGTCGATCCGCTGGTGAGCGGTTCAGTCGTGGAGCGGGTCCCCTGAACGGTGTCAGAGCCGTCGATTTCGGCATGGCGCGCTGGATCTGCCAGGAGGGCGAAAATCTGGTTCGGTGGAGCGGCAATCGTCACTGTTTGGCTGATCACACGTTCGGCCATGGCCGCATCGTAGCGCTCTGATTCGTGGGGAGAAAAGAGGGTGGCAACTAGGCGTGGTCGCTCGCGTTGAGGGCCCACGAGAGCCCTTCTCCTCGGTGATGGATGCCGATCTGGAGACGCCACCCGCCCGCCGGTTCGCCCGCATCCCACACCCACCACTCCAACTCATCGAGCAGGGCGCTCAGGTCATCGAGGGTGGGTGGCCAGTCATCGTGGAGATCGCCGAGAGCCCCGAGCACCCACCAGGCAGAAAACCGACCGATCGCCATCCCCTGGCGCCGGCCATGGGCTCCTCCCGACGCTCCCGCCCAGGCCAGTCGAGCGATGGCCTCGGCGGCTGAGATCGACCCCAGACGAGCCCGCCGAACGCCGAGCGCTGCCAGGGCATCGGTCACCGGTCCCTCAACGCAGCTGACCTCGGCCCGCCCCGTTGAGGCTGATGTCCAGGTCTCGACCACGTGGCGCAGGGCTAGCTCGGTGGCTGGATCGTCGACGATGACCGGACAGGAGTCGATCGCGATCTCGTCCAGGTCAGGCAGGGCTATCGGTTCAGGGTGGGTGCCGGAGACATCGTCATAGGTCGAAATCGGATAGGTCGGCTCCCACGCTTGGAGCTGGGCGGGGATGTCGAGGACCGGGGGGAGTGCGGCCAGGTCAGCATCGGGGATGGGCTCACCTCGGATGGCTCGCTCGTGGGCGACGAAGGTGGCTGCCGGGGTGGGATCCAGGTGGGGTGCAAGCTCAGCCCACGTGTGGCGGCTGGCGATGACTTCGGTCAGCGGCCCCACGGTAAATCGACCGGGTTCATCATCGATCATCCCGGCAGCCCATCGCGCTGGTGACCACAGGGCGATTCGATATTCGGCGAGAGTCGCTGCTGGCCAGAGCTGGCGTCCGGTCTCGCGGGCCGCTGTTCGGCATCGCTGGCGAACTCGTATCAGGCCCTCCCAGTCGCGGATGGTCGTGCGGGCATCGATCAGACGAATCAGTCCATCGAGATCGACCCGGTGGATCAAGAGATCAAGTTCGTCATCGCTGACGTCAATGGCCATGGACGCAACCTAGCTCTTGGTGTCGCGCACCGATTGGTCTCGATCTCATGATGCAGCGCCACATGGCGATAGCCTCACAGAACTGTGAAGAAGGGTCTCGTCGCCATCGTTGCCGGTCTGGTCGTACTTACCGGATGTGTCAATACTCCGCCGTCGGCGACCGAGGTGGCCAACGAGATCATCGACAGTCTGGATGAGTCCGATCAAGTCAAAGACTGTATGCGGCTCAAGGTGGCTGGCTTTGGCAATCTTGACGATGCCGCGGCCAAAGCCGATGATGGCGATCCTGAAGCCCAAAAGGTGATCGACGCGTTCGAGGCGGCCCTCGCCCAATGCAAGAACGGCTGACCGATCAGTTCGGCCACCGGGTGATGCCGATCTAGACGGCGTCGTGGCCTTCTTCCTTGGTGCGAATCCTGACGATTCGCTCGACCGAGGTGACCCAGATCTTGCCATCGCCAATCTTGCCGGTGGCCGCTGATGACGCGATCGTGTCGACCACGAGGTCGGCCCGATCATCGTCAACCACAACGTCGACAGCGACCTTGGGGACAAAGTCGATCTTGTATTCAGCCCCTCGGTAGGTCTCGGTATGGCCGCCTTGGCGGCCAAAACCACGTACTTCTGACACCGTGATCCCAGCGATCCCAGCGGCTTTCAGGGCATCTTTGACATCGTCGAGTTTGAAGGGCTTGATGATGGCGGTGATGAGCTTCATGAGCAGATCCTTCGATGAAACGGGGAGGGGTCCCTCTTGGTTGTCATCATGCCGCATCTGGGCCCCAGATGCGACTCGGCTGCCAGGTGTCACCCCGATCAGCGAGGGCTGATCTCGATATCGGTGGCCTTCACGGCGGCATGAATACGATCGCCGGGGGTAAGACTGAGGCTCTCCAGCGCTTCGATCGTGACTTCGGCGGTCAAGGGAAGGGGCCCTCCCAGGCTGACCCGGGCTCGATCACCGATCCGGTCGATCTCGATCACCGGCCCACTGAACACATTTCGGGCGCTGGTGCTGATCGGTTTCGCTGACAGGGTGATCGATTGAGGCCTGATGATCGCGAACGCTGGGCCCCGCAGTGATCCGGTGACGTGGACGATACAACCCGATGGAGTCACCAGACCATCGGTGGTGAGGGTGCCCTCGATCAGGTTGGTGCCGACCAGGTCGGCCACATAGGACGATCGGGGATGGGAGGTGATCTCCGAAATCGTGCCGGTCTGGATGATCTGCCCAGCATCGATGATCGCCACTCGATCGGCGAGGGCATAGACATCGAGGGGATCATGGGTGATCAGGATCCTGACCCCTTCGACATCGGCGAGATGATGACGCAGATCGTGGCGAACCCGTCGCCGGGTGGCCACATCGAGGGCGGCCAGGGGTTCATCGAGTAAGAGGAGGCGCGGGCTGATCGCCAGAGCCCGGGCGAGGGCGACGCGCTGAGCCTGACCACCGGAGAGTTGGCGAGGACGGCTGGCGGTGTGGTCGCCGAGTCCGACCCGGTCGAGGTGGGCGGCGGCCTGATGGCGGGCTTCGGCCTTGGCCACCCCGCGAGCTCTCAATCCGAAGGCGACATTGTCGAGGGCGGTGAGGTGGTCGAAGAGGTGATACCCCTGGAAGACCACGCCGATCGGGCGGTGTTCCGGAGCCACGAAGATCTGCTGGTCGGGATCGTCAAGGATCAGGTCATCGAGTCGAATCCGGCCCCGTTCGATCGGGATCAGGCCAGCGATCGCTTGGAGGAGAGTGGACTTGCCCGACCCGTTGGGGCCCAAGAGGGCCAGGGTCTCACCGGGCTCGACCCGAAAGGAGACATCGAGGGAGAACCCGCCGACACGGGAGCCGACATCGGCATGGAGTGTCATGACGATCCTCCGAGGCGGGGAGCGAGCCATCGGTGGCGTAACGCGATCAGGGTGGCAAAGCTGACCGTGATCAGGATGAGTGCCAGCATGATCGCTTCATCAGGGTCGGTTTGGAGGGCCAGATAGGTGGCCAGTGGCATGGTCTGGGTGCGGCCGGGCAGGTTGCCGGCGAAGGTGATCGTGGCGCCGAACTCGCCCAGGGCTCGTGCCCAGGCCAGAACGATTCCGGCGATCAGGGCTGAACGAATCGAGGGCACGGTAACCCGGCTGAACACATACCAGCTGCTGCCGCCAAGGGTGCGGGCAGCATCTTCGATCCGGCGATCAAACTGGTGCAGGGCTGATTCGACGGTGAGGACCAAGAAGGGCATGGCCACAAAGGTCTGGGCCACGATCACCCCGGCGGTGGAAAAGGGGAGTTGGATGCCGAACCAGCGATCGAGATAGGTGCCGAAGAGGCCGCGGCGCCCAAAGGAGGCGAAGAGTGCGACCCCACCGACCACTGGCGGGAGCACCATCGACAGGGTGGTGAGGGCTCGCACCGCGTTTCGTCCGGGAAAGTTGATGCGGGCCAGGAGCCAGGCCAGGGGAACACCGAGGATGGTGGCGGCGAGGGCAGCGGCGATCGAGGTGGCCATCGAGAGTCCGAGGGCTTGGACCACGCTTGGCCGGGTGAGAAGATCGCCGAGATGGGCCCACGGCGCTCGCCAGATGAGCCCGATGATCGGGAGGGCGAAAAACCCGATCGCGATGATGGCGATCACCATGGCTGGGAGGGGAAGCCGTTCGTGATGGCGGCGACGATGGGTCACGGGGTCTCAAATCCGAATCTGGACAGGATCGCCTGGCCGTCGGGGCTGAGGACAAAGTCGATGAAGGCCTGCGCTGATGGGTTGTCAGCGGCGATCACGGCGATCGGATAGTCGGCGGCGATATCGATGCTGTCGGGCAGGGCGATGACATCGATATCAGGATTGGCGAGGGCATCGGTGGCATAGGCGATGCCAACGTCGGCTTCTCCGCTGGCGATCTTGGTGACCACTCCGGCGGCATTGGGTTCCCACGAATCGGGGTGAATATCGAGGTTGGCCGCGGCGAAGATCATCTCGGCATAGGAACCACAGGGCACCTCGGGGGCGCAGACCACCAGGGTGATCCCATCATCGGTGAGGTCGTCGAGACTGCCAAGGCCTAAGGGATTGCCGGACGGCACGAGGATCTGGGGGCGATTGCGAGCGAAGATCTGGGCGGTGTTGGCATGATCGACTCGGCCCATCGTGACGGTGTCGGCAGCAGCGAAGACATCAGCCGGCGCACCATCGGTGATCTGGGTGGCCAGTTGAGAGGATCCGGCAAGGTTGAGGGTGACCGAGATATCGGGATGGGTGGTCTCAAAGGCCGTTTCGATCTCACGGAATGAATTGGTGAGCGAGGCAGCGGCGAAGACGACCAATTCGTCGGTGTCATTCGTCGCCCCGCCACATCCGGCAATCGCCAGTGTGAGCGCTGCCATGAGTGCTCGTACCGCGGTGCCCGTGATCACCCGGCCACTGTAGCGATAGCGCACCAGCGATAGCGCGGCGACTAGGGCGTTTCGGGATAGGCAGCGACGAAGAGAACGACCCGTTCGCCCTCTGACAGGTCGCCGTCGACTTCGGGATCGTAGTCGTTGATCACCGCTTGAAGGCGAGCCATCAACTCGGCACGACGTTTGGGAGAGAGCTGGAGCTCGCGCAGCGACAGTGTTGAGGTCTCGCCATAGACCGTGGTCTGGTCGTAGGTGCCCAGCTCGATCTCGCGTTGAAAACCGAGTTTGGCGACATCGAAGAGCGAACCAAAGGCAGCGGCGAGTTCAGGACGATCTCGTTGGTCAACCGGTTCGATGGCCACGGTGAAGGTGCGGGCGATGCTCTGGTATTGGCGTTCGGTTGCCGCACCGACCCGCCGGGTGGCGACCACCCGGATCAGACCGATCGATTCGAGCAGGTTGAGGTGGTGATAGAGCCGGGTGACCGGAACGTCGAGCACCTCAGCGAGCGCGGCAGCGGAGCGCGGGACGCGCAGGCGTCGCATCAGGCGACCGCGGATGGGGTGGGTCACCTCGCTGAGGGCCTTGAGATCGCGCAATTCGACGATGTCGGCTTGCCCGTCCCAATCCTCGACGGGATGCCAGTGGTCAGTCATAACTCCTTGAGGGTAGCCGTTGGGTGAACAAGAGTGATGAACGTCACGTTGAGCGTTTTGTTCAAAGGGATTGAATAAGGCATGTTCAATATGTTTGAATGAACTTGTGGCACCGTCGCTTTTTACCACCTACTTGTACGCCGTCAAGGCGGACTTGAACCAGCGGCGCCATGAGGCTGCTGGGGAACGTCTCGCCCACCGTTGTCATCGTCACGGAGTGCGCCCTCGCCCGGTGCGTCCCCGCTGACCAGACCGCGACACCTCGGTGTCGCTTCACAATCATCAGCCAACTCCGGTTGGCGTGGTGACGCCCTCCTGCGCACCCACACCGGGTGATCTGGGAATCCTCGGGTCGCTCGGCCCCGCAGGAGGGCTGGGCGCGTGCCGAGTGTCCTGCCGATCGGCATCTTGCGTCCTCTAGGGTCGAGGCGGTGGACAAGAATGAGTTGAGGGCCAGCTTGCGAGCGATGAGGCGAGGCCTGACCGATCGGCCCGCTCGGTCAGAGATGATCTGGGATCAGATCGAAGCTGACCCGGCGGTGGTCGATGCCGCGGTCATCATGGTCTTCGACTCGATTCCTGGCGAACCCGAGACCGCCCCCTTCATCGCTCGTCGTCGCGCTGCGGGTCAGACGGTGGTCATCCCTGAGGATGATCCACCGCCCGATCCCCGCCAGGTTGATGTGGTCATCGTTCCGGGGGTGGGCTTCACCCCTGATGGTGATCGACTCGGCCAGGGTGGCGGCTGGTATGACCGATTCTTGGCCCAACTCCGTCCCGGCACCCCCACCATCGGGGTCTGTTTTGCTGAACAATTGCAAACGACCCTGCCCACCGAACCTCATGATGTTCGGGTGGACAGGGTCGTCACCGATGTGGTCCCTCACGGCGAGGGCATCGATCAGATCTCGGGGTAGTACTCCCGCCCCAAGTGGGTGATCTGTTCTTCGCCCATCATCCAACGCAGGGTGTTCTTGAGCTTGGTTAACTGGATGAAGAGGTCGTGCTCAGCGGTGAGACCGGGAGCGGCCATCGGGTCTTTGTAGTAGAAGCTCAGCCACTCCTGGATGCCGGACATACCAGCCCGCTGGGCGAGGTCGCTAAAGAGGACCAGGTCGAGAGCCAGCGGAGCGGCCAGGATCGAGTCACGGCACAGGAAGTCGATCTTGATCTGCATGGGATATCCCATCCAGCCAAAGATGTCGATATTGTCCCAGCCTTCCTTGTTGTCGCCCCGCGGTGGGTAATAGTTGATCCTCACCTTGTGGTAGGCATCGTCGTAGAGGTCGGGGTACATCTCCGGCTGGAGGATGTTGTGGAGGACGCCGAGTTTGGAGACTTCCTTGGTCTTGAAGTTCTCGGGATCGTCGAGCACCTCGCCGTCTCGGTTGCCGAGAATATTTGTGGAGAACCAGCCGTTGAGGCCGAGCATGCGGGCCTTCAACATGGGGCCGATCACCGTCTTGATCAGGGTTTGGCCGGTCTTGAAGTCCTTACCCGAGATCGGCACATTGCGCTCGATGGCGAGTTCTTGAAGGGCCGGGATGTCGACGGTCAGGTTGGGGGCGCCGTTGGCGAAGGGAACGCCTTCGAGGATGGCCGCATAGGCGTACAGCATCGAGGGGGCGATCGTCGGATCATTGGCATCGATGGCGGCTTCGAAGGCTTCGATTGACTGGTGGGCGGGGCCGGGAGCGATATAGATCTCGGTGGAGGCTGCCCACAGCATGACCACTCGGTCGACCTTTTTCTCGTCGCGGAAGCGGTTGATGTCGGCGCGGATGGCATTCAGCATGGCTCGCTTGTCGACGGTGCCCATCGTGTGCTCGCCGTCGAGGCGCTTCACATAATTGCGGTCGAAGGCGGCCGGCATGGGGCGTACCTCGCGCAAGGCATCAGAGATGCCTTCGAGATGGCGCCCCGAGTCGAGGACCGCAGCCTTCTGGGCCGACACATAGGCATCGTCGGGGAAGGGGTCCCACGAGCCGAACACGACATCTTCGAGGTTGGCCAAGGGGACGAAGTCCTTGATCAAAGGGGAGCGCTGGTCGGTGCGCTTGCCGAGGCGGATGGTCGACATCTGGCTCAGTGAGCCCACCGGGGCGGCGTGGTTGCGGCGGGCGAGTTCGACGCCAGCGATCAGGGTGGTGGCAACCGCGCCGAGTCCGACGGTGATGACACCGAGGCGACCGGTAGCGGGAGCGATCTGTTGTGGGGAATCCATAGATGCCCATAGTAAGCAATACCCAAGAAGAGATGGCGTCAGTTAAGAATATCTAAACTAATATGTCAGGGTGCTCCCCCTGCCCGACCTCTCCCTCCGCCAGCTTGAATATCTGGTCGCCGTCGCCTCACTGCCGACCTGGGCCGCCGCTGCCGACCAGGTCGGAGTGACCCCATCGGCCCTGTCTCAAGGGCTTGCTGAACTCGAACGACGCGTCGGGGTGCCCCTGTTTGAGACCCAGGGCCGTCGGCGGGTGCTTCGTCCCTCAGCCCAGCCGGTCCTCGACCATGCTCGCCTGGTGATCGGGTCGACGCGCGACCTGATGACCTGGTCAGAACGGATGAATGGGGCCCAGACCGGTCGTATCCGCCTGGGCCTCATCGATGTCGCTGCCACCGTCTACTACAGCGAGGTACTCCGCTCGTTTCGCCGTGACCATGCCGAGGTAGAGCTGACCCTCACCGTCGCTCCATCGTCGGAATTGCTGGCCGGTCTCGTCGATGGTCATCACGACCTCGTCGTCTGCGTTGAACCAGCTCAGCTACCAGCAGGAATCGAGATCGAACCGGTACGGGATGAATCGCTCACCGTCTATGCACCCCTCGGTATCGAGATCGGCGATCCCGCTACTTGGGGTCCATGGGTCCTCTTTCCGTCCAGCTCGCATACTCGCCAGCAGATCGAAGTGGCCCTCAGAGATCGTGGGTCCTCCCTCCAGGTTGCTGCCGAGAGCCACCAACCCAACGTCCTTCGAGAGATGGTCAGACTCGGTGTGGGATGGACCGTTCTCCCAGCTGTGCAAGGGCCGTCGGCAAGCCAAGCCAATCGCGGCCCCCAAATCGTGGTGCGCCATCTCGTCACCGCTCGCCGGAGTGGAGCGGTGGTCGACCCGGCGGTGATCTCCTTGGCTCGTCAGATCGCTGAGGGCGCTGATTCGGCCTTGGTCTGACTGCACCGGGGCATCTTGGTCTCGAAAACTTGGTCATCGGAGCTGAATCGGTTTGCGTTCGGGCGCTGAGTCTGGCAAGATTTTCGCCGTTATGTATTCGCGCCCTCTCACCCTCGTAGTAATTCTCGACTAGCGCACCGCCTGCTTCGCTGTGTGCGCCACGACCTCCCAGATGGGAGGTCGTTTCGTTTTTCATCGTCGCTTACCCTTTCGCATTCAGGAGATCACCACATGACCAAGATGACCGGAGCTGAAGCGCTCATCAAATCCCTCGAAGCCGAAGGCGTCGAAACCGTCTTTGGCCTGCCCGGCGGGGCCATCCTCCCGGCCTATGACCCCCTCTTAGAGTCACCGATCCGCCATGTTCTCGTTCGCCACGAGCAGGGTGCTGGTCATATGGCTGAAGGGTTCTCGCATGCCACCGGCAAGCCCGGTGTCGTCATCGTGACCTCCGGGCCAGCGGCCACCAATATGGTCACCCCCTTGATGGATGCCTATCTCGACTCGATCCCGATGGTCTGCATCACCGGCCAGGTGGCGAGTACCAATATCGGTCTTGATGCCTTCCAAGAATGTGACACGGTGGGGATCACTCGCTCGTGTACCAAGCACAACGAATTGGTGCTCAGTGCCCAAGACATTCCGATGATCGTCCGCCAGGCCTTCCATCTGGCGACAACCGGACGACCTGGTCCCACCTTGATCGATCTCCCCAAAGACATCCTCGGTGAAGAGATGACCTGGTATTGGCCGACCGATGAAGAGGTGTCGGCTTCCCTTCCCGGGTATCGGCCCACCGTCAAGGGTCATCCCAAGATGATCAAGGAAGCAGCTCGCCTGATCATGGCGGCCGAGCGTCCAGTGCTCTATGTCGGCGGCGGCATGGTCAAAGCCCACGCTGCCGAGGTGTTGCGAGAACTTGTCGACCTGACCGACATCCCGGTGGTGACGACCCTGATGGCTCGTGGGGTCTTCCCCGACAGCCATCCCCTCAGCCTTGGTATGCCGGGTATGCATGGCACGCCAACCGCCACCACAGCGATGCAAAAGTCCGATCTCTTGATCACCCTTGGCGCTCGCTTTGACGATCGGATCACCGGCAATCTTGAGGGCTTTGCTCCCGAGGCGAAGATCATCCATGTCGATGTCGACCCCGCTGAACAGGGCAAGATTCGTCGTCCCGACGTCCCCATCGTCGGGGACTGCAAGCGGGTCACCACCTCGATCGTGGATGCCCTGCGGACCCTGATCGACAAGGGTGTGGAAACCCCCGACCGGGGGCCCTGGAAGAGTCGGGTGTCGGGCTGGAAAGAACAGTTCCCCCTGGTCTACGACCAGAGCGAACCCGGCGATCGACTCAAGCCCCAGTACTGCCTCGAGCAATTGCGTGATGCCGCGCCGGCTGACACGATCCTGGTGTCCGGTGTCGGCCAACACCAGATGTTCTCTTCGCTCTATTGGCGCTTCGAGCAGCCCAACAGCTGGATCAACTCTGGTGGTTTGGGCACGATGGGGTTCTCGATCCCAGCGGCGATCGGTGCCAAAGCGGCCCGTCCCGAGGCCACCGTGTGGGCTGTCGATGGCGATGGCTGTTTCCAGATGACCGCCCAAGAGCTGATCACCGCCACCGTGGAACATCTGCCGATCAAGGTCGCCCTGCTCAACAACAGCTATCTCGGCATGGTCCGCCAGTGGCAAGACCTGTTCTACGACCACCGCTTCAGCGAGGTGCACCAGTCCGAGACCATTCCCGACTATGTGGCCTGGGCGGAGTCGATGGGCTGTGTTGGGATTCGGGTTGAAGCACCCGAAGAGGTCGCCCCGGCGATCGCCCGAGCCAATGAGATCAACGACCGTACCGTGGTGATCGAATTCCGCACCGATCCCCGAGAGAACGTCTTCCCGATGGTGCCGCCCGGTGCCACCAACGACGAACTGCTCGTCCATCCACGTCAGCAAGACATCCGGCATCGGCTGGGCTGATCGAGAGACAAGGACTTTCCATGACTGCTATTACCCCACTGAGCTCTTCGGTGAATCATCACATCCTGTCGGTCCTCGTTCAGAACCGGCCCGGGGTCTTGGCCCGGGTGGCGAGCTTGTTTGCTCGCCGCGGATACAACATTTTCTCCCTGGCTGTCGCTCCAGCTGAAGAAGCGGGAATGAGCCGGATCACCATCGTGGTCGATGTCGAATCGACCCCACTGGAACAGGTGGTCAAACAGCTCTTCAAGCTCGTGCCGGTGGTCAAGATTTCCGAACTCGACCCCCGTCGGTCGGTGGAGCGGGAGCTCCTGTTGGCCACGGTCTCGGTGCCCGCCGATGAGCGGGCCAAGATCATCGAACTGGCCACCATCTTTGAGGCCAAGATCGTGGCGGTCGCCCACAACGCGATGACTGTCAGCCTCGAAGGTCATCCGGGCAAGCTCGACGACTTCCAGGACCTCTTAGCCGATATCGGTATTGTCGAACTCCAACGCACCGGTCGGGTTGCTCTCCCTAAACTTGCTCGGGGTGTCAACCAACGTTCCCACCATCACACGAACAAAGGAAAGGTGAGCTGACATGGCCGCCAATGTGTATTACGAAGCCGATCCCTCGATCATCCGAGGCCGCAAGGTCGCCATCATCGGCTATGGCTCCCAAGGTCATGCTCATGCTCTCAATCTCAAGGAATCCGGTGTTGAGGTCTGTGTCGGTCTGCGCGACGGGTCGTCATCGAAGGCCAAAGCTGAGAATGCTGGTCTGACCGTCCGCTCGCTCGATGATGCTGCTGCCTGGGCTGACCTGGTCATGATCCTCGCTCCCGATACCGAGCAGAAAAAGATCTTCGACGATCACATCGCCGCCCATCTGGTGGCCGGTGACGCGATCGCGTTTGCCCACGGGTTCAATGTGCGCTTCGGTCGGATCGCCCCGCCTGAAGGCGTTGACTGCATCATGATCGCTCCCAAGGGTCCGGGTCATCTGGTGCGCCGCACCTATACCGAGGGTGGCGGTGTGCCGGCCTTGATCGCCGTTGAACAAGACGCGTCCGGTCAGGCCAAAGAACTGGCCTTGTCCTATGCCGACGCCATTGGCGGTGCCCGAGCCGGGGTGATCGAAACCACCTTTACCGAAGAGACCGAAACCGACCTTTTCGGCGAACAAGTCGTCTTGTGTGGTGGTCTGACCAAGCTGGTCCAATACGGCTTTGAAACCCTCACCGAAGCGGGCTACGCCCCAGAGATGGCCTATTTTGAGTGCCTCCACGAAGTCAAGTTGATCGTTGACCTGATGTACGAAGAGGGCATCGCTGGAATGCGTTACTCGATCTCTGACACCGCCGAATACGGCGACTTGACCCGGGGCCCACGGGTGATCACCCCGGAGACCAAGGAGATCATGAAGGAGATCCTCGGCGAGATCCAGTCGGGCCAGTTCGCTGACGAATGGATCGCCGAATCCGAGTCGGGTCGTGAGAAGTATCACCAGCTTCAAGACGAAGGCAAGGACCATCCGATCGAGGTGGTTGGCAAGCGCCTGCGCGACATGATGCCGTGGATTTCGGCTGGCAAGCAGAAGGTTGCTGAGGCGTCGGGGGGCGACAGCTAAGCCTCGTAGCGTCGTGGTGGCGGTCGAGTGATCGCCACTCGCGCGATCGCTTGAGAAATTTTTTTGGTCGGCGTCACGATTGGGGTCGTGTTCTCGTCTTTACCTCAGTGCGACCACACCTGTGTACCCAACGAGATGAGAAGGGTATAGGTTTGGTGAAGTTGCTATGGGGCTTCATACAGCGCGCTTTGATTCGATGGACACGGAGGCGCTCTTGGCGCGTGTCCGAGACGGCGACATGGACGCCTATGGCGAGATCTATCGTCGCTATGAGCGATTTGCCCACCAGGTTGCACGCCGGCGTTCGCGGCGTCACTCCGAGGACCTCGTGTCGGAATCCTTCCGTCGCGTGCTCACGGCGATCACTCGGGGCGCCGGTCCCCGTCAGGCATTTGGGCCCTACCTTGCCACCACTATCCGGTCTGTCGCAGCAGGATTGGCTGGCCCATTTCAGGAGGTTGAACTCGACGTGTCGGCACACCTGACGGACGACCACGGTGATGTCGACCCTCGAGTCGCTACAGCGTTTGCCAGCCTTCCCGAGGCCTGGCAGAACGCCTTGTGGTACAGCGATGTCGAAGGTATGTCGCCGCGCCATGTGGCTCCCTTGATGGGGCTGCCCTCAGCGAACGCCTTTTCAGCCTTGCGTAAACGGGCCCGAGCCGGTCTGCGATCGGCTTATCTCGTCCAGGTGGTGAACGATGCTTGCAATGATGAGGTTCGTGAACAGCTCGCGCTCTTGGTCACCGGAGCGTTGGATCCCGATCAGCTCGATGCGATCGTCGATCGTCATCTCGATGAATGCGATCGCTGTCGGGCGGTGGCCTGGCGGATCGAGAAGGTGTCGGGCAAACGGTTGGGCATGGTGCTCGCCCCAGCCCTGATCGCCTTTCACGGATTTGCCGCTGATGGTGCGTTGGTGCCCGTTGGTCTTGGCGGCAGCGCTATCGCTGGCTGGTTCCAGCGGCGCCGATCCTCGCGTGCGGGGTTCATGGTGTTTTGGGGTTCGGCAGCGGTCGCTCTCGCTCTCGGGGTGTGGGCGGTGATCGCCATCGTTCTGCCTGGTGTCAGCCAGTCCACATCCGGCTCTGCTGATGGTGGAGGAGGGGCTGGGGCTAGCGGTACCCTCGCACCCGCTGGCTCTGACGATGGCGCCGATCCCGCGGAGAACGATGAACCGAACAACCTGGTTCCCTTGGTGACGTTGGCTAACCCGACCACCACGGCGGCGTTGCCATCGACAACCACGTCGACCACCTTGCCGCCAGCGCCCCAGGCGGTGGCGCCACCATCGGGTGCGACACCTCGACCGACACCACGACCGACACCTCGTCCTGCTCCTCGGACTACCGCGGTGGTGACAACCACCACCACGCTTGCCCCGACAACGACATCGACGACGACCACTACGTCAACGACGACGACCACATCGTCAACGACAACCACGACGACAGTTCCGATTGGTGAGCCTCTGGCTGCCGATCTTGTCGTCGTCCGTGATGAGGTGATCATCGAGCACGGCCAACTGGTTCGAGTCTCCGAGTTCCACTTCATCGGGCTGACCGGTGAGCCGGGCCGGATGGTGTTTGACCCTGGGGTGCTAGCGGTCGAATCCGTTCCTGATGTCGGGTGCACCACCGAGGAGTGCGTGATCGATGGCACCTTGACGGGTGACTTCCAAGTGATCTTTAGGACCACTCCGGGGAGTGTTCACGATGTCCGAGTGCTCGACCATCTCGATCGGGAGTGGAAGAGCTATCACCTCGAGTGATCCTCGGGCACATGCCTAGGTCGTGCCGATATCGATGTCGCCATTCGGCGTGACGATATCGACGATCTCATCGTCAGATGGGGAGGAAGCACCAGGGTGCGATGCACGTTTGTGCACACTGTGAGAATATTCTTACCTTGGCGTCACGATCTCGGATCTGGGTGATCTGTTCTTAGTAACGACGTTGACCACATCGTCGTTTACCGCTCCGGTGGGAAGCAGAGCGCTTCCGACCACCCACCGGAGCGGAAGCCAGTCATCGTTGATCGAGTCCACCATGTCTCGGAATCGTCCATCACTGCGCTGTCACCAGCGCTGGGAGGGGCACGATGAGTTGGTCTTGGCGATCTGGGGTCAGAGCTTGCTCTGACCCCAGCGTCACGATTTGGGATTCTGACGGTCTTTTCTTATTGGCGACGTTGACCACATCGTCGTTCGCCGCTCCGGTGGGACGTATCCAGTCCCCACCGGAGCGGATGCCGGTCACTCCCGGTGGATCGGGTTCATCCCAGTGCAGTGGTCGAGATGCTCGATTCGGTGGCGATTGCCAGGGACCACTCAGGGAAGCTTGGACGTTTGTGCATCCAGTGAAATTTCTTTCAGTCTGGCGTCACGATCTGTCGATATTGTGATCTCTTCTTATTGACGACGTTGGCCACATCGTCGTTTACCGCTCCGGTGGGAAGCAGAGAGCTTCCGACCACTCACCGGAGCGGGTGCCAGTCCTCGTTGATCGAATCAGCTCACCGCCACACGGCAAGCGAGACGCATCATCTTGTCGACGCCCGCCTTGAGCTCTTCGTCGCTGATACGGGTGGTTTCGCCGGTGACCTCCAAGAGGTCGGAGACCGTCATCATCGCCAGGGCTTCAACCCCCTTGATCGCGGCGATCGTGTACATCATCGCTGCTTCCATATCGACACCGATATGGCCGGTGCGCTTCCAACGGGCGAAGGTGTTGGGATCAGGATCGTAGAACACTCCGCTGGTGATGATCGGGCCGACATGAACGGTCGATCCGCTTTCCCGGCTGAGCTGGGCAGCGGTTTCGGCGAGTTCAAAGGTGGCGGTAGGAGCGTAGGAGCTCATCTGAGCGACGCGCAGGGGCGTGGTGTCTTCAGCGGTGGCCGAGATCCCGAGCACGGTGTCACCCATCGACATCCCATCCTGGAGGGCACCGCAGGTGCCGACCCGGATGAGTCGCTTGGCGCCCAACATGATGAGCTCTTCGAACACGATTCCCGATGATGGGGCTCCCATGCCGGTTGTTTGGACGCTGATGGGTGAGCCCTCAAACGTGCCGGTGAAGCCCAACATGCCGCGCTCCTCATTGACGCAGCGATAGCCAGGATCGAAGAAGGTTTCGGCAATATAGGCGGCCCGGCGAGGATCTCCGGGACACAGAACAGCAGGGGCGTAGTCGCCATTTTCGGCACGTATATGAATCGGCATGCCATCCAGAGTAGACGCCCTTCGGCTCGTGGGAAAAGTGTTCCGTTGTCGGGCGCCTAGGCTTGGGGGATGCTTCGCCTCTATGACACCGCCACCCGAGAGGTTCGTGAACTCGCCCTCAGCGTGCCAGGAAAGGTGAGTATCTATCTGTGCGGTCCCACCGTGTATGGCCCGCCCCATCTCGGTCACGGACGGGCGACGCTCGAATACGACATCTTGCGGCGCTATCTCACCTGGTCTGGCCTTGAGGTGCGCTTCGTCTCCAATATCACCGATATCGAGGACAAGATCATCGATCGCGCCCAGCGAGAGGGACGTCCCTGGAATGAGATCACCACCCACTATGAGCAGGTTTGGTGGGACACGATGGATGCACTGGATTTTGAACGGCCCACCGATACGCCCCACGCCACCGACTATGTCGATGAGATGGTGGCCTTGATCGAAGAACTCATCGAGCGGGGAGCCGCGTATTCGACCGCTGATGGGATCTATCTTTCGGTCGAATCGGTCGAGGGCTATGGCCTGCTCGCCCACCAATCGCTCGATGACATGAGGTCAGGCGGCGGTGAACGTGTCGTGGTCGGCGCTGAACTCAAGCGTCATCCCGCCGACTTTGTGTTGTGGAAGCTCGCCAAGCCGGGTGAGCCATCGTGGCCATCGCCGTGGGGAGATGGCCGTCCCGGATGGCACAGCGAATGCGTGGTGATGAGCCTGGGACTCTTAGGGGAAGGGTTTGATCTCCATTGCGGCGGTCAAGATCTCCGCTTTCCCCATCACGAAAACGAGCGAGCCCAGGCGGTCGCTGTCGGCAAGGACTTCGCCAAGCATTGGATGCATAACGGGTTTGTGGTCGATGCCGAAGGTGAGAAGATGTCCAAGAGTCTGGGCAATGTGTCGAGCCTGGCCGACCTGGTCGAGCACTATGACCCCCGGGCATATCGGATGGCCCTACTGCAAGCCCACTATCGCAGCCCGATCTCGATCAATGATCGGGTCTTGAGCTCGGCGGCGACGTCCTTGGCTGGCCTCGATGCCTTTGCTTCGCGTACCAGCGCCATCGACGACAGCGAGGCCGATCCTGACGTGATCGCCGCATTTCGGGAAGCGATGGACGATGACCTCGATACCCCGCGGGCGACGGCGATCATGTTTGACACCGTGAGGCGGGCCAATATCGCCCTCGATACTGGCGATCCATCAGCGCCAGCCTTGGTGTCAGCGGTGCGCGAGATCAGCGGAGCCTTCGGTCTGGTTATCGGATCACGCTCGGAGATTCCCGATGAGGTGCTGGCTCAGGCTGCCGATCTTGATGCCGCTCGTCGTCAGCGCGACTATGCGACCGCCGACGCGATCCGAGCTGCCTTGCAGGCTGATGGCTGGACGGTGGAAACCACTCCTGATGGCACCACGGTCCGACGCTGAGACCGGTGGATAACAACCTGGTCTGACCACGGATCACCAGTCGTATTCGGGTCGTGTGCGGCAGCGTGACCGGAGTGTTACCCACGGGTAGCGCACCCTCATTGGCGAGGGCTAACTTGTCACCATGGCCGAATTCTCGATGGAACTGTCCGACGATCAACTCCAGCTTCAAGAGTGGGTACACGGTTTTGCGGAGGAGGTGATTCGTCCGGTAGCCGAAGAATGGGACGAGCGCGAAGAGTTCCCCTGGCCAGTGGTCGAAGAGGCTGCCAAGATCGGCCTCTATGGCTGGGAATTTGTCGCTGAAGCGATGATGAACGACCCCACCGGTCTGACCTTCCCCGTGGCGATCGAAGAGCTCTTCTGGGGTGATGCTGGCATTGGCCTGTCGATTATGGGTTCTTCGCTGGCTGCCGCTGGGATCGCCGCGAGCGGTACGCCCGAGCAGGTCATGGAATGGGTGCCCCAGTGTTATGGGACTGCCGACAAGCTCCAGCTCGGCGCCTTTGCAGCCTCAGAGCCCGACGCTGGATCCGATGTGGCTGGATACCGCACCAGCGCGGTCTATGACGAAAAGACCGATGAATGGGTTCTCAACGGGACCAAGGCGTGGATCACCAATGGCGGTATCGCCGACATCCATGTGGTCGTTGGTGTGGTCGATCCCAAGCTGGGTGCCAAGGGCCATGCCAGCTTCGTTGTGCCACCTGGCACCAAGGGTCTCAGCCAGGGCCAGAAGTATAAGAAGCACGGCATCAAGGCCAGTCACACCGCTGAAGTCGTCCTCGATGATGTGAGGGTGCCCAACCGGATGCTCCTCGGGGGCAAGGACAAGCTCGATGAGCGTCTCGCTCGGGTGCGTGAAGGTAAGAAGGGCAACGCCCAGGCAGCGATGCAGACCTTTGAAGCCACTCGTCCAGCCGTTGGCGCTCAAGCCCTTGGGGTTGCCCGGGCAGCGTATGAATATGCGCTCGACTACGCCAAGGAGCGTCACGCCTTCGGACGTCCGATCATCGCCAATCAGGGGATTGCGTTCATGCTCGCCGACATGGCTACCGAGATTGAGGCCACCCGCTATCTGATCTGGCGGGCTGCCTGGTTGGGCAAGAACGGCAAGTTCAAGAATGCTGAAGGATCGATGGCCAAGATGAAAGCTGGGCGGGTTGCCACTTGGGTGACCGAGCGTGCGATCCAGATTCTTGGTGGCTACGGCTACACCCGCGAGTATCCGGTGGAGCGTTGGCATCGCGATGCCAAGATCCATGACATCTATGAGGGCACCGAGCAGATCCAGCAGTTGGTGATCTCTCGGGCCATTTCAGGACTGCGTATCGAGTGATGACCTGAGGCGGACAGACGCCTGAACGCGCCAGTGCCCGCGGCCTTGGCCGCGGGCACTGGTCGTATCTGAGTGGTAAGAAACTGAGGTGATCAGCGGCCGAGCACGGCCAGGAGATCGGTGGCATCGATGATGAGGTATTCCTTACCGTTGAGGGTGAGCTCGGTGCCGGAGTACTTGGGGAACAAGACGCGCTCGCCAACCTTGACGGTGATCATCTCGTCATCATCGCCCACCGCGGTGACAACACCCTTTTGCTGCTTCTCGCGAGCGGTGTCGGGAATGACCAGGCCGCTAGCGGTGGTCGCCTCTTCCTCGAGGATCTCGACGAGGACACGGGAGCCGAGGGGCTGAACAGATTCTGACATATTGGGTGCCTTTCTACAGGTCGAACGATCGGCCAGTCAGGCCGGGCAATGTGATGTTGACACAGAAGTATGGCGGGATTAGCCGCTCTTTAGGCCGAGAAGTGCGTTGATCTTTGGTTTGTCGAAGCCCACGATGGGGCGTCCATTGATCTCCACGACCGGTACGCCCATCTGTCCGGTGCGCCGGACCAGGTCTTTGGCTGCTCGTGGATCGCGGGAAATGTCGACCTCTCGGAAGGGAACGTGTTGCTCGCGCAAATAGGCCTTGACCTTGGTACACCACGAACAGGTGGGGGTGGTGAAGACGAGTACTCTCTTCTTGTTGGGGGTCGTTGGGGCGGGCATGAGTTCCTCCTTGGCAGCCTAGTCTAATACCCCCAGGGGTATCGCCAACCCGGTTGATGTCACCCCTCACCAGACCGCTGGTCGCGAACTCTCAGGGCCTAAGCTCATGGTCTATGACCAGGTCGTCTGACGCTCTTCATGAGCTCAATGTCATGCTCGGCGCTCTGGAATCGTCACCGGCGACCAGGCCTCGAGTTCGAGCGATGGCCAGCGATCTTCGTCGTCTGATCACCCATTCCCTGATTCCTCGCTCGGGCGACCATTCGCGACCAGTGCTCGCGGTGATCGCTGGATCGACGGGATCGGGCAAGTCAACCATCGTCAACTCGCTGGTCGGTGCAGATATTTCCCCGGTGGGCATCGTCCGCCCCACCACTGCCACCCCGGTGGTGGTGTGTCATCCTGACGACCTCGATTGGTTCATCACGACCACCGATCCTGACGGACTCTTGCCCGACATGCCCCGATCGATCGGTGCTCAACCGGAGTCTGGTCACCTTCACCTGGTCGCATCATCGCGCCTTCCCTCAGGTTTGGCCCTCATCGATGCTCCCGATATCGACTCGGTGGTGACCTCTCACCATGAGCTGGCCGGCCAGCTCATCGACAGTGCTGATGTGTGGCTGATCGTGACCACCGCGCATCGCTATGCCGATGCCGCGCCGTGGGTCTATCTTCGTCGAGCCGGTCAGCGTCGCATCCGGCTGGGTGTGGTGGTCAATCGCCTGCCTGGCGACGGTGGTGACACGATCATCGATCACCTGACAGCCCAATTGGCAACCGATGAGGTAGCTGTCGACACCATGGTGACGATCCCCGAACTCCAGCGCCATGTTGGCGGCCATCTCGATTCGTCACTGGTGGCACCGATCGCTGCTTGGTTGATGACGATCGTCACCGACCGGGCTCACAACAATCGATTCGTCACCGAACGAGCCGCCAAGCTCGATGTCGTCGTCGCCGAGCAGGTCAACGCCCTCGCTGTCGAACTCGAAGCTCACCACGCCATCGTCGACCACCTTCACACCCTGTCCCATCGCCACTATGACCGAGCCCAACACGAGATGGTGCTGGGTCGTGCGGTCGAGTGGAACACGGCTCCGCTGGAACGATGGAGCGAGCGAGTGACCGGCATGACCAGCGTGACGAGCCTGAAATCGGGGACCACCCTGATCTCCGACAAGGTCGGTTCGGTCGCTACTGGACGTCTTGGGCCGACCTCGGCTGCGGTTCGACGTCTCATCCATAACCTTGAGGTCATCGTCCATCACGCTCTCGACACAGCGTCGGCGAGGACCCTGAAGGCCTGGACCGATCTTGACGACAGCCTTGATGGCCGGGCTGGTGCCGACCTCACGAGATCCGACCTGTCCCGTCAGATCATCGCCATCTTGTCCGACTGGGCCGGATCGGTACGCACGATGGTGAAACGAGAACTCGGTGGGATCACCCTGGCCGGTCAGTCCCTGGCGTGGGGTTCGGGCGATCTCGCTCTGGCGGTCATGCTGGTGACCCTGGCATCGCCAAGATCTAGCACTGGTAGCGCGGTCGTCGGAGCTGCCCATCATGTGGTGGACGCGGTCTTCGATGATGAGACCACTTCAAGTCTGATCCACCGATCCGAGCGGTCCCTCGATGGACATCTCACCACCCTGTTCGATGCCGAACGATCTCGTCACGATCGATTGGTCGATCCCGGTTCGGTCTCGCCCGCACGCCTTCGAGAATGGGGACGATGATCATGACAGCCTGGTCGATACACGAGCTCAGCGATCGTCTCGACGCCCTCGATCGGGCGTTGGACGACGCCGCACCCCTGCTGGCCAACACCGAGATCGAACCTCAGGTGTCGGCCACTCAAGCGGTGATCGAGTCGGCCCGTCATCGTCTGGCTCATGGTTCGGCCCATACGGTCATCGCTCTGGTCGGGTCGAGCGGATCGGGCACCTCCTCGGTCTTCAATGCCCTGGTGGGTGCACCGGTGTCAGCGGTGGGGATGCGGCGTCCTACCACCGCAGTACCCCATGCCGCGGTCTTTAGCTGTCAAGGCGATGACACCGCTGATCAGCTCCTCGACTGGATCGGGATCGATCGTCGCGTGCCGGTCACCGATGATGGCCTTGATGGTCTGGTTCTGATCGATCTCCCGGCGATCGATTCGATCGACGATGCTCATCGGGATGAAGCTGACCGGATCATCGGCCTGGTCGATGCGGTGGTGGTGGTGATCGATGCTCAGACCTATGCCGATGAGGTCGTTCATCGCGACTATGTCCGGCCGCTGGTGGGGCGGATACCGATGATGGGATGGGTCCTCAACAAGATCGACTTGGTCTCGGCCCACACCGTCGATGAGATCGCCAGCTTCTTGCTCGATCTTCGTCATCACCTGACCGATGATGGGGTTGATGATCCGATCGTGGTACCGGTCTCGATGGCCCGGGGTCATGGTCGCGGTGAGCTCCGACAGCTGGTGACCTCGATCGTCGCCCACGATCGCGCTGCCACCGATCGGGTGGCAGCAACGCTGAGCGCGGCAGCGGCCGAGCTGGCGGCATCCATCGGTGAGATCAAGGAGATCCCGTGGCCACAACGACGGCGGTTGGCCAACCGGTTGGCTCACGGTGTGGGGGTTGACGATGCTGCCGATCAGGTCGCTGAGCAGTATCGGCTGACTGCCCGATCCGAGATCGATCGAACCCCACTTCGATGGCTTCGCCGCTCATCATCTCTGCCGATCCAGCGCTCGCCGATGGTGGTCTCAGATGTGGAGATCACCCGCCAGCTTCATCATCTTGCCGATGCAACACCAACCACCGGTCCGTGGCGGCCAGCGGTTCGCCACACGATTATCGAGAGTCGTCGGTCGCTTCGCGATGCGATCTCATCGATCGTGTCCCATCGGCCTCAGATCACCGCCCGTCAGTGGTGGACAACCTTGGCATCGATCCAGGCTGGTGCTGGTGCTGTCGGGATGGTCGGCGCGGTCTGGCTGGTGATCGCTGGTCTCTTGTCATTGGTCTCGGTCGACACCGAGTCGATCCTGGTTCCCACACCGGGGTGGGAGTCGGTGCCCGCTGGGGTGACGATGGCGGTCGGCGGTCTAGGTGTGGCCGTGGTGGTGGCGTTGATCGGCGCCGTGTTGGCCGCCATCGCTGCTGGCCAATACGCCCAGCGGTGGCGACAAGGTGTGGTCGACCAGATCACCACCGCCATCGATGAGACCGTGGTCGTCAACCTTGAGGAAGTGATCGCCGTTCATTCCCGGTGCAGTGAGGCCGTGGAGGATGCTCAGCGAGGGCCGTTGTCGGGTATCAGCCCAGCAACACCGTCTGACTACGATCGCCGGTGATGCACCTCACATCATCGAACACTCCGAAGCGAACCATGATCGGGCTTGCAGCCCTCATCCTCGTGGTGGGGGCCATGGTGGTGATCTCCCTCATCCGTGAGGGCCAGCGATCTCAGTCGGTATCACCCAAATCATCAACCACGATGGTGGCCCGGTCCGAGTCAACCCCGCCGACCAGCTCGGTGGCGCCGACCACCCTGGCGCCGACCACCACCCTTGGGCCCTTGGGCAGTGGGGAACCGGTCACCATCGTGTTCGCTGGAGACAGTCACTTCGAATCCCATCTGAGAACCAAGCTCGACAATGATCCCACCGGGATGCTCAATCCGCTGCTTCCCCTCTTTGCGGGTGCTGATCTGACGGTGCTCAATCTCGAAACAGCGATCACCGAGGGCGGAACTGCAGCGCCCAAGACCTATACCTTCCGGGCACCACCGAGTGCCTTTGATGCCTTGGCCGCGGCGGGGGTCGATGTGGTGTCGATGGCCAACAACCACGGGATGGACTATGGCCCCGAAGGATTCGCCGATTCGTTGGCTGCTGCCGAGCGTGCTGGATTCCCGGTCATCGGGGTCGGCAACACGATCGATGAGGCCTTCGCTCCCTACCTGACCACGATCCGGGGCCAGACGATCGCCGTGATCTCGGCTACCCAGGTGTTGGACGACAGCCTGGCATCCCAATGGACGGCTACCGCTGACCAACCCGGCTTAGCTTCGGCTAAGGATGTCGACCGTTTGGTGCGGGCGGTGACCGACATTCGGGACGACGCCAACACGGTGGTGGTGTTCTTGCATTGGGGGCGCGAACGCGAGATCTGTCCGATCGAGCGGCAAACCGATCTGGCTCGCCGCCTCGTTGATGCTGGAGCTGACATCGTGGTTGGCGGTCATGCCCATCGACTCCAAGGCGCTGGACGCATGGATGATGCACTGGTTGCCTATGGGCTGGGCAATTTCATCTGGTACAACGAGCGGGGCGAGGGTTCGAAGAGTGGGGCTCTGGCGGTCACCGTTACCGGACGTCGGATCGATGCCTATGAGTGGCGGCCAGCTCGGATCAGCGGGGGCATTCCCCGCCCTCTCGAAGGTCAAGAGCGTGAGGCTGCCCTAGCTGAATGGAACGGGCTGCGAGATTGCACCGGCCTGAGCGAATAGGTCCTACCGCGAGTTGCGGCGCGTCACCCAAGAATGGACACCCCAGCCCTTGGAGGACAAGGGACGTGGGGTGGGACCATCATCAGCACGGCGCTGATCATCGCTCGGGGGCTCGGCCCGTCGATTGGCCCACGACACAGCGATCGCCCCGCCGGTGGCATAGAGCGCAGTCAAGATGATCACCACTCCCAAAGGCAAGACCACAAGACTGGCGATCAAGGCGATGGCGAGGGCCACCACCACGATCACTGCCAACCTTCGCATAGGCGCCAGGGTAGCGTTATCGATTCACGACTGATCGAGGGGGTGACGGTGGCGAATTGGTGGGTGATCGACGGCAACAATGTCTATGGATCTCGACCCGATGGTTGGTGGAATGATCGGCATCGAGCTGCAGCCCGACTGGCCCAACGGGTAGCTGAATGGTGCCGCACCCACGATGATTCGGTGACCCTGGTATTCGACGCCCCGATCGATGACACCACCTTGAGCATCGCCGGTGGCAATCTCACCATCATCGAAGCGCCGCGTCGGGGACGTAACGCTGCCGATGATCACATCGTCACCTTGGTCGGTGATCGCTTGGCCGAGATCGAGCTCGATATCGATGATCCCATCTCGGTGGTCACCAACGACCGAGGCCTCCAGGATCGGCTTCCACCAGGGATCAGGATTGAGGGTGTGGGTCGGTTCCGGTGTCGGATTGGGTACTAGCTGGCGCTGATCAAGCCAGATTGTCCACGTGTCGATCGGGCATCACTCGCCGCGATCCGGCGGTGGTCATCAGTCGGGAACGACCGTCTCGGGATGGCGGCGCTGATAGAGATGACGCACGATCTCGATCACCACGGTGGCGGTGAGGGCGATCCCAAAGGCGGTCAGGAAGGCCTTGGTGTGGTCATCGGCGAAGGCCTTGCCTCCGATATAGCCCAACAAGGCCGAATAGGTGGCCCAGATCACGGTGGCGATCGCGATCCAGGTCACAAACCACCGCCGCGGTTGGTGGGTCACCCCTGACGAGATCGTGAGCAGGGTGCGCCCTCCGGGGATGAACCGAGCGGTGATCAAGAGGGGGCCACCACGCTGGCGGATCTGGCGCTCAGCCCATTGGAGTCGGCGCTTGAATGCGGGCTTTCTCTCGGCTCGCCGCTCAAGCTTGGCCGACAGGAAATAGCCGATCGTGTAGGCCATATTGTCGCCTACGAAGGCCCCGCTCGCCCCAGCGGCGATGACGACCAGGAGGGGGTAGTGGCCTTGGCCGGCGGCTACGCCACCGATGATCACCATCGTTTCGCCGGGAACGACCGGGAAGACCGAGTCGAGCAAGGCGATCACAAACACGATCAGGAGGAACCACCACTGGGATGAGAATGAGTTCAACCAGTCGGTCGCATCGGTGATCACGCTGGCACACATGAACGACATCGCGTTGACGCTATCAGTCGAGGGTGATCGAACGTCTTATCTGCCGACCAGGTGACCCACGGTTGCTGCGCTCAGGCAGACGGCGACCGTAAGCCCGACGATCAGCCAGCGTTGGCGGCGATAATTCACTTCAGCGTCGAGCATGAAGGTGCCGAAGGTGGTCAGCGCTCCACAGAACCCGGTACCGACCACCCACACCAGATCGTTGGATGGCTCGATCGCTAAGAGCCAGCCCACGATCAGCGAACCCAACGTGTTGGGCACCAGGGTGCCGTACCATCCCCAACCCCATCGGCTAATCGTGTATCGGGTCATTCCACCGAGGGCGGCGGCCAGACTAAACCAGAGGGCCATCATCGGTTGTTCCTCACCAGCGATGAACCGACCTCGACAGCGAGCAACCCCCCACCGAGGGTGATCACCAGATAGACGATCCCGATCAGGGGACGATCGGCGCTTATGAGATAGCGGGTTTCTTCGGCCAGGGTAGAGGCGGTGGTGAACCCGCCGAGTACCCCGGTCACCAGGAGATTCCACAGCGCTGATCCGGCCACCAGACGGCGGGCAGCCAGCCCGATGATGGCCGCTCCAACCAGGTTGACGATCAGGGTGGGCCACGGGATCGAGGCCCCATCCCAGCCGATGAGTTGGCCGATGGTCCAACGACCCCATGCTCCGATTGCCGCGCCAATGCCCGCGAGGACCCAGGGGCCAATCGCCCTCAGTCGACGGTATTGGGATGCATCCATCGACCCAAGATCGCACATGGGCACCGAGGAAGGGGGGATCATTCCGATTGTCTGGTCAGCTGTGGTCGATGGTGGTGTCGGTCACGAGTGGGCCCTTCGGCCCTGGTCACCGTGGTCGTGGAAGTGGACGATGAGGGTGGGAACACCCTCACAAAGGAGTCGGACCATGACCGACCAGCGCACCGTCGTCATCGGGGTCGACGACAGCGACGAGTCTCGGCTTGCACTCGAGTGGGCCCGATCGTCATCATCGCCGACCGACCGATTGATCGTCCTCCACGCCTGGGATCTGCCGGTGGTCACCGGCTATGACATGATCGCCACCGTCAATTCCGACGAGATCGAGGAAGCCGCGTGTCGAGGACTGAATGCCTTGATCGAACCGATCCACGACGACCGGATCGACACGGTGATCCGTCAGGGCCATGCTGGCCAAGCCCTTGTTGAGCTCGCCGACAAGGTGGATGCCGACATGGTGGTCGTCGGCCACCGGGGCAGGAGCCGGGTGGCGCTCATGTTGGGATCGGTGGCCAATTATGTGCTCCACCACACCACCCGCCCGGTGGTCGTGGTCCGCGGCGGCCGGGCTATTCCACCTCGCCGGGTGGTCGTTGGAGTCGACGATCACGACATCGACGCGACCCATGACAATGAATCGGTCAGGGCGGTGCGCTGTGCTGCATCGATACCGGGTATCGACACGCTCTATGTCACCCATTCATGGTTCTTGCCCGCCCTGGCGGTCGGTGCGTTGACCACAGCGATCGAGACCGATTCGATGGACCGAGCCGCCTATGAGGTCATCGATCGGGTCCTCGAAGCAGCTGGGCCATTGCCTGCCGACGTCACCGTGGTGCGTGACGCGGTGAGGGGGACCCCCGGATTCGCCCTCATCGAGGCTTCCCGAAACGCCGACTTGGTGGTGGTGGGATCGCGGGGTCGAGGGGGCTTCGTCGGCCTCTTACTCGGCTCAACCAGCGCTGAGGTCGCTGCCCACAGCCACGCTCCGGTCTTGGTCGTCCGCTAGCTCACCAGGTGGTCCCCGCGTGTGGGGCGCGGGTTCAGCGACGCCAGCGGCGACTATGGTCGACCACATGAAACCTCTCGTGATCCTTGCCAGCTTGACGGTCGCCTTCACCGCCTGCGGCGGCGACGACGGTGTGACAACCGGTGCACAAGCCAATGATGGCGACGCGACCGAATCGATGTCGGGTGATGTGACTGACGGAGCTGACTCGGGCGAGGCTGCCACCGAGGACATGGGTGGGAGCGGCGATCAAGCTGGCGGCGAGGTCACCTGGGCCCAACCGGTAGCGGTACTCGACCTTGGTGCCGATAGCCCAACCTTTGTGCCGGCTCCGAACGGCGCCCAGTTCGCTGTGACCACCGGAACGATTGGTCAGCCCTACACGCTTCGCATCATCGAACGTGACGGCACCGTTTCGGCCGAGTTCGAGACCCAAGGTTCGGTGATGGCGTGGAGCGATGCCGGTATCGCCACCGGCACCCTCAACAACACGGTTGCGGTCTATTCGCCTGATGGAACCCAACTGAACGAGTTCGCCGATGCGTGCACCTGGGGCATGGTCGCGAGTGGGCCCTACCTGGTCGGTATCGCCGGAACCGAGCAGTGTTCGACCAATCTGGAGACCGGCGAGACGGTCAAGGCCGAGGTTGATGTTCCGCTCCAAGGTGTCTTTTATGGCAGCCTTCCCGGCGAGCCGGTGATCTGGTTGGATCGTCTGGGCGATTCAGCGTTTGGATTTGACCCGGCAACACTCGCTCCTGTTGAGGTCGATGCCCGCAGTATTGTGCCCGAGGAGTATGGCGAACTGAAGGCGCTCAGCCTCGATCGTTCAAGCGTTGTGGCAGTCGCCCCCGATGCACGTGACGCTGGCGTGCTGTATCAGCATCTGATGCGAAACGGTTCCCCGGTGGGGAACGTGCTCGCTACGAATGCGGTCATCAGCGCTGACGGCACAACAGCACTGGGCAACTTCTATCCTGACGGTGATCAGGGAGCTGGCACCCAGCTTGGCATCTTCAGCCTCGGCTAGCTGCCCACAGTCACGCCTCGCTGGGCGACGAGACCGGTTGGTGGTCGTGGAGGGGACTGAACTGGCTCTCTAGGATGGAGCGGCCATGTCCGATACCCCGTCCTTGTTTCCCAACCCCAACGTGCCGACGGCGTCGAACGACGACCTCACCGGAGAGATCCCCCATCCCGCTGACGAGACATTTCCGGCAAGAGTCAACAGTCAAGCGTTGACCGACAACCTGAACCCCGATCAGCTTGATGCTGTGGTCCATCGCGGCGGTCCTCTCTTGGTGATCGCTGGGGCTGGGTCGGGCAAGACTCGGGTCTTGACCCATCGCATTGCCCATCTCATCGATAGCGGGGTTCGGCCATCGGAGATTCTGGCGATCACCTTCACCAACAAGGCTGCCGCTGAGATGCGCGAGCGGGTCGCTGACCTGGTTGGGCCGGTGGTCAAGGCGATGTGGGTCTCAACTTTCCACTCCGCCTGTGTGCGCATCCTGCGTCGAGATGCCGATGCGGTCGGCTATCCCCGCAATTTTTCGATCTATGACCAGGCTGATGCCGTTCGTCTGACCGGCTATGTGATCCGTGATCTCGGTCTTGATCCCAAACGCTTTGCCGCTCGTGCAGTCCACGCCCGGATCTCGATGTGGAAAAACGAACTGGTCACCCCCGATACCGCTCAGGCTCTGGCCGATAATCCCTTCGACCGTCGTGTGGTCGAGATCTTCGCCGACTATCAAAAGCGTCTGGTCCAGGCAGGAGCGATGGACTTTGACGACCTGCTCGGCCGGGTGGTCGACCTCTTCCGGGGCCATCCCGACATCTTGGAGCACTATCGGAGGCGCTTCCGCCACATCTTGGTCGATGAGTACCAAGACACCAATCAGGCCCAAAACGAGATCGTTCTGCTCTTGTCAGCTGAACACGGCAATGTCTGTGCATCGTCTTGGACCAGAACTATCGCTCGACCCAGACCATCCTCGATGCTGCCAACGCGGTGATCGACAACAATGTCGAGCGCAAACCTAAGAACCTGTGGACCGACCATGGGCGTGGTGATCGGATCGTGCGCTACCACGCCGATGATGAGGGTGATGAAGCGATGTGGGTGGCCGGGACCATCCAGCAGCTGCACCGCGACGATGCGGTCAACTGGCGGGAGATGGCGGTGCTCTATCGCACCAACGCTCAAGCCCGTCTGATCGAAGAAGCCTTCTTGCGCTTAGGCATCGCCTACAAGGTGATCGGAGGTACCCGGTTTTATGATCGCCGGGAGATCCGAGATGCGATGGCCTACCTGAAAGCGGTACTCAATCCTCTCGATGAGGTCTCGGTGAAGCGGGTCCTCAATACTCCCAAACGGGGGATCGGGGCCACCAGCATCGAGCGGCTCGATCGGTTTGCCGCGGACCAGGGTGTGGCCTTTGTCGATGCCTTGCGCCGCTCGGATGAGGCGGGGGTATCGGGGGCAGCCCGGCGGGGCATTGCCCGCTTCATCACCCTGCTCGACGAGATGGCCGAGATCGCTGGCGAAGATGGGGTTGGTCCCAGCGAACTGCTTCAAGACGTCCTCGACCGATCGGGTTATCTCGGTGAGCTCGAAGCCCAGGACACGATCGAAGCTCACGGGCGGCTCGAAAACCTCGGTGAGTTGATCGGTTCAGCTCTCGAATTCACCGTGGTCGATGAATTCCTCGAACAGGTCGCCCTGGTTGCTGACACCGATGCCCTCGACACCGACGACCATGTGGTCTTGATGACCCTGCATTCGGCCAAGGGCCTCGAATACCCCTGCGTCTTCATGGTTGGGGTCGAGGAAGGCATCTTCCCCCATTCCCGAGCCCTCGACTCGCCCGACGACATGGAAGAAGAACGTCGCTTGGCCTATGTCGGGATCACCCGGGCGATGAAGCGACTCTTCGTGACCCACGCTTGGAGTCGGGTCTTGTTCGGTTCCACCCAATACAACCCGCCATCTCGCTTCCTCGACGAAATTCCCGACGAACTCATCGATGCTCGGGGCAGTGTTGAGGGTCGGTCAAGCTATGGGCGGTCTGGTTCGTCCTATCGGTCAGATGCCCGCTCGTCGTATCGCTCATCATCTCGATCGTCTCACGATCGTTCCCGACGCTGGTCATCGTCTCGCGACCGCTCAGACCGTCATCGGGAACGGGTGGTCGATCGGGCCATGTCGGCTGCGCCAACACCATCGCATGCCGAAGAACTCGGTCTACGCATCGGTGACGATGTGGTCCATCCGTCCTTCGGTGAAGGCGTGGTGATCGAGATTCGCGGCAGCGGCGATGCCGCTGAAGCGACGGTCAACTTTGCTGAGGCTGGCTACAAACACCTGGCCTTGGCCTGGGCTCCGCTCAAGAAACTGTCGTGAGCCGGGGCGTCGCCCGATCATGACGACGCCCGATCACCGATTCGGTTAACGCTCCTTGGCGGCAGCGACGATCGCGCCGGCCAAGTTCGACGGGAGTCGGTCGTAGCGGGAGTGCTCGACGTCATAGCGGCCTCGGCCTCCGGTCATCGCTCGGAGATCCATCGCGTAGCGGCCGATCTCCGCGGTGGGCACTTCGGCGGTGATGATCTGGGCACCGCGCTCACCGCTGGCACTACCCACGATCTGGCCTCGCCGCGAACTGAGATCGCCAAGGATGTCTCCCTGGAGCTCGGTTGGCACGGTGATCGTCAGCTGGGAGATCGGCTCCAAGATGACTGGGTTGGCAGCGGCAACAGCGTCGGCAAAGCCGAGTGCTGCCGCCGTCTTGAACGCCATATCGGACGAGTCGACCGAGTGGGTCTTGCCGTCATAGCACTCGACGCGAACATCGACGATCGGGATCTTGAGCCCAGCACCATCGGCCATTGCTTCTTCAACCCCATTGCGCACCGCGGCAACATAATTCTTGGGGATCGCCCCACCGACGATGGCATCGACAAAGTCCAACCCAGTGCCCGACGGCACCGGCGAGATCCTCAGGTTGACCACCGCAAACTGGCCGTGGCCACCGGACTGCTTCTTGACCCGACCCTCAGCTTCAACGGTGCCGGTCACCGTGCGGCGATAGGGCACCATGACGTCATCGGTGGTGACATGGACGCCGTAGCGGTTGCGCAGACGGGCCAGGGCGACGGTGAGATGGGCATCGCCCACCACCGACAGGGTGGTCCGTCGACTCAGCTCATCATGACCCAGCACATAGGACGGATCTTCTTGGATCAGGCGGTGGAGCGACTCGCCCAACTTGTCGTCATCGGCCTGGCTCTCGGGCACCAGGGCCACGGTGAGGTGGGCCATCGGCGGCTCGGGGAGCACGACCTTCACATTGGTCTTGGCAGCCAGGGTGGCGCCAGTCATCGACGAGATCTTGGTGATGCCGCCAATATCACCAGCGATGAGCTTGTCGGTGGGGGTATGGGTGCTCCCGCTGAGGTGGAACAGGCCGTGCATACGGATGCTGTCATTGGTGTCGACATCGGTGAGGGTTGAATCGGCTTGAACGGTTCCGCTGACCACCTTCATGATCGACACCTGGCCGACATACTGGTCGGCAACCGTCTTGAAGACCGCCACCGTGGGGGTGCCCGATGGATCGGGAGCCACCTCGGTCTCCTCGTCATCAACCATCACGGTCATGGTCCGATCGGCGGGCGATGGGCCCACATTGCAGATGTAGTAGGCGAGCCGATCAACGCCGATTCCCAGGGTGCCCGAACCGACCAAGACCGGGAACTCTGAGCAGGCCAGTACCTCGGCCGCCAACGAGGCGAGCAGCTCTTGGGCGCTGGGGACATCGCCTTCGAGATAGCGTTCGAGTGCTTCGTCGTCACCGGACACGATCTCTTCGACAACTTCTTCGTGGACCGAACGCTGGCGATCGACCATGTCCTCGGGCAGTTCCCCAATCGTTCGGCTGCCATCATCGCCATAGCGATGGGCTCGTTCGGTGATCACATCGGCGACCCCTTCGAAGGCTTCCTGTTCGCCGATCGGCAATCCAATCGGGGTAAAGCCCGACCCGAACTGGTTGCGCAGGTCGGTCAGGGTGCGTTCAAAGTTGGCGCGGGGGCGTCCTTCACGGGTGATGAACACCAGACGAGGAAGGTTGAGCTTTTCGCACTTCTCCCAGGCCAGCTCAGTGCCCACTTCGACACCATCGGGAGCGCTGACCACGATCACCGCCAGGTCGGCGACGGCGAGCGCGGCGTCAACTTCGGCTTCGAAGTCGGGGTTACCTGGCGTGTCGATGAGATTGATGCGATAGGTGTCGCCATCGATCGTGGTCCAATCGAAGGAGGCGACGCCCAGCGCTACCGACGACTTGCGCTCGATCTCCTCGGGGCACTGGTCGAGCACGGTATTGCCCTCGTCGATGGTTCCGGCTCGGGTGGTGACCTTGGCGGCATGGAGCAGGGCTTCGGCCAGGGTGGTCTTTCCCACTCCACCGTGACCGATCAGGGCGACATTGCGGATGTGCTCGGTAGCGAATCCCGGCATTCTGGCTCTCCTCTAGGGTGAACAGGCGCTCGATCGCGCCCTGCTATGACTGGTGTGACCGTCCCGCTGATCGGGTTTGATCGACAGGGGCAGAGTACCCCTCGCAGCTCCGGTAGTCCAGTGAGACGCTCTTGGCGTGGGTGAGGTGATGTGACCGAGTCACCGTCCCACCAGTTCGCCCCCACCGGCGTTGACCGAATATGTTCAGGGTCGTGAATCGCCAATACCGTGTTGTGGTTGCCAAGCCAGGCTTGGATGGTCACGATCGCGGGGCGAAGACCATCACCCGGGCCTTGCGTGATGCCGGCTTTGAAGTGATCTATACCGGGCTGCACCAGTCGGCCGACCAGATCGCTGAAACCGTGTTGCAGGAGGATGCCGACGCTGTTGGCCTCTCTCTGCTTTCCGGTGCCCATCTCACCTTGTTTCCCCGGGTTGTCGCTGAGCTGAACGATCGGGGTCTCGACGATGTCCTCGTCTTCGGTGGCGGTGTCATCCCCGATGCTGATGTGCGAGTCCTGACGGATCAGGGGATTGCCAAGATTTTCCAGCCCGGTGCGTCATTGCGAGAGATCAGTCGATGGCTCGAATCCGAGTTGGATGGTCGAGGTTGATGTCAACTAACCAGAAAGGGACGGAACCACTGTGGACCTGTTCGAATACCAGGGCAAGCAATACTTTGCCCGCTACGGCATCCCGGTCAGTCCGGGGGCGACGGCC
>PDSL01000020.1 GCA_002748455.1 Ilumatobacter coccineus
AACACCGCCGTGGCATGCAATGCATCAGCAGGGATGCGGTCGGCGGGATAGGCGGCGACGCCGGTCACCTTGGCGTGGGCGTCAACCTTGATGGCGTGGGCTCCCACGCCGCCGGGAACAGTGGTACCGGTCATGATGAGACCTCCTGACGCGTGGCAGCTTGTTCGACCGCATCAACGATCGACCGATAGCCGGTGCAGCGACATAGGTTGCCGGCCAAGCCGGCGTGGATTTGATCAGTGGTCGGATGGTCGAACTCGTCGAGAAGGGCAGCGCTTGACATCACGAAGCCCGGGGTGCAGAAGCCGCACTGGACTGCACCGGTGTCAACAAAGCCCTCCTGCACCGGGTCAAGGGTGTCATCCGACATGCCTTCGACGGTGACGACCGAGCAGCCATGGGCTCGACCGGCAGGGATCAAGCAGGCCATGACGGCATCGCCGTTGAGATGGACGGTGCAGGCGCCGCACTCGCCTTCGGCGCAGCCCTCTTTCACCCCCAGCATTCCAACAGCGCGCAGCCAGTCGAGCAAGGTGACGCCAGTGGCGCCGCCAGCGGTCACCGTGGTGCCGTTGACGGTCACAGTGATCTCATCGTCGGGGCCGACCGCGACCGGATCAGCGATCGTGGCGGGCATTCGAGCCGAGGTCCGCAAGAGCGGCGGATGAGCGGGCCAGCGCTCATCGTGGCGATTGGCTGCCAACACGGTCAAGGCCCGGCGGGTCATCGTCGCCACCAGAGATGAACGGTAGTCAGCGGTGGCGCGCATGTCGTCGATTGGGGTGGCAGCGTCGGTGGCCAAGGCCGATGCGGCGTCGATCATCGCAGCGTCGAGCTCCTTGCCGACCACGGCGTCCCTCAGCTTGGGCACCATGATGACGGTCGGGGCAACACTGCCCAGCGCCAGATCGATCTTGGTGACCGTGTCGCCATCGAAGGTGGCGACCGCGGCCAGGTTGGCAACCGAGATTGCTTGGGCGCGACGCAGGCCAGCCTTGACGAAGATGCCTCGCTGATCAGCGGCCAGCTTGGGCACCAAGATGGCGGTGACCAATTCGTCGTCGGCCACGTCAACCGTGCGGAACCCGGTGACAAAGTCGATCACCGGCACGGTGCGAGTTCCCTTGAGCGAGGCCACCTCGATGGAGGCGCCCAAGGCAAACAAGGCCACAATGGTGTCGTTCGCCGGGCTGGCGGTCACCAGGTTGCCAACCACGGTGGCTCGATTGCGAAGCTGGGGTGAGCCCACTTCGAGACAAGCCTGGGCGAGGGGCAAGGCGAAACGTCGGCAGAGCTCCGAAGCCACCACATCGTGGTGGGTGACACCAGCATCGAGACGCAAGGTGTCGCCCTGATCGCTGATCGTGTCAAAGTCAGGAATGCGGCTCACATCGAGCAGGGTCTCGATACCGCTGTGAGCACCGCTTCCAAGCTCGACCATGACATCGGTGGCTCCAGCGACCACTTTGGCCTGAGCGCCAAGATCGGCCCGAGCCCGCAACGCGTCATCAAGAGTGGCTGGAGCCAGGTAATGAGCGGGCCGGGTCGGCGGTTGTTGAACATGGTGGAGGAGACTCATAGTGACCCCTTTCCTGTTGTCGGATGAGTTCGTTGTCGGATCAGCTCGATGGACATCGAGCCAGGTGGAAACCAGGTATGGCTGTGCCAGATCGGTGTGTCTGCATCATCGAATCCGGTTTCGTCGATGCGGAGCAAGGCAGTGTCGTCGTCGGGCCGAGCGGTTGGATACGCCATCTGGCGTCCGGTTTCGGCTGACAGGCGAGCGAGATGGACCCCCAAGTGTAAGCCAGCATCGAGGCGCAAGAACTTAAAGAGGGGTTCGAGAATGCTGGGTGTGAGGACGGCCTGGTCGATCAGGGCTGGGTGCAAGACATCTACCGGGATCGAATTGATGACATAGACCAGGGTGGTATCGCCATCGACAAACCGCTTTCGGTTGACCAGGATGGGCGCGTCGGGATCCCGGCCAAGTTGGGTGGCGACGTCAACGCCGGCGAGCTCAACCCCAACACTGTCGAAGATCACCGTGGCTGGACCATCATCGGTGGTCAGGATTTCTGACAAGCTGATCGCTTCAGCAAGATTGTTGGTCAATCCCGCCCCCAGGGCCACAAAATTGCCCACGCCATGGCGACGGGTAATCAAGCCGCGACGGGTGAGGGCGGTGAGTGCTGCTCGGATAGTGGCCCGGCTCACGCCATAGTCGGCGGCCAGACTGTGCTCGGCGGGCAGCCGATCGCCGGGAATCCACTCCTGCTCAATGCGTTCGCGCAGGAGTTGCTCAACCTGAGAAGCCAAGGGAGCTTGGCGAAGGGGAAGAGCACATGGGGGCACATCTCCATGTTGTCAGATGGCTGCCCTCTTTTTGTAATGCGCTGCTGAGCAGGTTGGCTACCATGTCGTGGAGACGGCGGTACGCAGGGTTGTATCGCCTCTGTCATGTTCACCATCGGGCCGAGGAATCCCATGCTCATCAGTCTTCGTCGGGATCGCTACGACTGGCTTGCGTTCCTTGTCGCTGCCCTGATCGTGATCCCGGTGATCGCATCGTCACCACTGTGGGCCGGCCCGAGTGACGACACGATCATCGCCGGTGCCCAGGTGTATAACGGGTCGTGCGCGATGTGTCATCAGCCCGGCGGTGTAGGGAGGCCGGGACGGTACCCGCCCCTGCTCAACAATCCACGGATCGGCGATACCGCCTATGTCTCCGAGGTCATCCGCAATGGGGTCTCGGGTCCGCTCGACGTTGATGGTGAAACCTACGACAGTGTGATGGGCCCCCAACCGGGCTTGACCGATATCGAGATCGACCAGGTGATCGCCTATATGCAAGCCGGCTTTCCCGATCCGGATGCACTCACCGAACCACCGGCGCACACCGCGGCACCCACTCCCGCGCCCAGCACCTCTGTTGAGCCAGCATCGTCTCGCCCGTTGGGCCTGATCGTCGTGATCGGGTTTGCGGTGATCCTGGTCGGTGTCGCGTTCAGCGTGTGGCGCCCTCGCCGGGGCGCGTTGGACGATGCCCGCCAGGTCACCTGGGGTGATGCCTCGGTCGTGAGCGTGGCCATCGTGGCGATCACCATCGTCGTCACGATCGGCCTGCCCACCGCGGTGGTCAAACTCGGTGGTCAGCTCGGTTGGTCGAGTGGGCTTCAAGACGGGTTGGCGGTCGTCGTTTGGCTGGCGGGGTTGGTGGTCCTCATGGTGACGCTGGCCAAGCGAGGATCACGGAGCTGATGGCCAACGATGACCAGCCCGATCGTTGGGATCGGCTCTACGACCGGTTCCGGGCCACCGAGTTTGGTCAGGCGGTGTTTCGGGCTCCTCGCCGACGCACGGCGCGCGATCGGATCGCTGGACAGTCATCCAATTTCTTGCTCCATCTCTATCCAGCGCGGATGCGGCGTCGGGAGATCGAGTTTCGGCATTCGTGGTATCTCGGGGTGATCTCAGTGGTCCTCTTGGTGATCTTGGTCGTCACCGGGGTTGCCCTCATGTTCTTCTATGTCCCCTCCACCGACGCTGCCCACCAGATGGTCGGTGAACTGACAACCGAGGTGCCGTTCGGTCGTTTCATGCGCAATGCCCACCGATGGGCGGGACATCTGATGGTGATCTCGGTGTCGGCTCACATGTTGCGGATCTTCTATCGAGGGGCCTACAAGAAGCCCCGTCAGTTCAACTGGATCGTCGGGGTCAACCTCTTGATCCTGACCCTGATGCTGGCTTTCACCGGCTATCTCTTGCCGTGGGATCAGCTCTCTTTTTGGGCGGTCACCGTCAGCACCGAAGCCCTCGACTATGTGCCCCTCATCGGCGACGAACTTAAAGAGCTTGCCCTCGGTGGGGCGGAGATCACCGATGCCACCCTGTTGCGGTTCTATGTGCTCCATGTTGCTGTCCTGCCGCTCATAATGGTGGGGCTGGTCATGCTCCATCTGTGGCGATGGCGCAAGGACGCTCGCCTGCCTCAGGAGTTTGATGACGATGAGTGACACCGATCGCCACGCCTCAACCGACGATCGTGCATCCGGGCGGTCACCGCGACGTGCCGATCGTGACGAGATGGTGGAAGTGTGGCCTCACCTCTTGGTGCGCCACGCTGTGGTGGCCATCATCACCCTCACCGTGGTGGTGATCTTGGCGATCGCTGTTGATGCCCCCTTCGGGCCGCTCGCCGATCCCCAACACACACCCAATCCCGAAAAAGCACCCTGGTATTACGTTGGGCTCCAAGAACTCTTAGCTCAGCTTCCCCCGGTGGTCGGCGGCGTGGTGGTGCCGCTTGCCATGATCATCGGATTGATCGCCTTGCCCTTCATCGACACCAGCCGGTTCATTCGGCCCCGTCACCGCAAGGTGGTGGTCTTGGTCTTCACCATTCTGGTGATCCTTTGGGTGGCGGTCACCCTGATCGGATTCATGTTCCGTGGCCCTCACTGGGGATGGGTGTGGCCCTGGCAGGAATGGCACGGGGTGATATGAGCTCCTCACGACGATCGTTCTTGGTGCGCACCTGGCAGGTGGCTGCCGTGGTCGGCGTCGGCCTCGGCGGCGTCCTCACGTTGAACATGCTCAAACCCCGGCGGAGCGATCGGCAAGGAAGCTTCGTCGATGGGGGCGATCCACGCGATCTGCCCACGACCGGGGTGGTTGATCTTGTCGATGAGCGGATCTCGCTGGTGCGACACGACGATGATGTCAAGGCCTTGTCTCAGGTGTGTCCCCATCTTGGCTGCGCCGTCGGGTATTGCGAATCGTCGGGCCAGTTTGAGTGTCCCTGCCATGGGTCGACCTTCAACCGGATCGGTGAATACCGCTCGGGGCCGTCGCCACGAGGGCTCGACCGCTTTGGTGTCAGCCTCGCCGATGACGGCCATCTCATGATCGATACCGCCATGGTGATCGATGGCCCACCGCCCGGCGATGAGACCATCGATGAACCGGTGACCGGGCCGAGTTGTGGGATTGAGGAGGGGTGATGGACCACCCGCACGATGACGAGCTCGAACGCTCAACCACTCGGTGGATGATGGTGGGGGCGATCGTGGCCTGGCTCTTGATCATCATCGTCGTGGTCTATGCCTGCCAGGAGCCCACTAGTCGATCTGGTGGTGATCACGATCAAGCCTTGATCACCAGTGTTCAGATAGTGGATCGAGCTTGATTCCTAGACCAGATCGACAACCAAGGGGGCGTGATCGCTGGGCTTCTCATCGGGATGCTCGGCGCCGCGCTCGTCAACATCCACCCACACGCGTTCCACCCGGTCGGCGATATCGCTGGTGCACAGCGCCAGATCGACCCGGAGACCGCGGTTGAGGGCAAATTGGTCGAACCGATACCCCCACCAGGTAAAGACCACATCGTCGGGGAGATGGTCCCGGGTCACATCGGCCAGACCGTCGTCAACCAGGGTGGCGATGGCGGCTCGTTCGGGAGGGCTGGTGTGGGTGCGTCGAGCCCAGCGTTTGGGGTCGTAGACATCGGCATCAGCGGGGGCGACATTGAAATCACCGATCAAGATGCTTGGCCGGTCATGGTTGACCAAACTGCGAACCCGCTCCAACCACACCAACTTGTAGAGATAATGAGGGTCGTCGAGTTCGCGGCCATTGGGCACATAGACCGAGTGGATATCGATACCTCCGCAGTCGGCAGACACCGAACGGGCTTCGTCATAGGGCGGCCGGTTGACTCCCGGCAGTCCTCGACGAATATCGGCGAGACCGACCTTGCTCAGCAGAGCGACGCCGTTCCAATGGTTGTGGCCGTGGTGGGCAACTTCGTAGCCCTGACGGCGATAGTCATCGTCGAAGCGTTCAAGCCACATCGAGTCGGCACACTTGGTCTCTTGGAGCGCGACCACATCGGGCTGATGTTGCTCGATCCAGGCCATCACCCGCTGGTGGCGGGATCGTATGGAGTTGACGTTCCAGGTGACGATACGCATCGTCACCCAAGCCTATGAGTTGAGCACGAAGAAGCTGTCGATCACCCGTTGGAGATCGTCAGCGTCAACATCATCAACCATTTGGACAAAGACGTTGATGCTGAAGTCTGGGGACGAGGAGTAGTCATTGGCCAAGATGATGGCGACGGTGGCGTTGCTGTCACCGCATCCGCCGATCAGCATCCAACGGCCTGAGTACACACCGTCGTCATACTCATCGAATATTGCATCTTCACTGCAGAACCCGTCGTTGGGACCGTAGGCGCTGAGCTGGGCATCCATGTCGTTGTAATCGATGTAGTCGGTCAAACGCATGAGGATGCCGGGGACATCGAACCGAGAGTTGAACTCAGCGAGGTCGTGGGCAGCGAAAATCTCGGGCAATCCTGCTCCGCTGGCGCTGGTGTCGATCTCGGTCAGCGAAGCGGGAACGTCAACAGCGATCGTGCCGCTGTCATCGGTGATGGTGACATAGTCGTCATCGCTGGGTACCGGCTGGTCGGGACCGTCGCCAGGATCGGTGGGCGGATCGCCGATGGTGATGTTGGCGGTGAGGGGTTTGTTGCCGTTGAGCTCACCGGTGAGGGTTTCGCTGGTGTCGTCCCGATACACCTCGATGTTCATGGTTTTGCCTTCACCAGCGGTGCGGATGACGTCGCAGTATTCGGTCATCGTGCCATTGGGGGCCATCGGCAGGTTGTTGAGGCTCGTGATCACATCGCCGGGGAGGATGCCGGCCTCCGAGGCGGGCGAACCGGGGGCAACGCCATAGACCCAGATGCCGCTATTGAACCCATCGGCGACCGCGTCGCCGTTGATGCCCAGCGACTCATAGTTGCCGTTCTTGAGTTTCTCAACGATGGTGGCAGCGTGGGAGGCGGTGATAGCGAAGAACTGATCTTGATTGGTCAGGCTTGAACCGGCATAGTTGATGCCGGTCACGTGACCGTTTTCGTCGACCAGGGGGCCGCCGGAGTTGCCAGGCTGGAGGTTGGCATCATGTTCGAGGATGTAGTCGATCGATGCCCAGGCGGTTTCGCCGTCGGCTTTGGCTTTGGCGATAATGCCCCGGGTGAGGGTGAACTCAGGGTCACCGTGGGGGAACCCTGCAGCGAAGACTTCGGTGCCGACGGTCGGTGGGTTGAGGTTCCAGTCGAGATAGGGGAGTGTCTCATTGGTCGCGATCTTGATCAGGGCCAAGTCGTTGCATTCTGAGACGCCAACCACGCTGGCGTTGTAGGCGCGGTCGGTGTCGCCGCCGATATACACCTCAATTTTGGCGGCACCGGCAACCACATGGTTGTTGGTGACCGCATAGCCCTCGGGGTCGATGATGAAGCCCGAACCGGTGAACTCTTCGGTGGCGAAGCCCTCGCCGGGATAGCGGAAGGTACCGGCGGTCGTGATATAGATCACCGCTGGTTGGATGTCCTTGAACGAGTTGATCATCCCGGTGTCAGCGGGAGCTGTTGTTGGTGCCGGCTTGGCAGGTGCCGACATTGGCGCCTTGGTGCCGGGGGTGGTCTTTTCAACCTTGATGGTGGCATCGCCACCCTTACACCCAACGATCAGCACGGCGACCGTTGCAAACGCCACGAATTGTCGACCAAGAGTCCGCATACTCCGACCGTACTACCCACCGGTAACCGAACTCGAACGGAATGGTGCGGATGGTTGTGTCGAGCGGAGCTCAAGGTGACGGGTTATTGCAAGTTACGAAACGATACGGTATCGTTTCGTAAAGAAGGGGGGCTATGTCCGTCCCGGAAAGGACCCGATGAATACCGGCACACTCTCCAGCGTCGAGCTTGACCAGTTGCCGCCAGCGGTGTACCGCCGACGCTGGCTGACTCTGGGGGTCTTGTGCTTCAGCCTGGTCATCATCGTGATGGACAACACGATCTTGAATGTCGCCATCCCCTCCTTGATGCGAGATCTTCAGGCCTCCAACAGCGACATCCAGTGGATCATCGATGCCTACGTCCTGGTGTTTGCTGGGCTCTTGCTCACCACTGGCACTCTGTCTGATCGCTTTGGACGAAAGGGAGCGCTCCAGAGTGGGATCATCCTGTTCGCACTCGGTTCGGTGCTTGCCGCCCTCTCCCAAACCTCCACCCAGCTCATCTTGACTCGAGCCTTTATGGGTATCGGCGGAGCCATGATCATGCCGGCGACTCTCTCAATTCTCACCAATGTGTTCCGAGATCGAGTTGAACGCGGACGGGCGATCGCTATCTGGGCAGCGTTCTCCGGCGTAGGTGTCGCCATTGGCCCGATCCTGGGAGGATTTCTGGTTGAGCGCTATTCGTGGCACTCAGTGTTTTGGGTCAATGTCCCAGTTGGTCTGCTGGCGCTCGTGCTCGGTGTCTACTTGGTGCCCACCTCTTGCGATCCCCGCCACACCAAGGTGGACATCCCCGGCGCCATCCTGTCGATCATCGGTCAGGTCAGCATTCTCTACGGCATCATCGAAGGTCCAAGTTTGGGTTGGACCCATCGTTGGGTACTTCTCGCTTTTGTCATCGCTGTGGTCACCGTGGCGGTCTTCATCGCTTGGGAACGACACACCGATCACCCCATGATCGATGTCAGCGTGTTCAAGAATCGTCGGTTCTCAGCCGCGAGCGGCACTGTCACCTTGGTGTTTTTTGCCCTCATGGGATCGATGTTTCTGATGACTCAGTACTGGCAGCTCGTCCACGGGTACTCGCCGTTCGAAGCGGGGATTCGCCTCTTACCCCAAGCGATCACCGCCATGATCGTGTCGCCGATGTCGGCTCGCTTCGTTGAGAAATATGGGACCACTCGGGTGGTGGCCACGGGACTGGTGATCATGGCCATCGGCTTGGGCTTGATCTCAACGGTTCAGCCCGACTCGTCCTATCCCCAAGTCATCTCCTACCTGATCGTGATGGCGATCGGCATGGGGTTGACCATGGCGCCGGCAACCGAATCGGTGATGGGATCCTTGCCTCGCGAAAAGGCCGGCATCGGTTCAGCGATCAATGACACCACTCGCCAAATCGGTGGAGCGTTAGGTATCGCCATCATCGGATCGGTGGTATCGAGCGTGTGGGGCGGTCGCATCGGGGAACTAGCGGCATCGATGGGCTTTGATCGAGAGATGGCTTCGATGGTCGCCGACTCCCTGGGGACTGCACATCGGTTCGCCAGTCAGATTGGCGATGGTGGAGCCGCGTTCATCACCACGGTCAACCAGATCTTTGTCGATGCGATGGCTTCGGGTATGCGGTTGGCATCCATCGTGGTGGTCGCTGCAGCTGTCGTGGTGTGGAAATTCCTGCCAGCGACCAGCGATGACTAGGAGCTCTCGCCGGATGGCGATTGGTGTGGGAGAATGACCACCGTGACGACTCGTGGTCGACCACGCTCAGAAGCTGTGACCGGTGTGGTCCTCACCGCGGCCATCGAGCTGGTAGCTGAAGCTGGGTTTTATCAGTTCTCGATGGATGAGCTGGCAACCCGGTCCGGAGTGGCAAAATCGACGATCTACCGCCGCTGGAACTCGCGCGCCCAGCTGATCATCGATGCCCTCCATCATGGGGTGACCCCCCTGAACCTGGTTGATACCGGCACCTTGACCGGTGACCTGTTGGCGTTTGCCGGGGAGGTGAGGGAGCGTTTCGTGCGCGGCGCCTTGCCGGATGTGCTTCCCCAACTTGTCGGGGCAGCAGCTACCGACACCGAGGTGAGGACGGCCCTTGAGGCCTATGTTGACCATCGTCGCCAACCGATCGTGGTCATCGTCGATCGGGCGATCGGACGAGGCGAGCTCCGCGCTGATGTTGACCTCGATCTCCTGGTCGATCTCATCAATGGTCCGATCCTGTATCGGAAACTGCTCTCCCACGAGCCGATTGATGATCAGTTTCTCCAGCGCTTGGTCGAGGCGGTGGCAACCCCATTCGTTGAGGATCGTCCCTAGCGGATAACGCTACGTCGACGGCTGTCCCGTCGTGACGGAATACGGTCAATCCTGGTCTCTTCCTCGAGTGGCGGGTTTGGCAGACTGGAGACATGCTGGCGCGTACCTCCCGTGTTCGTCATGTCGTCGTTGGTCTCTCGATCGGCTTTGGCGCCCTGCTGGCCTTGATTGGCGTGGTCGGACAGGGGGTCCACCCCGAGCGCTATGACGCCAAAACGGTGGTGGTGACCCCGATCGATCCGTCGACCGTTCGAGTCATCGAGTATGTCGATCAGGATTTTGGCAACAGATCGAGCCACGGCTACCAGAAGCTGGTGCCCAGCGACTTTGGAGGGGTCACCGAGGTGACCGCGTCATCGCCCGATGCCCCCGACCGTCTTGGCGTCAGCATGGTTGATGGCTGGACTCGGATCCGGGTTGGTGATCCAGACCGCACCATCAGAGGTCAACACCGCTATGTGGTCAGCTATACCTATCCAGCGGTACAGCTGATCGACGGTCATCTCTATCTCGACATCGTCAGTCCGCGCGGAGAGGCCGAAGGTGACTATGAGACCACGCGATTCGAGGTGATCGTCACCGGCGTGGAGATGGATGATCTGACCTGTTCGGCCGCTCCTCGTGGCGCAACGGGTGGATGTGTCCTCGGGCGTGAGGGTGAGATCTATCGCGCGGTCGTCGAACCGCTTCGAGATGGCTATGGGCTGACAATTGGTGGACGTATCACCCAGTTTGTTGATCCAGTTGCCATCGATCCACCAGCGATTCCGCCTCGTCGAACACCCAACCAGATGCCGGTGGTGTTCGCCATATTGCTGGTTGGGCTGGCGAGTGCAATCGCGGCCTATCGATGGCTGCGCCGCCAGGGACGCAACGAGGTGGTGGGCAGTGGTGCTGCTGACGCCGCGTACGCGTCCCGGTCCCTGACCGAGCTGCCCCCGCCGGGCATGGCCCGGCCCCAGCCAGCCGGCCCTACGCGGCTGGTGAGCGATGATGAGCTCGCCGAGATGGCAACGATTGAGTTTGCACCGCCCAAGGGGGTTGAACCATGGATCGCATCGGTGCTCTTGCGGGAGAAGATTGACGACGAGACGGTACAAGCGTGGTTGTCGGGGATGGCCGGCAAGGATGCCATCAGGTTTGCGGAGATGGAAAGCGATCTCGAAATCTCACGTGGCCCCCGATGGTCGGACTGTAGCCCGTCTGATCGGGTCAAGCTGTCGGGCATCGTGTTGACCGACCCCTACCGAACCGGCACCTATAGTGCCAGTTTTGCTCAGGGATGGAAAGCCATTCTTGGCTATCAACGATCTGTTATTCGCAAGAGTGGATGGTGGCGTCAAGGCAATCCGGGGGGAGGGCCACGAGGGTGGGCATCATCCTTCGAAGCGATCATGGTGGGAGTTCTGGTGATGGTGCTTCTGTTGGTGTTTGTCACTCCGTTGTCGTTTGCCAACCCAGTGATTGCTGTGGGTTTGTTCGGGCTGATCATTCCGGTCACCTTTGCAGCGGTGGTCTATCGGAACCTGGCGCCATCGCGCACTGCAGTCGGGTCAGCGCTGGCCTTGCAGGTTGAGTCCTTTCGGCGCTTCCTTGAAGCCAGTGAGGCCCGTCATGTGGAGTGGGCTTGGGAACATGGGCTCTTGCGTGAGTATTCGGCATGGGCGGTGGCGCTTGGCCAAGCTGATGCCTGGGGATCGGCTCTCGAAGCGGCCAACCTTCCCGAGCCAGCGCGCCTGGCGACCACGCCCCTGATCCTGTATTCAGCAGCTCCCTCGATGATGGCCAGCCGGGTTGAGCCAGCCAGTTCAAGTGCTGGTGGGTTCTCTGGAGGAGGATTCTCCGGTGGCGGGTTCTCTGGCGGTGGCTTCTCCGGCGGAGGAGGAGGCGGCGGCAGCTCGGGCTCGTGGTGAGCCCTACGATGGGGCTATGGATGCTGATCGATGGAATGAGCGCTACAGCGCTACCGACCTGATGTGGTCGGCGGGCCCCAATCAGTTTGTTGAGCGGTGGTGCGCTGATCTTGCTCCCGGTCGGGCGATCGATCTGGCGGCCGGTGAAGGTCGCAATGCACTGTGGCTTGCCGAACGAGGTTGGGATGTCACGGCGGTGGACTATTCATCGGTGGCGGTTGACCGGATGCGCCAGATCGCTGAACGTCGAGGTGTCGAGCTCACCGCTGAGGTTGCTGATCTGACCGAGTATGTCCCCACGCCGGGTGGTTATGACCTGGTGATGATCGCCTATCTCCATCTTGGTGATACCGATTTGGTGCCAATCCTGGGTCGTGCTGGTGCGGCGGTGGCACCTGGGGGACAGTTCTTCTTGGTCGGTCACGATCGTCGAAACCTTGATGAGGGATGGGGCGGCCCATCGCGGCTCGAGGTGTTGACCTCGCCAGATCAGGTGGTGGCTGCCTTGCCTGATGAGCTCACCATCGAGCGAGCTGAGGTGGTGGAACGGCGGGTGGATACCGCCGACGGGGAGAAGATCGCGCTTGACACGCTGGTGATCGCCCATCGTTGAGCTCGCCCCAAGGTCAGGTTGTGGGGATCACTCCGGCGTGTCGTCGGAGCGCCGCACAAACCGCAGGCTGGCTGAATTGATGCAATAGCGCTCGCCGGTGGGCGGAGGCCCATCGGGGAAGACATGGCCCAGGTGGGCATCGCAGGTGGTGCAGCGCACCTCGGTGCGGATCATGCCGTGGCTGGTGTCGGTGGAGCGCTGGATCGTGTCAGACTCCAGAGGGTCGAAAAAGCTTGGCCAACCACAGTGGGCATCGAATTTGGTGTCGGAGGAGAACAACTCGGTGCCGCACACCACGCAGACATAGGTGCCCGGATCGGTCGTGTTCCAATAGTCGCCGGTGAAGGGGGCTTCGGTCCCTGATTCTTGGGTGACGTGGAATTGGATCGGGGTCAAGAGCGATCGAAGATCGTCACGAGAAAACGACGACATCATGGCTCTAGCTTGCCCGATCGGGGAGCACAAGGGGCATCAGATCCTCGGTGATCGGTGTGCAAGAGGTGTTATATATTCTCGCTCTTTCGTTTCGTTGACACTCCTTTGATACTTCAGTACGTCCTAAATATAAGGGTGTGAGTGTCTTCGGGCGCGCTGAAAGTCGTGTTATATTTCGATCATGGATGAGGTCAATCCGTTCCGTCCCGGCTTCGGTGAGTATCCCGTGGTTCGAGCCGGTCGACACCAGATTGTCGCTCGGCTGACCCAGGCACTCCACCCCAGCTTGCGATCCCATCCAGCTCGACAATTGATCCTCCTCGGGGATCGAGGGATCGGCAAGACCGTGCTCTTGGACGATGCCCACGACATCGCTGTCCAGTACGGCTGGCGAGTGGTCGAAGTCGCCGGGCCAGGGGAGGGGAGTTTGAGCCAGCGGATCGTCAACGAGATCTGGTCTCCTGTTCCCGGGGAAGGATCGACGTCGGTCAGCCTGAGCGCTGGTCCGGTGAAGGCCACCCATACCTGGTCGCCACCGCGCCCCGAGCCTCCTCGATCGGTTCGTGACGCGATCACGGCGATCATGTCGAGCGATCAGCCGCCATGTGGGGTCGTGATCACGCTCGACGAACTCCACGACGCCGATCCCGCCGAGCTGAAAGTGGTAGGCAACGATCTCCAGCTTCTCAAGCGCCGAGGGTTTCCGGTGGCCTTTGTCGCTGCCGGATTGGCTGGGCGTCTTGAGCTTGCCAATCCCGACCGGGTCTCCACCTTTATCAGCCGAGCCGATATCGAGTCCGATCTTGGCCTGGTCGACGATGCCGAAATCCAGGCCGCTTTCGTCGACACCCTGGCCACGGTCGGCGTTGGGGTGAGCTCCGAGGTCGCGGAGTATGTCACCCAGCGCGCTGGCGGATTGCCGTATGCGATGCAAGTCATCGGCTGGCATGTGGTGGAACGGTGCGGTCTCGACGGCACGATCACGTGCGATGACGTCGCTGAGGTCATACCCGATTGCCACCGTCGGCTCCTGACCGGATTGCAATTGCCCTACGCGCCCAGTCCTGGCCAGGCGCGGTTTCTTGCGGCCATGGTCGGATCAACACCCTGGGTTCGTACCTCGGTGATCACCCAACTGCTCGAACGGACCCCGCAACAGCTCGCCCCAATCCGGTCTCGTCTGATCAAGGCGGGCTATGTCCGCTCACCTGGCTATGGCCAGGTGGCCTATGCCGCTGCTGGGTATCGGGCACTGGTAGCTACGGACCCCACCCTCCAACCCCTGGTGACCGCGGCCTATCAGGCGATCCGGCTGATCGAGGACGAGATCTGACCCTCCGGTCGGTGGGAGTTCGGTGAGCGATCGGTGTGCCGGCGGCACTCGTGATGGAGGATCCCAACCCTCACGGTTAGGCACACCAATCATTCCTGTCCTAACCTCACGAGAGGTTTCCTGAACATCGTTTCTCGCCGTGCTCGACATTCCACACCCTTGGCTCATCGCTCTTGCGATGGGGGCAACGCTGTCGATCGCCGCGTGGGCAGCATGGGTTGATCTTCGCTCTCGGCGCATTCCCAATCTGGCGGTGCTTGGAGCCGCTATCCCTACCGCCTTGGTGGTGGTCTGGTCACCATCGCATGCCGCTGGTGTGCTGGCTGCAGCGCTGGTCGCTGGTGGTCCTCTCATGGCGGTTCACCTCATCTCGCCCACAGCGATGGGATTCGGTGATGTCAAACTGGCTGCCGTGCTTGGGGCCAGCCTTGGCCTCATCGATTGGCGACTCGGCCTGGTGGCGATCTGTGTCGCATCAGGGGCCACTGCCGTCGTTGGACTGGTGGTCCGGAGGGGAGTTCTCCCCTTCGCTCCAGGTCTGTGGTTCGGTACCGTCGCCACCATCATCTTCGTTGTCACCTTCGGAGGAACGTTCCTGTCATGACCATCAACGACACCTTGACCACCGAGCCCGAATCGAGACGGTTCCGTCCCTCATCGCGGCGACGGACCCGAATCGCGCTTGGTGCTGCTCTCGCCGCGGTAGCGATCGGGGGCAATGTCGTCGTGTACTCTCAGCTGGATCAACGCACTGAGGTGCTCCAGGTGGTCGCCAATGTGCCCGCTGGACAAGAAGTCACCGCCGACATGGTGCGGGTGGTTGCCGTTGACGTCGACCCAGCTGTGCCGGTTGTTCAAGCTGATCAACTTGCCTTGATCGACCATCACTACGCCAAGACCCATATCTTGGCCGGGACCTTGCTGGCTCCCCAACTGGTACAAGCCAAGCCCTTGATCGGAGCTGGTCAGTCGGTAGTCGCCCTCGAATTGCGGCCCACCCAGGTTCCCAACGGTGCTCGGGAACGATCCCAGGTGCGCATCGTGATCCGTGCCAACGATGAGACTCCCTCCCAGACCATCGTCGGTCATATCGTGTGGATCGGCGAGACCGATTCGATCGGCGGGGTCATCCCGGTCAGCGTCGAGGTTGCTGACATCAATGCAGACGTCCTTGCCATGGCCGAGTCGGTGGGGCTCATCCTGGTCGATCCGGGTGCCGATCCAGCGATGGAAGAGAGTAACTAGTGGCCATCGTTGCGGTCACCGGTGATCTGGTCACCACCACCTCGATCGCGCTTGCCTTGGGATGGCCCACCGATGATGATCCGGTCGTTGTCGAAGCCGATCCGGCCGGTGGCGATCTGGCTGCCTGGCTCGACATTCCGGTGCATCCCTCACTGTCAACGGTGATCACCCGTGTTGCTGATGGTTCCTGGCCAGAGATCGAGCCGTTCGTTCGCGACACCGCTACCGGAGTGAAGGTCATCCCTCTTTCACCACGAGCGGTTGAGGCAGCTCGATCGGTTGCCGAATCGGCTCGATCGGTGGTGGTCCAGATGGCTTCACCCCAGGCGCCAACCATGATTGTCGACACCGGTCGGTTGAGTCCCAATCCGGCAGCGCATCCCTTTGTTGCCGCCGCATCGGTGGTCGTTTTGGTTCATCGACAGACTCGTCACTCCAACGCCGCGGCTGCCGTTCGTCTCCAACGGCTTGCCGATCAGGTTGATCTTTTCGCCAGTTCGCCGGGCCACCTCGTGGTCGCTGTCGTTGGAAACACGCCGTTCTCGATCGACGATATTTCTCATTTCTTGGCCGACACCGCCGGGGCGCTCCCGGTCATCGGTCTCCCCTATGACGAACTCGCTGCATCGGTGTGGGCGGGACGTGACGGGGTGTCCGCTCGTCGGGCGAATCGGCTGCCCCTCTATCGAGCTGGTCGTGACCTGGCCCTCATCGTTCACCGCCATCTCGATGACCTGATCGGCAGCCCGGGAGGGTCACGATGACCGTGGTTCAGCCTCCGCTCGATCAGAGCGCGCATGCTCTGGTCGCCTATGTCACCGATCGGGTAGCGGCCCGGCTGGTCGATGCGATCGATGCTGAAGATGAAGCTGGGGACGATGCCCCCGATTTGGTGACCTTGGCCGCCGATCCTCGTCGGCAACAGCTCATGGTCGGGGCCTGGCTGAGCGAAGAGATCGCCCATCTCAACCAGGACCGGATGCGCCGAGGCGAACCACCCTTGTCTTCCACCGTTGAACGAGAGATTCGTGGTCGGGTGGTCGCTGAGCTCACCGGCGCTGGCCCCCTCGAACCCTTCATGAATGATCCCCTGGTCGAAGAGATCGATGTCAACGGGGCTGGATCAACCTGGGTGACCTATAGCGATGGCCGCAAGATCGATGTTGGCCAACTCTGGGATAGCGATGCCGACCTGACCGCTTACCAGAAACGTCTCGCCCGTCGCATGACCGGCACCGGGGAAGGTCGCCTCGACACCCAGTCGCCCATGCTGACCTTCCAGGCCGATGACGGTTCCCGGATCGTGATGGTCCTCGGGGGACGAGGCGAGCACGGGGTCTCTACCCATCCTCGGATCGCGATCCGTCGCTTCGTGGTGCGCCATGAAGGCCTCGATGGCCTGTCCAAACGAGGTCTCTTTGCTCCCAGCCTGGTTCCCCGCCTCCAGGCCATGATCCGATGTGGGTTCACCATCTTGATCTCTGGACCACCGGGAGCTGGCAAGACCACCCTGTTGACCGAACTCTTGGGTGAGGTCTCGCCCCGAGAGCGAATCATCACTGTCGAAAAGAACCTTCTCGAGCTGCGGCTCGAAGAGGATCCCCGGCACCCTGATGCTCCGGCCTTGTTCACTCGACACAGCAATGCTGAAGGTCTCGGGGAGATCAGCACTCGCCAGTTGGTCGAACTGACCCGGCGACTCAATCCCGACCGCGTGGTGGTCGGCGAGCTGGTCGAAGATGAAGCCCTCGACATGCTCGACGTGGCCTCGATGTGTAAGCGAGGGTCATTGGCCACGATCCACGCCCATACCTCCGATGTGGTCGTCCAGCGGCTTGCGTACTATGTCTCGAAATCCGATACCACCCTGCCCGAATTTGCGGTGTGGAGTTTGATTGCCCAAACCGTCGACTTCGTTGTCCACATCGATTTGGTGAGAAACGAAACCAACGAAGGTGCACCGGTACGGCGGGTGACCTCAATCATTGAAATCGGCGGTCTCGGCGAGCGAGGCGGGTTGTCCACCACCGAGGTGTGGGCCCTTGACGACACCGGGGAACTGGTCCAGGTTGCTCCCTTGTCGGCGCGACACCTCCAACGTTTGCGTCTGGCCGGCTATGACCCCCACCTCTTCGCCAGTGGAGGGTGGACATGATCGCGTTGGTGGCCTTGCTGTCGGCGCTTGGGGTCTGGGGTATCGCCCTCGTCGTTCTTCCACCTCCCGATGATGGCGGAGTGGTCCAGGTGAGCGTGGACCGGACCGAGCTCTTGATCCAGTTCATTGCGGCGATCACCCTTGCCGGGTTGGTCTTGGTGGCATCCCAATGGGTGATCCCCGCCCTGGTGGTCGGCGTTGGGGCCTTCTGGGTGGTCGGCGTATGGCTTCGTCGTCGCAACAGCGGCGAAGCAGAAATCGCTCGACTTGATGCGTTGGCGAGCTGGATCGAAAACGTTCGTGATGTTTTGATGGCTGGTGAACAGCCAATCGGGGCGATCTCGTCAACGGTTGGGGCTTGTCAGCCGGTGATCCGGCCCCACGTTCGTCGCCTCGCTGCAGCACTGGGCAGTCAGGGCCCCGACATCGCCTTCCGGCGTTTTGCCGACGATCTCGACGATCCCCTGGCTGACCTGGTTGCTGCCGGCCTGGCAATCGCTATTCGCCGCGGCGCTCGCACGGTGCCGGTGCTCACGGCGCTGGCTGACCAAACCCGACAACAGGTTGATCGGCGCCGCCTGATCGAAGCTGAACGGGTGCCGGCGCGACGCGAGGTTCAGGCCCTCACCGTGATCATGGGTGCCTTGATCATCGCTCTCTTGGTGTTTGGTCGTAGCTCCTATCTCGATGTCTACGACCATCCCGGCGGCCAGCTCTTCTTGACCGCGTGCCTGGCCGGCTACGCTGCCTTGATCGTCAGAGTTCAACGGTTGGCGGCCTTCCCACGTCCAGCCCGGTTCTTGACCTCCGAATCGTCGATCCTCGAGGGTGGCCGATGAGCCCGACAGCACTCCTCATCCTGTCCACCCTGGTTGGAGTGGTCGGCGCCCTGATGGCGATCGGGGCCTTCCTCCAGCCGGCACCCACCCTGCAACGGGTCATTCGTTATCTTGAGCGGACGATCCAGCCGGTGGATACCGCCCGATGGAGCGGTGTGCGTCGATTCATTCCCTCGCTGACGAGATTGGCCCGTCAGATTCCTGGAGCGATCCCGTCCAGTTCTGATCTGGCGGTACTCGGGATGACCGCCGAAAGCTATGCGGTCACTCTGGTGGCGGCATCGGTGGCCGGGTTTGTTGGTCCATCACTCCTGTTCGCGGCGATGACCTATCTCGGCCTGATCGGACTTGGTTGGTATGTCCCGGTGGTCGGGGCCATCGCTGGAGCGATCCTCGGCCCTCTCCTTGTCCATCTCGCGTCGGCCGACAAGGTCACCCGCACCCGGTCCGATCTGAGATACCAGGTCTCGGCCTATCTCGATGTCGTCACCATGCTCCTGGCCGGCAACACCGGATATGAAGGAGCGCTCGAACAAGCCGCCCACGCTGGTGATGGACGCCTGTTTGCTGCCCTGCGTCGCCGGATGAGGGAGTCGGGTACCAGAGGTAAGAGCCTGACCGATGCCCTCCATATGACCGGTGTGGACTTTGGCATCGACGAACTCACCCAGGTCGCGGCCACCGCAGCGTTGAGTGCTGCCGAAGGTGCCCCAGTGGCGCTCACCCTGGCGGCCAAATGTGCCACCCTGCGCAGTTCATTGTCGTCAGAGCAAGAAGCTCAAGCCCGTCTCCAGACCAGCCGTTTGACCACCCCCATCGTGGGGATGGCCCTGATCTTCATGGCCCTGGTCATGTATCCCGCTCTCAATGTCTTCTAACCAGTTCCCCGAAAGGAGCATCATGCCCCCGATTACCACCCTTATCACCGCCGCCCAGCACCATCTGTATGGCTCGCTGCGTCAGCTCATCGGAGCCGATCTCAGCGATGAGTGCAGCGATGACCGCGATCGCGGTGCCGTGTCGTTGGAACAGGTCCTGTGGTTCGTGGCTGCCGGTGTCAGCGTGGCCGTGATCGCGGCGATCCTGTGGAACAAGATCCAAAGCGCTGCTGAAGACAGCAATATCGTCGAGCCCGGTCTCTGAGCATCGTTCGGATGGAGATGGGCTGCATCGATGGATCGAGGTGAACGCATGACCGTGTCACGTCGCCAGCGAGATCGAGGGTCATCAAGCCTCACCATGGTCTTGATCACCCCGATCTTTGTGGTGGTCGCGTTCATGGCCTTCCAAGCGGCGATGTGGGCCCACGCTCGAGTAGAAATCCGAGCTGTAGCCCGAAACACCGCGGTCTTGGTTGCTCGTCAAGACGTTGCTGTTGACGACGCGCGGGCCTCGGCGGCGGAAGCGATCGGCCAGACCAAATTGGTGGTCAACCCAGATGTCACCGTCGACAGTGATGGGGTCACCGTGGTGGTCAGTATCCGAGGACGCGCTGCTGGCATCCTGCGCGGTACCAGTGTGACGATCTCGGCGACCGAAGCCCTTCCCATCGAACGGCATCAGCCATGATCAGGCGGCGCAGATCAGCCGTTCCGGCGGCAACCGATCGGGGAGCGGCCGATGCCTTGGAGCTGGTCATCCTTGCGCCGGTTCTGGTGGTGTTGGCGCTCTTGGTGATCTCGTTTTCCCGTCAAGTCGATGGACTTGCTCAGGTGAGAACCGCTGCTGAAGCGGCCGCTCAGGCGGCCGCCTTGGAGCGAGATCCGGGCCGTGCTGTCGAGACCGCTCAATCGACAGCGCTCTCGATGCTGACCTCGGTCGATTCGTGTTCGCACCCCACGGTGGCGGTAACCCGATCAGTGGTCGGTATCGGCCTCGACGATGGGCTCGTTGAAGTCACCGTGTCGTGTGTTGCCCCCAACCAGGGGATCGAACCGGTCCAGTCCACTGATGTGGCGCTTTCGGCAACCGCCTATGCCACGGTCGACCTCTTTCGCGCAAGGAGTGGCGGATGAACCGATCCAATGATCGCCGTCAGCGTCGATGCCGCGGTGACCGCGGTGCTGGCATGGCGCTGGCCTTGGTGCTGATTTTCGCCTTCACCGCCGGTGGGGTGATCTGGCTCACCCGCGATGTTGGGACCAGGGTTGCTCAACGGTCTGCAGCCCAGTCGGTGGCCTTCCAAGCCGCCCGAGCGGGAGCACAACAGCTCTCGCCGGACACCATGCGAGGTGATGGCGATTCGGGCATCGATATCCGACTTGATGTGGCCCGCGCTCGAGATGCTGCTTCGACGGCAGCGAACAACTTGCTCGACGCCTACCACCTGTCGGGATCGGTTGAGGTGGCGGTCGAAGGCCATCCGATCCGGGTCGTGGTCACCATCACGATCCAAGGTCAAGCCGGTCCCTCCCAGGCGACCGGGGTGGCCGAACCGGAACGATTCCAGTGATCACGAGGATGCTATGACGTCTCGAATTGCGCACCTGCTCCGCTCGATTGGCCTCTTGGCCGTGGTGGTGATCGCCTTGCCCTGGGCTCTGATCGCTGGAGCCCGGGCTCGCTTTGGTGGGGCATCCCCGCTCCATGGGGTTCCATCGCCGACCGACTGGGAGCTCTCCCGTATCGTCGGCGCCCTGACCTCACGTCTGACCGAGGCGACCCTGACCGACATCGTGATCCGGGCAGCTTTGATGGTGGCCTGGGTGGCGATCCTGGTGGTCGTCATCACTGCGGTCGCCGAACTGGTCCATATGATCCGCTATGACGGCATCCCCCTCCCGGCAATCCGGGCGCTGGGACCGTCTCAGCAGCTTGCTCGACTGATCGCCACCGGATTCATGGTCATCGTGCCCGCACTTGGGGTATCGGCATCGACGGTTGGAGCCGACGCCCTGATCGCTGAGCGCACGCCGATCGAGGTTGATCATGACGCCACAACTTCGGCCCCAGTCTGGAACACCCAGCTTGATCGATCGTCGTCACCGGTTACTGTTCGCTCCTCATCAACCGAATCAACCGAGTCTGAGTCGACCTATGTGGTCCGTTCTGGCGATTCGATCTATGGGATCGCCCAGCGTTTGGCCGGTCCTGATGCGAAGGCGATCGATCGTTTTGCCAGCGCCATCATCGAGGCCAATCTCGGCCGGGAGATGGGAGATGGACAGCGTTTTGTCAACGCTGCCTTTATCGATGTTGGGTGGGTCCTTCAGCTCCCACCGCTGCCAAGCTTGGCTCAGGCTCCGACCCTTGCACCGGTAGGCCCGGTTCATCTGGTGACCGAGGGTGAGTCGCTATGGTCGATCGCTGCTGACCGCCTGGGCGCTGGTGAGCGGTGGCGTGAGATCTTTGATCTCAATCAGTCCCGCCAATTCGATGATGGTCGCCAGCTTGACGATCCCGACCTGATCCATCCGGGATGGGAGCTCTACCTGCCAGGAACGGTTGAGGACTCCCCAAGTGTCCTGTTACCCGGTCTCGAGTCTCAGGTGCCCCTCATCGATGAGGTGGTCCCCAGCGATGATGCCGCGGCGTCAGCGGTCAAGAGCGGTGTCGACGATGTCGTGCCGGTGACCGGCCAGGTCGAGGACGTCTCGTTGGCGGCAGACGATGATCCAGCTCCCGACAATGTGTGGGTTGACGATGATGAGCTGGTTGCGTCAACCAACGACGATGTGCAGCCCGATTTGGTCGCCGCGCCGGTCAACCTGTCCGATAGCGAAACACCAACTCCGATCACGACCGAGATCTCCGCGCACCAGTCCGAACAGGAGTCATCGGAAATCCGGGTGGTCACCCTTGGTCGGGCCACCATGATGTCGGCGGGCATCTTGGCCCTGCTTGGGGTGCGCCGTCGAGAACGCCTTCGTCGTTCTCGGTCGCGGTCTCGTCTTCCGGCGGTGCCGCCACGGGCGGCGGCAGTCGAACGGGTGCTGCGGTCGATCGATGTTGGCGATCGTTGGGCTCGGGTAGAGATCTCGGTTCGTTCGGTTGCCCTCGCGGTTGCCGATGCTGGTGGTCGCGTGCTGGCGGTGCTTGTCGACCAGACCGGTGAGGTGGAGATTCGCTTCAGCACCCCGGTCGAGCTGGATTCGCCATGGGAAGGTGGGGGCGAGCGCTGGCGCGTGCCGGCCCATGTCCCCATCGAATTGCTGGCTCCATCAGCCCGCCGTAGCGGGGCCCCGTGCCCCACCCTGGTCCAGCTAGGGGTCGATCCTGATGGGCGCGAGGTCTATGTCGATCTGGAAGCTCTTGAAGCGCTCCATATCGATGCCGACCCTGAGATTGCCGACTCGATCGTGTCGGCGGTGGCGACCACTCTGGCTGGATCGATCTTGGCCGAAGTGACCAGCCTGGTGGGCGTCGGTATTCCCACCGCGGCGTTCTTAGGCCATCGTCGCTATCTGGCCGCCGATACCCCGGCATCGGCGATCGCCACGGCGATTGAGGCTGTCGGTTCCACGCGTGCCCAGGAGCGGTCGCCCTTCGATCTCCGGGCTCGGGTGACCTCCGGCGAAACGTGGGAACCGGCGGTGGTGTTGGTTGGGTCAGGGGCTGACCCGGTGGTGGCACCAGGCGACCGAACCGCGCTGGCGATCGTGTCGGCGGTACCGATCGATGGGCCAGCACATCGACTCAGCGCCCATGGTTCAACCTGGACACTTGAACCGGCTGGCTTGACGCTGGTCCCGCTCGGTCTGGAAGCCGATGAAGCTGAATCGATCGCCCAACTGGTTGATGTACCGCCAACCGATGAAAGCACCGACGACTGGACCCTGCCACCCTCGGTGTGGCACGAGATCCGAGATGCCGAGCTCGGTGACACCGTCGATGATCACCACACCGATGACCACGACTGGGAACTGGTGGCCTGTCTGCTCGGCCCGGTTGATGTCACCACCCGTGACGGCCAGCCGGTGGAGTTTGCCCGGTCAAAGTCGCGCGAACTGGTCGCCTGGCTGGCAACCCATCGCGACCGATCAACCCGGATGGCGGCTCGTACCGCGCTGTGGGACCTCGACGTTCGTGATGCCACCTTTGCCAATGTGGTCTCCGATGCCCGCCGGGCGCTGGCTCGGGCCCAAGAACCTCCGGAAGGTGATGAGTGGATCGCTCGCACCCTGACCGATGAACTTCCCCTCCACCACAAGGTGGTCACCGATGTTGACCTCATCGACCGGGCCCTGATCGAGGCCCGGTTGCAACCGCCCGATCAGGCGATCGCCACCCTGGCTCCAGTGGTCCGCCGGATCACCGGGTTCCCCTTCGAAGGCACGTCCTACCTCTGGCCCGACGCTGAAGGGCTCACCTCCCAGCTGGCCTTGGTCGCCACCACCGCCACCTCAGAGCTGGCAGCCCACTATCTCTCGGTTGGCGATATCGCTGGAGTGTTCGATGCCACCGCTCGGGGTCTCCAGGTGGTGCCGGGCCACGAAGAGCTCATCGGGCTGAGGATGCAAGCCCACGCCCAGGCTGGGGACCTGGCCGGGGTGCGTCACGAATGGGATCAGTATGAGCGAGCCCTGACCCGTGACCCCTGGTCGGACGGTGAGCCTTCTCGCAAGCTGGTCGAGCTGAGACAGCACCTCTTGCGCCGCTAGCGATCCTCAGGCGGACCCGATCGTGGTCGACTACTCCCAGTCGAGGAGACGCTGTTCGCCTTCGAGGCCGCGCACGGTGGAGGCGTCCTGGGTGATCTCGATGACCCCCTTGTAGTGGCCAGCGTGATTCCTCAGGGCGAAGTACTGGATATAGACGAACGCGTCTCGGAAATTGATCCAGAAGCTGGCTTCATCCCGCTCGCCCTTCTTGAAGGCGTCGATGATCTCTTCAACCACATGGACGCTCTTGGGCGGATGGCAGTAGCGCACCTGGCGCCCGATGATGCCCGGGCTGCGGGGGAAGACCCGCTCATCGCCCTTGTTGTAGTAGCGGACTTCATCAAACTCGTCAACAAAGGTGACATCGAAGGGCATGAATTTGAAGATCAGGTTGATCTGCTCGGGGGTGATATTGCCGACCTCAAGATTGATCCCACCAACACTGGTGCGGGTCGCTTCATCGGGATTGAAGACCTGGGGTGCTGCCGGAGCACCGGACATTTCCGGGGTCTCAGATCCCGCCTCACTGGGATGGGTCCAGGTGGGGTTCCACAAGATCGGCTTGTCGATATAGCACCACCCGATCTCGTCTTCGCCGCCGCGAATCTCGATCCAGTCGTTTTGGCTGAGGAGCTGGGATGACTTGGGGAAGAGGATCTTTTCTTCCTTGACCGTCATCTCGAAGGCACCTCGCTGGAGCTCATCCAGGGCTGGATAGGCGGCATCCTTGTCCTTGGCCTCAACCGCGTGGGCGTAGGTTTTGGCCATCCCCCTGATCACGTCGTGGACAGTCCACATGATCGTGCTGGGGTGGCTGAACCCGCGCTTTTCGAGAGCTGGGAAGAGCTGGTTTTCTTTGCGCAAATAGTGGATGTCGAGCTGGGCGAACTGGCTGGCCAACATGGCCCAGTCGCTATAGAGAGCATCGAAACTGTTGGGGTCGGCAACCAGTTCTTGGGCCCGTTGGCAGAGTTCCTTGATCACCGTGTTCTCAGCCAAGAAGGTGTGTACTGGATGCCCCTCAGGAAAGGTCGACAGGTCAAGGACGGGGATCTTCGAATCGATGATGCCAAAGACGCGTTGCTCGATCAGGGTGTGATGTGAGGCATCGGTAAACACACCGGCAGTGTCGAGGCTTTGAGCAACCTCGGTGACGTCATCGGCGTTGATCTCACTGACCGTGTCCATGAAGGTGGCGATCTGGGCATCGGCGGTGTCGGTGTCGCCGTGAGCCAACGAGGTCATGATCTGGCGGAGCAGGGTTTTCTTATCGGTCATCTTGATCCTCGCTTGTTGTTGACACGTTGGAGAAGTCGCACAGGCATACCGGGTCGCCACGAGTGGTCAATCTGCGCTGCCCCGATACTGGCCACCGTACCAGGGTGACCGCTGGGCGCTCTCCGGCGACTGTTCGTTAGTTGTAGCGCTTGAGAATGGTCGACTCGGTGATGCGCTCAAAGGTCTTCTTGATCTGGGTCGCCAGGGTTTCATCAACCCCATCAACCTCCATCAGCTGCAAGGTGGTCGCTCGCTGGAGACGGCTCAAACCACCGATGTCGTCAGCCACCCGGCTCGCGGTATCTGAACCGAGTGCCGGAACCTGGTCGAGCATGCGAATGCCCCGAGAGGTCACCTCATCACCAAGACCAAGCTCGCCGAGATGGAAGGTAGAGATCACTCGGCGGGCATCGAGGACATCATCATCGCGCAGGGCAGCGATATCAGCCAGAGTTTCAGCCACCTGACGGTAGGGAGGCAGGTAGTCGGCGATCACCAAATCGACCGCTGCTTCGTTCTCGGAGGCCAGTTCGTCGAGCTGGAGTCGCAAGAGGCGGGCATCCACACCCAGCTCGATCACCATGGTCTCGATCTCTTCGGAGATTCGACGCACCATCTCGCCGCGCTGGACCACGACGATCACGTCACGCACCGTGACGATGTCCTCGATTTCGAGGGTGGTCAAGCTCGAGAGGGCATCGTTGAGTCGGACCTTGTAACGCTCAAGGGTTTGGAGGGCCTGGTTGGCTCGATCGAGCAGCTGGCCGATCTCGAGCAGCTGGCGCTTGTCGCCACCGGCATAGATATTGATCACACCCATCTCTTCGGATGCGGTCACCACCGGAACATTGAGGGATCGAGCAACCCGCTCAGCGGTGCGATGTCGGGTGCCGGTTTCGCTGGTCGGCACCGACGGATCGGGCACCAGGTGGACATTGGCCCGAGCGATACGCCCTCCATCGTTGGAGACGATGATCGCGCCATCCATCTTGGCCAACTCGGACAGCCGTTGGGGACTAAAGGGGGCATCGACCAGGAATCCACCGGTGCAGATCGAGAGCACCTCGGGATTGTCAGACAAGACGACGAGAGCTCCGGTTTGGGCGCGCACCACCCGGTCGATTCCGTCACGCAACGGTGTGCCGGGAGCGGTGCGCGACAAGGCGTAACGCATAGCCTTGTTGGCGCCACCGGTGGAGGTCATCACCCCAGTGTAGAGCCAGGTTTCTGGTTCGCGAGATCGGCGCCCAATACTGGGGTGCGCAAGTGTTCCTGGTCAGCGGCAACCAAGGCCTCAGCCAGGGTGGACACCCGAATCAGGGCCAATCCCTCGATCGAGGCGACCTCAGCGGTGGAGGGGATGATCGCCTCACGGAACCCCAGTCGAACAGCCTCGGTGAGGCGGCGGGTGAGATGGGGCACTTGGCGGATTTCACCGCCGAGACCAACCTCGCCGATCGCCACCATCGTGGAGGTGACCGAGCGTTCGGTGAGCGCACTAGCGATCGCCAAACACACCCCCAGATCAAGACCGGGTTCGAGATGACGGAGCCCTCCCACGGTGGAGACATAGACATCGTGATTGGCCACCACCAGTGGGGTGCGCTGGTTGATCACCGCCAACAGGAGTGAGAGTCGATTGGTGTCGATCCCCTGGACGGTGCGCCGAGCGGGCAGATGGGGCGGTGATGGGGTCGTGAGCGCTTGGACTTCGATGACGAGCGGGCGACGTCCCTCGATGGTGGGCACGACCGCTGAGCCGGCAACCCCAGCTTGGCGGTCACCCAAAAAGACCGAAGCCGCATCGGGCACGCCGGTTAAACCTCGATCGGTCATGGTGAACAGCCCCAACTCGTCGGTGGGGCCAAAGCGATGCTTGGTGGCTCGAAGCACTCTTAGCGAGTGATAGCGCTCACCCTCACACGTCAGCACCGTGTCAACCAGGTGTTCGAGTACCCGTGGCCCGGCGAGGGAACCATCTTTGGTGACATGGCCCACCAAGATCAGGGCGATGCCTCGGCGCTTGGCTTCGTGGGCGAGTATCTGGGCGCAACCGCGCACCTGGACTACCGATCCGGCCGCCGAGTTAAGGGATGGGTCACCGATGGTTTGGATCGAGTCGATCACTGCGATCGTCGGCTGGACTGCGTCGAAGGAGGCCACGATCGAGCTCACCGAGGTTTCCGACAGCAACCACAGATCGGGCCGCACCGCCCCCAGCCGTTCAGCTCGTTGACGGACCTGTTCAGCGCTCTCTTCGGCGGTGACATAGAGCGCGGTCGATGGCCAGCTCGCCAGCAGTTGGAGGAGAAGGGTGCTCTTGCCAATACCCGGCTCACCGCCGATCAGGGTGACCGATCCGGTCACCAACCCACCGCCAAGCACCCGATCAAGCTCATCAATTCCACACCGGTGGGGGAGTGCTGCATTGACCGGAACCTGGTCGATCGGCTGGGGAGATGCTCGGGGAGTAGATGAGGATGGCTCGGCTGACGAACGCGACCGTTCAACCAGGGTGTTCCATTGGCCACACCCCGAGCACTGGCCCGACCACTGGGGATGAGCTGTGCCGCAGTCGGAGCACCCATATTCACGTCGTTGCCGAGCCACGACCCCATCATGGTGAAGGGGTGTCACACCGATGATCGCCACCGCGGTTCGGTCAGCGTGGCTGCCGATTGGGCCGCTACCATGCCGCCATGGCTATTGCATTCCCGCCGTTCGATGGTTCCGCCCCCAAAACCCAGGAGTTTGCCGGTCCGCCGGAGATGGGGATCGACCCCGCCAAGCGGTACACGGCGACGATGGACACCTCGATGGGCACCATGGTGATCGCTCTGGATCCGATTGCCGCGCCGGTCACTGTCAACAACTTCGTCTTCTTGGCTCTCCACCACTACTTCGATGGAATCATCTTCCACCGGATCATCGATGGCTTTGTCTGCCAGGGTGGTGACCCCACCGGCACCGGCCGCGGTGGCCCCGGCTATCGCTTTAAGGATGAGCTGCCCAAGCCTGGCAAGTATCAGATCGGTTCGGTGGCGATGGCCAATGCTGGTCCCAACACCAACGGCAGCCAGTTCTTCTTGATTTCGGGCCCCAGCGGTGTGGGTTTGCCGCCCGCCTACAGCCTCTTCGGTCAGATCGTCAAGGGTCTCGACGTTCTCGATGCCATGCAGAAGGTGCCGACCCAGGCCGGCGACCGTCCGGTCACCGATGTGGTCATCAATTCGGTCACCATCACCGAGAGCGACTGAGGGCTCGATAGCCCCGGGGCTGACATGATCACACCGGTTGCGCTCTCGCTCAGCCAGGCTCGTCGTCTCGCCCTGGGTGCCCAAGGTTTTGCTGATCCCCGTCCCACCGGCCGGGTTGACCGGCGTCATCTGCGTCGCATCGTCTCCCAGATGGGGCTCATCCAAATCGATTCGGTCAATGTCCTCGCTCGTAGCCAGGAATTGGTCGTCTTCGCTCGTCTTGGTCCCCATCGACGCAGCCTGATCCCCGATGCCACCGCAGCGGGTGAACTGTTTGAGTATTGGGCTCACGAAGCCAGCCATGTATCCACCACCGACTATCCGCTCTATCGGTGGGCGATGGATAGTGCCGCTCGGTCTCGGCGACTAGAACGATGGGGCCAAGACCATGCCGCGCTCCTCGATGAGATCGAAGCCTATGTGGCCGATCACGGTCCGATCGTGGCCTCGGATGTGCGTCAAGAATCGCGGCCCAACGGACCGTGGTGGGACTGGGACGACGGCAAGCGAGCCCTTGAAGCGCTCTTCATTCGGGGTCGAATCACCGCTACCCGTCGTCAGCGCGATTTTGCCCGGCTGTATGACCTTCCAGACCGGGTCATTCCCGCTCACGTGCTGAACCTGCCGGTGCCTTCCGAACACGATGCTCGCAAACAGCTGCTTCGCCAAGCGGCAGCCTCATGCGGCGTTGGCACCCTCGAGGACTTGGCCGATTATCACCGCCAGCGTCGCCCAGTGGTGCGACCCCTGATCGATGAACTCGTCGAAGCTGGGGAACTCATCCCCGCTGAGGTTGAAGGATGGGACGAGATCGCCTATCTCCATCCCCAGGCCACCACCCCTCGTTCGATCAAGCGATGTGCCCTGCTGAGCCCCTTCGACCCGGTGGTCTGGTATCGAGATCGAGCTGAACGGCTCTTCGACTTCCACTATCGCATTGAGATCTATATCCCGCCAGCTCAGCGGCGCTATGGCTACTTCGTCCTGCCGGTCCTGTTGGGCGAACACCTCGTCGGTCGGGTGGATCTCAAAGCCGACCGTCAGGCCGGTGCGCTCCTGGTGCGTCACGCCTGGATCGAAGCAGGCTATGAAGCTGGCGTGGTCGCCCCAGCGATCATCGCTGAACTCGACCTGATGGCCGCCTGGTTAGGGCTTGAACGCGTCGAGATCGAACCCGCTGGCGATCTGGCTCCCGCCCTGCTCGATGAGCAATCCGTTCGCCGCTCACACTGACCGGCCAGCTCACCTGAATGAGTCGCTGCGGTGACCCTGCACGACACTACTCTCGGGGCATGACCTCAGACCTGGGATCGGGAGCGAGCTCACCAGCTGACAAGGGTTCGGCGACGGCGTTCTCACCGCCTCCAGGAACACGGATGCCTCGCTGGATCATTGGGGCGATCGCCGTGTTTTGGGTCGGGTTCCTGCTGACCGGTGTGGTTCAAGCGGCATGGGGTCGACTCTCCAACCTGCTGGTGGTCTTGATGGTGTCGCTGTTTGTTGCGTTGGCGATCGAACCGGGGGTTAACCGGCTTGCTGCTCGAGGATGGAAACGCGGGGCCGCCACCGGACTCATCCTGCTCGGCATCTTCTTGGCCGCTGCCATCTTTGTTGGGGCGATCGGCACTGTGATCGGAACCCAGATCGCCGATCTCCTCCAAAACTCCGACCGCTATATCCAAGACACCGTCAATCGGATCAATGACCTCTTTAACACCTCGCTGTCGGCCCAGGGCGTGATCGACGAATTCACCCGTCCCGACGGGAGAATCCAGAATTTCATTCGCAGCCAACAGGACAACGCTGTTCGTCTCTCGATGACCGCGCTCGGCATGGCCGGTCAGCTCTTGTCGGTCTTGCTTTTCGCGTTCTATATGACCGCTGATGGACCTCGGATGCGACGAGCGGTCTGCAGCCGACTGCGCCCCGACCGCCAGCATCAGGTACTCGCTGCCTGGGATATCGCTGTTGCCAAGACCGGTGGATACCTCTACTCACGAGCCCTTCTGGCAGCGGTTGCTGCCTTTTCCCATTGGGTGGCGTTCCAGGCGATGGGGATCAAGGCCCCCATTCCCTTGGCCCTGTGGGTCGGGGCAACCAGCCAATTCCTTCCGGTGATCGGCACCTATCTGGCGGGGATCTTCCCGGTGCTCATCACCCTGCTCGACAGCCCGACCAAGGCGATCCTCGTGATCGTGTTCTTGGTCGTCTATCAGCAGGTGGAAAACCTGGTGCTCACCCCTCGCATCACCGCTCGGGCGATGGAGCTCCACCCGGCGATCGCCTTCGGCTCAGCTCTGGCCGGGTTTGCCCTCCTCGGCGGGGTCGGAGCGGTCTTGGCCCTTCCCTTCGCTGCCCTGGTCCAAGCGGTGGTTGGCGAGTGGGGCGAACGCCATGAAGTGGTCGACAGCACCCTCCTCGATATCGCTTCTCGCGACGACACCGGTTGAGGCCCCTAGCATGGTCGGGCTGATCACCGTGATCGATGCCCGATGAAGGAGCTCCAGTGACTTTTCCCCTCGTGCCCGAGTCGTTTGTGCCGGTGGCGATCACCGATCGATCTGGTGTTGACGAAAGCGTCCACTTTGGTGCAGTGGTCGCCCTTGGACCCGATGGCGAGATCGCTCACGCCTGGGGCGATCCCGATGTGGTGATCTATCCCCGTTCAGCGCTCAAACCCCTCCAAGCCGACACCATGGTCGGTCTCGGCCTCGACCTTCCCGACGATCAACTCGCTCTCGGTTGCGCCAGCCACGACGGCACCGCCCGCCACCAAGCGGTGGTGACCGCCCTGCTTGGCCGGGTCGGCTGCGAGGTGTCGGCGCTTCACAACACTCCATCGCTGCCGATCGACAAGGATGCTGCCGAAGCCACCCTGGCCTCGGGCGGCGGACCGACTTCGTTGGCGATGAACTGTTCAGGCAAGCACGCCGCGATGATCGCTACCTGCGTGATCTGTGGCTGGGATCCCGATGACTATCTCAACCCCGACCACCCCCTTCAACAGGCGATCATCGCCCATGTCGGCGAACTTGCCGGTGGCGTCAACGCGGTCGGTGTGGATGGATGTGGTGCCCCGACCCATGCGATCTCGCTGAGTGGTCTGGCGCGGGCCTATCGGCATCTGGCGGTGGCCAAGGCTCGGGTCTGGCAGGCCATGATCCGCTGGCCTGAACTGGTGGGCGGTGACCAGCGCGACAACACCCGGCTCATGCAAGCGGTGCCCGGACTGATGGTCAAAGACGGTGCCGAAGGAGTGATGGCCGCGGCCCTTCCCGATGGACGAGCGGTGGCGGTCAAGATCTCCGATGGACAAGCCCGCGCTGCTGGCGTGGTGATGGCCGCCGCGCTCGGTTCGATCGGGGTGTCGGTCGAGATCACTGTCGGTCCGCCGGTACTCGGCCACGGCCGTCCGGTTGGTCGTATCCGAGCCCTGTGGTGATCGACACGTGCTGACACCCGACAACGACGGGTCATCGGCCTCGTACACTGGTTGACGTATGCCTATCGGTCAGCCCCCGTCTGCTCTTCCCCGTGCCAACGATCCCTGCTGGTGCGGGAGCGGGAAAAAGTACAAGCGGTGCCACAAGAAGCAGGAAGGCCGAGTACTCCCGGGCGAGGTGTCACCGATGAGGACGGTGCCCGACCATATCGAACGGCCGTCGTATGCCGACACCGGTGAACCCAAGCATTGGCTTGAGCCCAAGGTGAAGTCTCCCGAGATCATCACCGCCATGCGCCATGCCGGCAAGGTGGCTGCTGAGATCTTGCGCCTCACCGGTGAGTATCTTCAGCCGGGGATGACCACCGACGACGTCGATGCCTACGCCCACCAGCTCTATATCGAACGCAACTCCTACCCGAGCCCCCTCAACTATCACGGTTATCCCAAGTCGTTGTGCACCTCAGCCAATGAGGTCATCTGCCACGGGATTCCCGATTCGCGGGTGATGCAGCCCGGTGACATCATGAATCTCGATATCACCGCCTTTGTCGGTGGGGTTCACGGCGACACCAATGCCACCTTCCCGATCGGTGAGATCGATCCGATCAGTGCTCATCTCATTTCCGTCACCGAGGAATGCACCTGGTATGGGATCGAGGCGGTCAAGCCCGGGCGGCCCTTGAGCGATATCGGCAAGGCGATCGAGTCTCACGCCCACGCCCATCGCATGTCGGTGGTGCGAGCCTTCATCGGCCACGGGATCGGGGAACAGTTCCACACCGATATCCAGGTCTTGCACTATTACGATCCCGACGAAACCACGGTGATGGAACCGGGCATGACCTTCACGATCGAGCCCATGATCGCCCTGGGCACCTGGCGCCATCGGATGTGGAATGACGACTGGACCGCGGTGACCGCCGATGGCAAACGCACCGCCCAGTTTGAGCACACCGTCTTGGTCACCGATGACGGGGTCGACGTCCTCACCGGCGGTGAGGGTGCGGTCTCACCGACCGCTCCGTGGAACCGCTGATCGGCTTTATCCCGGACGGCGAGAACTCACCGGGAGCTCGTCGCTCCACCACGTCATCAGGGCATCGTCATCGATCCCGTAGGCAGCGGTAACCGCTCGCCCGCACGCCTTCACGTCACCCTGGCGAAGCGCGGCGATGGCGGTGCTCAGGTCGCCACGCGGCCACGGCACCGAGGCGATAACCCCGGGGGTGACCCGCACCGCCCTGGGCGAGAGTCCGGTTCCAGCGGTGTGATGCCAACACCACGCGCTGGCCACCGGTGAGGTCAAGACCGCGGCGATCGGTTCGACATCGTTGGGGTGATCGGGGATCACCGTGGTGGTCGGCACGCCGGGGAGCCAAGCTCCGGCCACATCGGCCACCGCTTCGACGATGCGGGTTTGGTTGGCAACGATCACCTTGGGCACCAGCTTTCGTGCTGCCCAGGCGCTGAAGCGACCGTGGAGCTGGTCAAGATCAACTCGAGGATGATCAAAGCGAGTGCGGGCGAACCGGATTGGGCGCTCACCCCACCAACAGCGTCCCGGATCGATCACCCCGCTGGTGATCAATGCAGGGCCGTCAGCTTCATCGGAGACCGCTGGCACCAAGGCGTAATACTCATCGCGAAAATTCGCGTTGGTCGTCGCCCGGTCGCCGATGGTTCCATCGGTCGCCAGCATTTCCAGTCGCGGGATGCCAAGTCGGTCGGTGACCACCGTGGTCCATGGCGGATGAGGCTGAGGCGATGATGAGGTCTCAAAGCCCAGACCACACACGTGGACGCTGGCATCGAAGAGATCCGCCTGCTCGGGGCTCCACCACGACCAGATCAGATCGCTGCGATCAGCGACATCGTCGCGGACCCGTCCGGCATCTCGGGAGCCCAGAATCGATTGGGGCAGAATCAACCCGATTCGACCATCCTCCGGTTTGGCCAGATGGACTGCGAGGCTCAAGAACTCGGCTGCAGTGTCGGCATAGGGGCCGCCGCCGTGGCGACTGGAGCCACCTCGGGTCGTCAAGGCCGACATCTGGGACAAGAAGGGGGGATTGCCGATCACCAGATCGAAGCGGGTGTCACCCCAGTCGTAGTCGAGGGCGTTGGCATGAATCGCTCTCAGATCATCGCGTCGTCGAGCCGTGGCCAAGGCGTTGGCATCGATATCGCATCCGGTGAGTTCGATTCGCCGCCCCGCAGAACGTGCCGCGAGCGCTGCCAAGAAGCGGCCATCACCGCAGGCTGGATCGAGCACTCGCAAGGGCGGAGCTGAGCGCGACTCGAGATCGATACCGGCCAAGATGCCGTCCAACACCGCCTCGATCAAGACATCAGGGGTGTACCAGGCGCCAAGTTGTTTTCGGGTCGCTTGGCCGGAAGCCATCTTGACAGCGTACGGTAGCGCCCGTGCCCGATCGGTACTTGACCTTTGAACGTTCAGCGTGGGCGTCGCTGAGAGCCGCCACTCCGCTCACCCTGGATGAGGCCGATATCGAACGTTTGCGCGGCATCAATGACCAGATCGACCTCGATGAGGTTTCCACCGTCTATCTTCCCCTGAGTCGTTTGCTCAATCTCTACGTGAGCGCGGTGCAAGACCTCCAACGGGTGACCAGCACCTTTCTTGGTTCGATCGCGCCCAAGGTGCCCTACATCATCGGGATCGCTGGATCGGTCGCGGTTGGCAAGTCAACCTTTGCTCGCATTCTTCAAGCCCTGCTGTCGCGCTGGCCTGATCATCCCCAAGTTGATCTGATCACCACCGATGGCTTTCTCTATCCCAACGATGAGCTCACCCGTCGGGGAATCATGGAACGCAAGGGCTTTCCCGAGAGCTATGACACGCGAGCCCTCGTCGAGTTTGTGAAGTCGGTCAAGAGCGGAGCCGACGAGGTCAGTGCCCCGGTCTACGACCATCTGGCCTACGACATCGTGCCCGGTAAACAGGTGACGGTTCGCCGCCCGGACATCGTCATCATCGAAGGCCTCAATGTGCTCCAGGTCAATAGTGGAGCCAGCGAACATGTCAGCGACTATTTCGATTTTTCGATCTATATCGATGCCGATACCGCCGACATCGAGCGATGGTATGTCGAACGATTCATGACCTTCCGCCAATCGGTCTTCTTGAATCCCGACAGCTATTTCCGTCACTATGCCGACTTCACCGAAGCTGAAGCTGAAGCGACCGCTCACGCCATCTGGCGAATGATCAATGGTCGCAACCTGGTGGACAATATTGCCCCCACCCGCGACCGGGCTTCTCTGATCATCAAGAAATTCTCTGATCACCGGGTTGGAGAGGTCTGGCTGCGCAAACTCTGAACACCCGCTCGATCAGATCATGGTTGCCAGCCAGTGGGGGAGCTCAGCGATCGAGGACAGGGTGGTGAACTCACCATCGTGGTCGTCAATGGTTTCGTGGATCCAGGTGGTGTGGTATTCGATATGGATGCCACTCCCGCCGATGCTGAGCACCGGCAGGATGTCGCTGGGCACCGAATTGCCGACCATGGCAAAGCGGGTGGGGTCGATACCCCATCGGTCGAGCACTCGGCG
>PDSL01000018.1 GCA_002748455.1 Ilumatobacter coccineus
GTGGTCGCCACCGCGGCATCACCAAAGGCATCGGCATAGTGAGCAGCATCGATTCGGATTCGATCATCCGCCGCCAAGACCTGGCGTTCGAGCTGGAGGGCGAGCTCGATCTTGGCATCGGTGGCGAACTCAGCCATCGCGTCGCTCCACAACTCTTGAGGAGCGATCGCCACACCGTCGGGTTGAGCGAGCCCAGCGTGCTCATCGACCGAACCAAACTGGAGATTGTCGCGGGCTTCGGCCAAGACTTCAGCCACCGCAGTCTCATCCAAGGTGCCGGCATAGGCGAAGCCGGTTTGGCCGTCACGGATCACTCGAATTCCGACCCCCTCCGACATGGCCGACACGAAGTCTTCAACCTCACCGCCATACACCTTGATCTCGGTTTCGCCGCCCCGGGCCACAAAGGCTTCGATCTCTTCACCGGGTTGGGCCTGGGCGACCACGCGATCAGCGATTGCCAAGAGTTCATCGCTCATGCTGCGGTTCCTCCGATCGTCATCGAGGCCACCCGAAGGGTCGGCTGGCCATCACCCACCGGCACCCCTTGGCCATACTTGCCGCACATCCCCGGAGCTCCCATGGCGAAATCATCAGCGATCATGTCGATATCGGCGAGCACCTGGGGGCCATTGCCGATCAGGTTGCCATCTCGCAAGGGCACGGTGATCCGACCGTTCTCGATCAGATAGGCCTCTCGCATCCCAAACACAAAGTCGCCCGATGCGGTATCGACACTGCCACCGCCGAGCTCAACCACATAGACACCGTGGTCGGTGGAGGAAATGATGTCATCAGCTCGATCAGGGCCGTTGAGGACGAAGGTGTTGGTCATCCTCACCATCGGGAGATGCATATAGCTCTGGCGGCGACCATTGCCCGAATGGGGTCTCCCTTCCTGACGACTGCGCCGATGGTCCCACATATAGTCGACCAAGACCCCGTCGCGGATGAGGACATTGCGTTGGGTGGGGTGCCCCTCATCGTCATAGGCGGTGGTTCCCCACTCGCCGGCCAGGGTGCCGTCATCGACCAGGGTGACCAGCGGCGATGCCACCGTCTCACCGATCCGGTCGCGATACACCGACGCACCCTTGGCCACCAGGTCAGCTTCAAGCCCGTGACCGCACGCCTCGTGGAACAAGACACCACCGCTGCCGCCCTTGATCACCACCGTCATCTCGCCTGACGGCGCCGGTCGAGCGCCAAGCTTGACGATCGCTTGGCGGGCAGCATCGCGAGCCAGTTCATCAACATCGATCTGGGCGAAGACCTCCCATCCAGCGGTGCGACCAAACGAGCGATAGCCGGTTTGCATCCCGACATCGCCGTCGGCGACCACATTGACCCGACCCAACACCCTCACGATGTCGTCGTTCACCATGACCCCATCAGAGTTGGCGATCATCACCCGTTTGCGGCTATCGGCATAGCTCGCCGACACTTGGACGATCTCCGATCCCGCTGAGCGGGAGGTGGCATCCATGCGGCGCACCAGATCGACCTTGTCGGCGGTGGGGACATCGTCGGGAAGTCGGACGTGGTCTGCGATCCGATGGGCGCCCGGAGCGGTCATCGCCACCGTGTGGGTCGCGGCATCACCCTGGCTGGCAGCCACGGCAGCTGTGTGAGCGGCATCAGCCAATCCAGCCGGGCTGAGATCACTGGTGTAGGCAAACCCGGTGGTCTCACCGCGCATCACCCGGATACCAGCGCCACGATCGCGGCCCGACGTGACCTGTTCGACCTTGCCATCGTCCACGCCAAGCGAGGTTGAGTGCTTATCCTCGGCATAGATTTCGGCAAATTCGGCGCCGGTCGAGAGCGCAACTGCCAAGGTGCGTTCGACGATGTCCTGAGAAATCACCCGGTCAGCCTAGGGTCGTCACCTGGCTGTGGCAGCCGCTCGCCACCCACCGGTGATCTCGATCGTTACCGTTTCGACACAGATATCGACGATCCTGACCGGTTAGCGTGGGAAGTGATGAGTATTTCGGTTGGCCTCAAAGGGAATGCCCACCTGACGGTTGGTCTTGCCGACACCGCTCGGGCGCTCGGTTCGGGAGATGTCGATGTCTTGGGCACCCCTCGCATGGTTGCCTTGCTTGAAGAAGCCACCTGCGATGCTCTCAACGGTGCGCTTGAAGAGGGCCAATCAAGTGTGGGCATCCGGGTTCGTATCGACCATCTGCAGCCGACCCCGATCGGCGGCGAGGTCAATGCCGAAGCCCAGCTCGAAAAGGTCGAAGGACGTCGGCTCATCTTCTCGGTATCAGCCTCCGACCCGGGAGGCATCGTTGCCGCTGGCAAGGTCACCAGGGTCGTGGTCAACCGCGACCAGTTCATGGCCAAGTGCTGCGCCACCGACTGAGGGTGTGCACGCTTCTCATCGGGCAGGCCCTACTTGGCGCGCCTACCTGGCGTTGACCGAAGCACAGGCGATCACGTCATCGAACGCCGGCACGGCCAACCCCGACACGATCGGGTGATGGCGCGACCGGTCTGAGCGGCAACGAATCAGCTAGATATCCATCTCTGTATGACGCCTGATCACCTGCTCCGGTTGGTCAGGCGAGATTGCTGGAGCGGGGATAGACATCGGCCGGGTCGGTCATCACATTGACCAGATAGGGCACCCCGCTGGCAAATGCCCGGTCGAGGGCTGGACCCACCTCAGCAGGTGAGGTCACGGTTTCTCCCCCACCGCCGAGGGCCTTGACGATCTCGTCATAGGGGGTATCCGGCTGAAGATCGCAGGCCACATCCCAGCCATAGATCGCCAGCATCGGATGCTTTTCGAGACCCCACAGGCCGTTGTTGCCAACCACCATGACCACCGGAAGGTTGTGACGTACCAGGGTGTCGACATCCATCAGGGAGAACCCGGCAGCACCGTCGCCGAGCAAGAGGACGATCTGGGCATCGGGACGCACCACCCGGGCAGCGATTGCTGAGCCAAGCCCGCTACCCAAACAACCAAACGGGCCGGTATCGAGCCAGCCGCCGGGTTGTTGAACCTCGACATAGCGACCGGCATACGAGACGAAATCGCCGCCATCGCACACGACCACCGCGTCACGTTCGAGTCGGCGGCGCAGCTCACCATAGATCCGACTTGGCTTGATCGGATCATGGTCCGCGGTGAGCAGGGGAAGCTCCGCGGCGCGAGCAGCCTCTTCATGATCGGTCAGCTCGGCAAGCCAACCGCGATGGTCACGCCGGTCACCGGTCCAGTTAGCCAACCCAGCCAGGGTGGCAGCGATGTCGCCAACCACGGTGGTCACCTCAACATGTTCAGCCACCAGCGAGGAATGATCGACCACATGGATCACCCGAGCATCGCCAAAGTGGCCAAACCCGATGCGGAAATCGAGGGGTGTGCCGACCACGACGACCAGATCGGCTCGCTGTTTGAGGAGGCTACGAATCCTCATGAAAGCATGGGAGTGATCGGCGGGGAGCATCCCCCGTCCGAGGCCGTTAAAGAAGCACGGAACATCGAATGCTTGGGCGACCGCCTCAACCTCATCCCAGGCGCCAGCCCAGTAGGCATCGCTCCCGATCAGCAAGGCCGGGCGCTCAGCTTGAGCGATCGCCGTGGCGAGGCCCTCGATGTGGGCTGGGTCCGCAGCGATCTGGGTTGGGGTGTAGCCAGCTGGTACATCGCCCGCCGATGGGCCGAACACATCGAGGGGGAAGTCCAAGAAGACCGGCCCCCGGTGGGGTTCCATCGCCATCTTGGTGGCGGCATACACATCAGCTCCGGCCATGGTTGCATCGCTCACCGTGGCCGCATGTTTCGTGATCGGGGCCATCACCGGCACATGGTCAAACTCTTGGAGTGATCCAGCACCCCATCGACCGGCCGGCGCCCGACCACCAACCACCACGGTTGGCGCCCCGTTGAAGCGGGCCGACGTCACCGCCGAGATCCCATTGGTCACCCCAGGACCAGCGGTGAGCGCCGCCAAGCCCGGGCGTCGGGTGAGCTTGGCGTAGGCCTCGGCGGCAAAGGTGGCCGACTGCTCGTGGCGGGTGTCGATGATCTTCATACCCGACTCGCGAGCAGCCTCATAGAACGGCCAGATATGACCGCCATTGAGGGTGAACATCACGTCAGTACCGAACTGTTCAAGCGCAGCTATGGCCTGGAATCCAGCATGACCGTCGATGTGAAGAACCTCACTCATGGCCCAACTCTAGGCTCGGCCCACGATCCATTGCAGTTCGAAGGAACGAAACGGATAGCGTCGGGGTGTCCATGTATCTCGAACGAATCGACTCCCCTGCCGATCTGCGTGATTTGACCTATCGCCAGCTCGACCTGCTCGCCGGCGAGATCCGCGAGCTGATCATCGATGCGGTGAGCACCAACGCTGGGCACTTGGGGTCGAACTTGGGAGCGGTCGAGCTGTCACTCGCCCTCCATCGAGTGTTCGATTCGCCGACCGATGCGATTATCTGGGACACCGGCCATCAGGCCTATGTCCACAAGATCGTCACCGGGCGTCGTCGGGAGTTCGCTGAACTGCTCCGCCAGAGCGGCGGACTGTCGGGCTATCCCAGCCGGGAGGAGAGCCCCCACGATCTGGTGGAGAACAGCCATGCATCGACCGCGCTGAGCTATGCCTACGGGTTAGCGGCTGGCCGAGAAGCCGGCACCTCGAACCACCGCCATATCGTCGCCGTGGTCGGCGATGGAGCGATGACCGGTGGATTGGCCTATGAGGCGCTCAACAATCTTGGTCACTCGAAGCGGCCGGTCATCATCGTTCTCAACGACAATGGCCGTAGCTATGCCCCCACGGTGTCCAACCTGTCGGCGAGCACCCAGGGTGTCGATGCCGACACCTATCACCAGAACCTCTCCGACAAGCTGGCCGAACGGCTGGCTGAGGCTCTCACCGATATTCGACTCAACCCGGTGTATGTACGCCGCCAACGCCGTCTTGAAGAATTTCTGGCATCCCTGCCAGCCATCGGCCACCATGCCGAAAAAGCGGTCGAAGGATTGAAGGCCGGAGTACGAGAGTTCCTCCAACCCCCAGCATTCTTTGAAGCCCTCGGGGTGCGTTATGTGGGGCCGGTCAACGGCCACAGCGTCGCCGAACTCGAAGACGCATTGCACAAGGCTGAAGAGCTCGCTGCTGACGGCCCGATTGTGGTCCATGTCTTGACCCAAAAGGGCCGCGGCTACTCACCGGCTGAAACCGACGACGAGAAACGTCTCCACGACGCCCCCACCTTTGATCCTCGAACCGGACCACCACCGGCGGTGCCGACCGGCTATACCCAAGCATTCGCCGATGCTGTTGTCCGAGTCGCTGAACGCGATCCCCGAGTGGTGGCGATCACCGCCGCCATGCCCGGCCCAACCGGGTTATTGGAGTTTGAAGAGCGGTTCCCCGATCGATGCTTCGATGTGGGCATTGCTGAGCAGCACGCGGTGACCGCCGCGGCGGGGATGGCGATGGCTGGATTGCGGCCGATCGTGGCCATCTATTCGACCTTCTTGTCCCGGGCGTGGGACCAGGTGGTCTACGACGTTGCCCTCCATGGGCTGCCGGTGGTCTTCTGCCTTGACCGTGCCGGGATTACCGGCCCTGATGGAGCCAGCCATCACGGCATGTACGACCTGGCCTTGATGACCAAGGTCCCCGGGATGAGAGTGTTGGCCCCCTCGAGTGCTCAAGAACTGGCCCGCATGGTCGACGATGCGACCAGCTTGACCGATGACGGCCCAGTCATGATTCGCTATTCGCGCGGCTCAGCCCGCCACGTTGGCGACGATGAGGTGGGTGCGGGGTTGTCGGCCCGTCGGGTACGCAGCGGCGATGATGTCTGTGTGATGGCGGTGGGTCGCATGCTCGAATATGCCGAACAGGCCGCGGCACTCTTGGATGATGACGGGATCGCGACCACGGTGTGGGACGTGAGATCGTGTGCTCCCCTCGATCCCGAGATGGTTGCCGATGCCGCCCGATTCTCAGCAGTGATCACCGTCGAAGATGGGATCCGCGATGGCGGCATCGGGATGGCGATTGCCGACCACATCACCAAGATCGACCCGACCACCCGTATCGAGGTACTTGGCATCCCCACCCGGTTCATTCCTCACGGTGATCCCGCCCAGATCTTCGCTGACCTCGGCCTTGATGCCCGCTCGATCGCTGAGCGGGCTCGACACCTGATGCGATGACCGATCTTGAACTCGCCCTGGCGGCGGCTGACCTTGCCGATCGGATCACCTTGGCCGGCTTTGAGGCCACCGATGTCAGCGTTGGGTGGAAAGATGATCGCAGTGAAGTCACCGAGATCGACCGGCAGACCGAAACCGCGATCGGCGATCTGATCACCGCTGAGCGGGCCACCCATGGGTTCTTCGGCGAAGAGCATG
>PDSL01000107.1 GCA_002748455.1 Ilumatobacter coccineus
CCTTCAAGAACCTGGATGTCTTTGGCGCCGTAGTCGGCCGTCCCTTGCTTGGATGATTTTGTGGTGGACACGGTTACCTCAACCTTGAGCAAACGGCTTTCGTCCGGCCGTCACAGTGATTTGCCCGGGCAGTGTCGTCTCATCTGACAAACAAGGTGGTCACCCAGAAGCAACAAGACGGCAAATCCCAAGGGTGTCATTGTAGCAGGAAAGGGGTCCGGGCCCGTCGAAAAAATGCTCGGAAACTGGCCCCATTTGCTCGTACAGCCCTTCAAACACCGTCTGTGTAGTCGAAGGTGCTGAGAATCCGTTTTCGGCGTGTGAGGCGACGATACGCCAGCGCCTAGGTCGGACGACCGACAGTGATCTCGATCCGATCGATGGTCGCCCCGACCACCTCCGATACGCGGGAGATGATCGTCGAGCTCAAGAACTCGACCTGGGTCGCCCAGGCCGGATCGTCAACCTCAACGACGAGATGGGTGCCATCCAAACGAATCGGTCGAACGTGGGCCGCTACCTGGTCACCGACCACCTCTTCCCACTGGCCAAACACTCCCCCGACCGAGGCACCACCGGGGCCAAAGAGGGCGTTGACCACCGAGTTCACCGACTCCGAGATCGAGACCGGATCACGATCCTGGCTGGTCATTGGGGGTCTCCTGCCATCACGACCCGACCGGCCTTGATCTCGAGGGTTCGATCGGGATGGGCCGCTGGGGGCAAGGGTGATGCTGTGGTGATGATGACCTGACCGGCAGGAAGATGGCCGAGCAAGGCCGCCGCCCGATCAGGGTCAAGTTCAGACAAGACATCATCAAGAATCAAGACCGGTGTTGACCCCGTGCGCTCAGCCACCAGGCGATGAGCGGCCAGCCGCAACGCCAAGGCCAAGGTGCGCTGTTCCCCCTGAGACGCGTGGGTACGGGTCGGCAGACCATCGAGGACCACCTCCACCTCATCGCGATGGGGACCGATGGTGGACACCCCACGACGAAGATCGTCACGTCGGGCGTTGACGAGGGCGGTCGCCAATCCATCCCGTCGCCAACTCGGCTCATAGATCAGACCAATCGTGCTCACTTGGCCCGATAATTCTTCATAGGCCTCATTGACCATCGGTTCGCACCGCTCGACCAGGGCTGCTCGTGCTCGTCCAAGCTGATCGCCCACCTCGGCCATTCGGGTATCCCACACATCAAGGGTGATGGCGATCTCATCGGTGAGCTCTCCCCCAGCTTGT
>PDSL01000108.1 GCA_002748455.1 Ilumatobacter coccineus
GACCGCCACGACCGCGGTGGTCACCGGCGGAAGCCCCGCCCCAGCTCGGGCGGGAACGTGCTCCCCCATCATCTCTTCAACCCGATGGGTGTGCTCTTCAGCAACCTCTTCAAATAGGTCGGTCACCCGAATCTTGCGAGGACGACCATCCAGCTCGATCGCTGCTTCGATGGCATCACCGATCTCGTTGGTATGGATATGGCAGTTCCACAGGCCATCACCACCCACGACCACAATCGAATCACCGATCTCAGCCCACCGCTGACGGAAGTCGCCGATCCGGTCATCGACCAGGTCGAGGAAATACATCACCTCATAGCGCTGCTCGCTGACATCAAGCTCCCCCTCGACATCGGAGTGGCGCATGGCCACGTTCTCGACCAGCTCAAGTGCCGGACCGTCATCATCGGGTTCGGGCAGCTCTTCACCATCAACAACATGCAGTGCTGAGTCCAAGAAGAGCAGATAGCCCGCTCCCCCAGCGTCGACAACACCCGCGTCCTTCAGTACCGGCAGCAACTCTGGTGTGTTGGCCAAGGCTTCACGACCAGCATCGCGGGCCGCCCGCAAGACCTCAACCAGAGACGACTCATCAGAGGCTGATGCCACCTTGGCCGCTTCAGCGCTCTCTCGCACCACGGTCAAGATCGTGCCCTCGATCGGCTTCATCACCGCCTGATACGCCCCGGTGCTCGCAGCGCTCAAGGCATCGGCCACCTTGCGCCCAGCACCCCCAGCGTGATCCTTCAAGGTTGACGCCACACCCCGCAAGATCTGGCTCAAGATGACCCCGCTATTGCCTCGGGCTCCCATCAAGGAGCCGTGGCTGATGGCATCACAGGTGGCATCCAAGTCATCGGCATCAACGCCTTCCATCTCGGTCACCACCGCGTCGAGGGTGCGGGACATATTGGTCCCGGTATCGCCATCGGGCACCGGATACACGTTCAAGCGATTCAGTTCGCTCGAATGGTTGCGAACCGTGTCCCGAAAGGTCGCGATCACCTGGCGGAGAGCGTGAACATCAAGCTGGTCGAGGGTTGGCACGAGCCACAGCGTAACCGGTCACAGCCACCACGTCGGATGACGTTCTTGTAACAGCGCTCTATCAGCGCCCAATACCAACGAGGGAGTGTCGCCGATTCCCGCTACCATGCAGGGGCCGTATCTGCGGTCAGCGGACCGCATCGAAGTCGCAGGAGAATCAGTCAGATGGCATCGGTTTGTGAAGTGTGTG
>PDSL01000037.1 GCA_002748455.1 Ilumatobacter coccineus
GCCGGCGATTCAACGACGACGAGTGGCTGTGGCATAGCTTCCTTGAACTCAGCGGGGGCGATCTGATGTGAGCCGAGTGTGCCCGATCGCGGCTCGCTTCCCACCGCGACATCAGCGATTGGGTGCTGTCGTTGGATGATCGAGCTATGACCTCAACCGGTTCCACCGGCTACCGTGCACTTCGTGAACAGGTCGGTTGAGGTGACATCACGGTGAGCCCGGATCGTGCCTTGGGCTGGACCGATGAGTTGAACGCCTCATGGGTGGCGATCGGGTCGCCGGGGCTGCCCGGCCGGGTGAGTCGCATCGACCGGGGCTGGAGCACGGTCTTGCGTCATGCCACCGACTCCGACCCGCTGCGGGTGCGCAACCTGTATGCCGATGTGGCCATCGGCGATTGGGTGGTCATCTCCGACGATGGGGAGCGAGTCGACCACGTCATCGAGCGATCATCGGCATTCGTGCGTCGAGCGGCGTTTGAAGGAGACCGCTTCGAGGCCGACACCTTGGCAGCCAATATCGATGTGGTGTTCTTGGTTCATTCGTTGGGCTCGCCCCCCAATCAGCGTCGTCTGGAACGCGAACTGGTGTTGGCCTTCGACTCGGGTGCTCAACCGGTGGTGGTCTTGACCAAATCGGACACCGTGGTCGATGCTGAACCGGCTCGACGAGAGCTAGCCGATGTTGCCCTGGGAGTCCCGGTGGTGGTGGCCAGCGGGATCACTGGCGAGGGCATCGACGAGCTTCGTGCATGTGTTGGCGACAATCGCACCTTGGCGTTCTTGGGGGCGTCGGGTGTCGGCAAGTCCACTTTGGTCAATGCCCTCCTCGATGCCGACGTGATGGATACCGGCGAGGTGCGCGATCACGATCAGCGAGGACGCCACACCACGGTGGCGGCCCAGCTCCTGCGCTTGCCCGATGGAGGCTGGCTGATCGACACCCCCGGAGTGCGAGCGGTCAGCTTGTGGCTCTCAGGAAACGGGATCGAAAAGGCGTTTGCCGATGTGTTCGATCTGGCCGATCACTGCCGATTCCGGGACTGTAAGCACGATCAAGAACCGGGTTGCGCTGTCCAGGCGGCGATCGCCGCCGGCACCCTCGATGGGGCTCGCCTCACCAGCCTCGAAGCGCTGGTTGCTGAAGAAGCAGCGCTCGAAGCTGAACAGGAACGCTGGATTCGCCGTGGTGATCGTCGCCGACGTCGCCCACCCACGATCGACGACCACTGACCATCTTGGTGGCGTCAGCTGATCGGAGGATCGACCCAGCCGTCGGGTGACCGGGTCCATCGTTGGGTTGCGGTCACCGCTACCGGCGACAGGGGGCCATAGAGATGGGGAAAGACCGCATCACCAGGTGTTGGTGGGCTGCCGTCGGGAGATTCGTCTTTCACCGGAGCGCCAACCAGACCGGGATCGATCTCCACCACCACCAACTCGCTGAGATCGTCATAAAAGGTTGTGGCAACCCCGATGAGCTGGTGGGCGTAGGAACAGTGGATGAATCCGACATCGCCAAGCGAGCGACCACGGGTGCTGATCCGATAGTCCTTGCCAGGTGTCCAGTCGTCGGGAAGGGCGAGATGGTAGATCATGGTGGCCGCCACGACGGGAAGCGTAGTTGTCATCATCGATGGTGTGGAGCTGGGGCGACCTGAACCCACAACTCACCGATCCCGATCTAGGTTTGGGTCATCAACTCACGTCATCAGTAGGGGGAGGACAGGTTGTGAGGCCAGGATTTGTGGTATCTCGGAGTTGGAGTCGTATCGGACTCATCGCTGGTATCTGCGGTGTCTGGCTCGTCGGAGGCTGCGCGGGAGAGGCCACCCCGGCATCATCGGAGCCGGTTGCAGTGTCGCCCGTTCAGCAACCGATGGAAGACAGCGATGGTGAGGTCTATGCAAGCCTTGTAGATCTTGCTGACAACTCCGATCTGGTGGTGGTCGGCACGGTCGGCGAGGTGGTCGCCCGCCAGATGGAAGGCGATCCCGAAGAACTGGTTGTTGACGCCGACACCGGTATGTCGAGCGCTCATCCGATGATCCTCCATGACGTGACGGTGACCGATCAGATTCGCGGCAGTATCGATCACGACGCTGACACGATCTTGGTGGCAACCTTTGATGACGGCGTGACGGAAACGCCCGACCAAAGCGATTCGCTTGAGCCGGGGTCGACGGTGGTTCTCTTTCTCCAACGCCGAGATCGCGAAGATGGTTCCGGCAGTGACAGCGTGGAGAGCTTTGCTGTCCCGACCGGCGGAGCACAGGGAATTCTTGATGTCAGCGAGGGCGATGCCCGGGCTCGGGTGACCTCGCTCACCCATGTGACACCCGATCAGGTGCTGGAACGAGGTGTTGAAGGTCGGGCAGTGATCGCCCTCGACGTACTGATCGCTGCTCTCGCCGAGTCCTAGATCAGGGCGGTTCTTGCTTCATCGTGGCTGAGCCGACCAGGGTGACCTCGCCGATCACGTACCCGATCACTGGGACATCAGTGGGATTCGTTTTGGTCACCATCACTGTGATCCAGCCGTGATCGACGGCCACCGTCACCTCAGCATCGGTGGTGCGAGCCACCGCTGAACGTGCTGCTGCAGTCGGTGACGCGGCCACGGTGGCGGCCCGAGCTCCCTCACGAGCTGCCACCGAGACCACGAGCTGGTCAGCGACCACCGCGGCGACCTGGATCACGCCCAACAGGGCGAGGGCGATCATCGGGAGGGTGATCGCGAACTCCAGGGCAGCCTGACCGCGGTCGCGTCCGGTCATAGTTGGTCCATCACTGCATCGATCACTCGGTTGAAGAGGGCACCGATCGCGGCAGCGCCACCTCCAGCGGTCGCCCAGCCGATCACCAGCACCCCGATCAGGGCTCCAGCCAACAAGACCAGGGCATATTCGGTGGTCGCCTGGCCGGTGTCGTCCCGCCAGTCGATGCGATCACGCCAGGTGATCAGGGTCGTGACCAGGGCGGCAACATATCTCAACATAGGAATCTCCTTTGACAAGGTGGGGACGCATGCGTCGACAGGGCTGCCCTAGGGCAACGATGAGCCCAGTGCGGCGAGCGCCGACACGACGGCGGGAGCAACAGCGAGCAAGACGAAGGCTGGCAGCACACAGACCACCAGGGGGAAGGCCAACCGCACCGGCAGGGTTCTTGCCTGACGGGCAGCCAGGTGGCGACGCTCGTGGCGGATATCGGTGGACAACCGGTCGAGTACCGGCCCCAAGGCCAGCCCATACCGGTCAGCGGATGACCAGGTATCAGCAAACCGGGCTGCTTCGGCGCCGAGCTCGTCGGGGAGTACCCGGATTGCATCGGCAAGACATTGGCCGCGATGGAGCCGATGACTGATCTCCTCAAAGAACGGGCGCAGCGGTGCCGGTGCCCGGCTGGCCAACTGGTCGATCGCCGCGCTTGGTGTGAGACCAGCGCGGACCCCGACCACCACCAGCTCAAGTGCATCGGGCAGGGCATCGATCGCTGATTGGCGTTGGGCTCGCCGATGTCGACCAACCCGCCCAGCGATCAGGCGTTGAAGCCACCACCAACCGACGAGAAGAAACCCCGATCCGGCCATGATCAAGACCAAGCCAACCGGTGACATCATGGTTGAACGCAGGCGGGGCGACACCACCAGCTCAATCATGAACAGGGCCAGTGGGAGGCCGGTCATCACCTGGGCCGACAGTCGAGCTTGAACGCTGTGAAGGTGTCGATCAGCCTCGGCAGCAGCCCGTTCTCGCAGGATCGCTGCCGCTCGCTCCAAGGGTTCAGCCGGAGGGCCACCAACGCGGGTGAGGGTGTCGATCACCGTCAGCGCCACCACGATGTCGGGGGTCTGGTCACGCTCAAGGCCATCGAGTGGTGTGCCGTGTCGCCGTCGACGAGCAAGCTCATCGGCCAGCACCGTCAACGACTCGGGCGGTGTGGTGGTGGCCAATGCGGTGTTGAGCGATGCACCACCGCGAGCTGCATCGGCCAGTTGATCGAGCCAGACCGCCAACTCGGACGGGGTTGGCTGACGAGATCGTCTTCGGAACCAACGCCACCGAGAACCATGGCTCGTCGCCGCTGGAGGAGTGGTGTTCAGCTGAGATCTGATCGGGCGCATCGGCGGGCGTGGTCGCCATCGATCCCCAACCATGACCACCAGCACCGCGACCAACAACTCAGCGGTCATCGCCGCTCCCGGGTCAGTTCGCCGACAACGTCACCATCGCTGATCAAGGGTCGCACGTGGGGTGGCCCATCGGATTCGATCACCTCGACGACTTCATCCACCAGTCGGGTCCCGTCGCCGCTTCGACGTAGAAAGACCACCACATCGAGTGATCGAGTGATCTGGCGGCGGATCGCTTCGAGGGGCCAGGTCGGCGCTGATCGCATCACCAGGGTTTCGGTGCGTCGCAGGGCATCAACCGATGAATTGGCGTGGCAGGTTGCCAGGCATCCGCGGTGGCCGGTGTTGAGGGCCTCGATCACCGCCCGCACTTCGTCACCGCGAAACTCGCCCAAAATGAGCCGGTCAGGTCGCAGACGCAGGGCGGTCTGCACCAGATCGGCGAGGACGATCGCCTGCGGCTGATCGGGGGTGGCCGGTCGGGTTTCGAGCCGGACCAGATGGTGATGGGGGAGGGCGATCTCGGTGGTGTCTTCCAGCACCACCAGGCGTTCGTCGGGCGATGCCAATGACAGCAGTGCCGTCAACAAGGTGGTTTTGCCGGTCGAGGTCGCCCCGGCGATCAAGATATTGCAGTGAGCATCCACGAGCTGGGTCAGCAAGGCATGGGTCGCGCCGGTCGCGAACGACCGCAGGGGAATCCGGGTGCTGCGGTGGCGGCGGATCGACAAGGTGGGCCCATCGACTGCCACCGGCTCGACCACCGCACACACGCGAGACCCATCGGCCAATCGGGCATCGACGATAGGGGCGGTGCGATCGAGACGTTTGCCAAGCGGAGCCAGGATCCGCTCCATCACCGCGGTCAAGGTGGTCGGCGAGATCGGACCGACCGGGATCAAGGTGCCATGGCGCTCGATCCATACCTCTTCACCCCGATTGACCATGATCTCGTCAACTTCAGGGTCATCGAGGAATCCTTGGAGGCGGTCAAGGCCATCGAGGCGGGCAACCGCCGTGTCGATCAGTCGATCTCGTTCATCTGAGGTGGCCAGCGGAGCGATCCGATCAACCTCGGCGGTGACCACTTCGGTGACCTCACCACGGGTGGTGGTGGCTCGGCGGCAGACCTCATCGACCAGATCATCATCGACCGGGCAGCACTCGTTCATGCGGCCAACAGATGTCGCAGCGAGCGAGGAAGTCGATGGGCAAGGAGGCCGGTATCGACTGCCGACGCCACCGTCGGATCGACCAGGATGCGGCTCACGAGCGGTGCCTGGCACGCGGTTTCGATGTCCCGAGCCTTGAGACGTCGTCCTGGTTCGTCAACCAGGATGATGCCGGTTGGGGTGGGGCCGCGCACCGCCGCGGTCAACGAGAGATAACAGGCCCGGGTAACGAGGAATCGTTCATCAGCTCGTTGATAGAGCTGGGGTGGGGGAGGACCGGTGCCAGCATCGACCACCACCCGGCCGCTCAGATGATCGATGAGGGTGTCCCATCGATGGGGCGCGATGTGGGCGCTCCGCCAGGGTCGTCCAGCCGGTACCAGGGTGACCTGATCGGTGATCGGATGGCTCAATCGGCTGAGATGGTCAGCCGGGGTGTCGCCGGCCAGCCAATCGACCACCCCCACCGAAGGCTCATCGATACCCAACACCGTGGGCAGGTCACCATCAAGATCGACGATGACGGTCGGTGTCGTTGACGAGAGCGCCAACGCTGCAACGGTGACGGTGGTGCCGCTGCCGCCTTTGGCGGCCCAACACAAGGTGATCATGTCGCTGTCCTCCACACGACGAGGCGGGAGGGAAAGTCGGCATGGTCACCCTAGCGTCCGCTCAGCGGTCGTATCTGGAGCGGTGAGTTCTCTCCGGTAGCGTCATCGGCGGAGGTGTCTGGGTACCTGGTGGGCTCCGCCGCCTTCAAAGCGGTTGGGACGGGCGCTCCC
>PDSL01000059.1 GCA_002748455.1 Ilumatobacter coccineus
CCGGTCATGGGTGGCCCAGAGTCCCTTGACACCAACTTCGCCGATCTCGATCCGGGCCAGTCCATCGTCATCGGTTGTGGCAACGCGACCGGTGCCGATCAGCTCGACCGAGACCTGAGAGATCGGTTTGCCGGTTTGGAGGTCGGTGGTCCAGATCACCATTTCGTCGTTGTCGAGGATCGTGTCAACCCCAAGGGTGGTTTGCTGGACCCAGACCATGGTGGGGAGATTGCGCCATCGATCGTCACCGGTGAAGGTGACATCGTCGGGCGGTGCGACCTCGACAACGAGCTGGGAGCCGACCTGATCGAAGGCGTCGTGGAGGTCAATGCTGGTATCTACCCATCGATCCGAGGGGCCATCGATCTTGATGACTTCATCGATGATGGTCGGCCAGTTGGGCTCGATCGGCTCATCATCTTCGTAGCGACTGCCCAAGAGTTCGTAGTATCCGCTCACCGCTGGTGGATCGACCGCCCAGGCTCTGACGCGAAGCGAGTCGTAATTGAGGGTATGCACCGTGAGTGCTGAACGGTCCCGTCCGGGATCGACGGTGATGAACTCGTGGTCGAACGATGCCAAGGCTGGACGCGACGGGCCCACCTCGAATTGCTCGGTCACCGTGGTCGCCAAGCGTTGGCCAAAGATGTCGGTCAACTGGGGCGACAGGCTGACCCGGTAGGTCGTCGACGCGGTGGTGGAGCCCGACACCATGATCGCTGCCCCCGATAGATAGAGTTCGAGGTTGCCCAATTCGGGAGTGATCGAGATCTGGTCGCTGTCGAAGGCATCGGGGTCAAGGGGATTGCTGAGCTCGATTGAGAACATCGATCCCGGTTCGCACGTGGACCCATCACAGGATGAACGCACAACCTCAAACTCGCCAAAGGTGCGACCGTTGAAGTAGGTGGGTTGAGGGCTGGTCAGGGGGCCTTCCGCCGAGGGGGTGTCGGGTCCGATGCTGAGGGAGAGCGCGGTATTGGCCGGTAGGGGCGCCTCGACGGTGACGGCGACAGTGTGATCAGCGAGGGCTGCATCGAGCGCTCGACGGGCATCGACATCGGCATCGATCTCAACCTCGGTAGCCAAGCGCAGGGCGGCATCCTTGCCGTTGGCAACTAAGGCAAGTGAAGGCAACACCTCATCTGGGTCGACCATCTGGTCGAAGGTGATCACGATGACCGGGCTCAGGCTGGTCGACTCGGTCAACCCACTCACCGACCGTGGTGTTGGAGCGGGCGTCTCAAACTCCCATGACACCGCCTTGGGCAACCGGCGCCCAGTGCTCGAAGTGGTGCCAGCGGGAACGGTGACCGTGTACGAGGTGGCTGCCGGAAGACGGTTGAGGACGCCAGCGTCGGGTTCGAACCGCAGGGTATTGGTGCCAATCCAGCGCCAGCGCCCGGCGATGTCGGGGGTGATCTCCGCCGGGGGATCGATCTCATCGAGCTGGTCGAGGGTGTCGAGCGGCACCATCGGCTGGTTGAAGGTGACGCTGACGAAGGGAGCCAAGGCGACCGCCCCTTGGGGCTGGTAGCGGACCACGCTCAGCGAACGCGACGAACCGGCAGCCGGTGGCTCGACATCGTCAGGAGCCGGGAAACTCGTCGACAGCCGGGTGTCGGGCTGAGGAGGAGCCAAGAGCCCGGATGGCAGGTTGGTGTCGGCGGCATCGGTTGAGGGTGGCATCCATGCTGGGAGGCGATCGAGCACCTCATCGATCTGGGTTTGGTCCAGCGGGGTGCCGGCGATCAGATCGTCAGCTGGGGCCGGTTCGGTATGGGCTCGGCCCTGACTCAGCCGGATGGTGAGAGGTTCGCTGTCATCGGGTTCGCTGGCACGACCTTCGACGATGACCTGGGGCTCGCTCGACTTCGGCGGCAGGGTGGTTGAAGCTGGAGGTTGGTCGCCCCCGGAACAGGCCGACAGGGCGAGAATCGCTGCCAGAGCGATACTTAAACTCCCCCGAGCTCGGACATGTTGACCAGTGGCGTGGTCGTTGTTGTTCACTGGGATCAACACTACTGAGGGTCGAACGATCCGCCCGGTCACCACACTGGAAAGTTCATGTCACGGTTGCCAGATGGACACGAGGGTGTCAGGGCGCCCACACGATCGGGGTCCATCGCAAGATGTCGACCGGTTCCACTGGACCCTCCACCCCGTCGACGAGCTTGGTGCCGATCACCTCAAACCGAATCAGGCGACCCGACCCGGCGGCCACCTCATCGCGAGGGGTATGGCGGAACTCGATCAGATCACCCTCAAACGCTGGGCCGAGATGGTCGCACCCATCCCAGGCGACCACGGTGGCAAGACCGGGCATCATCCGGGTCAACGAGGCTTGGGCGAGGCCTTGAACATGGCCGCCATACACCAAGCGTCGACCGGTGGCGGTCAGGGTGACATCTCGATGGACCGCTGCCTGGTTGAAGGTCATTCGGGCAAACGGCGCGGCAAGGTCGATGTGGTCCCGCAAGGGATCGGTCTTGGTTTCGCCAAGCGGCCATGACGTGGTCGGCAGGGCGGCGAGATCCCACTCCGGTACGAGGTTGACCAAACCGTCGAGTGGGCTGGGATCGCTCGGTCCGGGAATGGTGTCGGCGTGGCCCGCCATCTCCGGACCTCGACCCCGGATCAAGGCACATCGTTCATAGGCGACCACCGGGCCGTCTTCGCTCGAAGTGGTGATGCCGAGCCACACCTTGCCGCGGAACTGGCCGTGCTTGGGCTGGGAATCCTTCATCCCTAACACCGTGGTCGTCGTGGTCAGAGTCTGGCCGAGATAGACCGGTCGGAGGAGACGCACCGAGCGGTAATACAGGTTGGCGATCGCCTGCCGAGTTGCCATCGTCGTTTGGCCGATCGAATACTGGATGACCACCGCAGGATTGGCGAGTCCCCGGCGGTCACCGGTGACCTGGGCTGCCAGGGTTCGGTTCGCTGCCAGTGCGTGCTGATCGCCGGTGATCGCCCGATAGGCGGTGTTGTCGGCATCGCTGAGGGTGACCGAGGGAAGCGGTGGCAGTGTGGCCCCCACCGAGAAGTCCTCATAGAGAGGTCCGAGTTGGGTCGGGTCAAACATGGGTACTCCTCGTGTTGCCAAGAGCTGTGCTCTCATCGTGTCATCTTCGACCCGGTACGGTTGAAGTCGTGAGTGATGATCAGCGTCCATACGGGGGTGGTGCCACCCAGCCAGCCCTCAAACGGGTTCGCACGCGGCACTTCCGCCAGGCCAAAGAGCGCGGCATCAAGATTTGCGGCATGACCAGCTACGACTGTTTGTCAGCAGCGATCTTTGATGAAGCCGGTATCGACTTTCTCCTGGTTGGCGACTCGGCTGGCAATACCGTCTTCGGCTACGACACCACCTTGCCGGTCACGATCGATGAACTGATCCCCTTGACCCGAGCAGTGGTCCGCTCGGTCAACCGGGCCTTGGTCGTTGCTGACCTGCCCTTCGGATCGTATGAGAACGGTCCCGGCCAGGCCCTGTCGAGTGCGATCCGGTTCATGAAAGAAACCGGAGCCCAGGCGGTCAAGCTCGAAGGCGGTGTACGCAGCGCTGACATGATCTCGCGCATCGTCGCTGCCGGTATTCCGGTCATGGGTCATATCGGCTACACCCCTCAGAGTGAGCATGGCTTTGGTGGCCACATCATCCAGGGAAGAGGGGAGAGCGCTGAGGCGCTCATGGCCGACGCTAAAGCGGTGGAAGCAGCCGGTGCCTTCGCGATGGTGATCGAGATGGCCCCCTCGGGGATCGCCCAACGAATCACCGAAGAGGTGTCGATCCCGACGATTTCGATCGGTGCCGGTCCTCACTGTGATGGTCAGATCCAGGTGTGGACCGATTGGGCGGGTCTCAATCGGGGACGGATTCCTCGCTTTGTCAAGCAATACGCCGAGATCGGCGACACCTTATTGAGGGCAGCTCAGGCCTATAAGGCTGATGTGGTGTCTGGGGCCTACCCGGCTCCTGAACACGAATACACCGACCGGTAAGCCCAGCTGTGTCGTCACGTCCCACCCCTCCGGTGCGTACCTTCAAGCCTCGGCGCCGTTCGCTTTCAGCATCGAGGACTGAGATCCTGCATCGCCTCCTACCCCGCTGGGGGATCGAGGAGTCTGGCCCACCTCTTGATCCGGTCGCCGTCTTCGGCCGATCAGCTCCACTGATCCTCGAAATCGGGATCGGGGCCGGCGAGGTCACGGTGGCGATGGCTGCCGAAGATCCTGAATGTGATGTGATCGGGTGTGATGTTCACACCCCGGGAATCGCTGCCGCTCTGGCTCGCATCGACCAGGCTGGGGTGACCAATGTGCGCCTGGTCCACGGCGATGCTCTGGTCGTTCTCGATCGGCTTGTTCCAGCCTCACTCGCTGGGATTCGGATCTTTTTCCCCGACCCGTGGCCCAAAGCTCGCCACCGCCACCGTCGCATGATCGCTCCAGTGATCATCGATCGCTTGGTCACCTTCATCAAGCCCGGCGGGTTCTTGCATGTGGCCACCGATGTTGATGACTATGCCGTCGCTGCAGCCCAGGTCTGCGGCGCCCATCACGATCTCCTCGGTGGGGTGATCGAGCGGCCATCATGGCGACCCGAGAGCCGGTTTGAGATCAAGGGACGCGCCCAAGGGCGCCACGTGACCGACCTGTTGTACACCCGGCGTGGCGAGCCGGGATCTGCTGGTGATGTTGCTCAGCCCTGATGGCGTTCAAAGGCCAAGAGCACTGCTCGGAGCGATGCTGTGGTGATATTGGGATTTTGACCAACCCCCCACTTGATGTGACCGCGTCCTGAGGTGGTCTCGACATAGGCCACCGCAGTGGCATGCGAACCTCGTCCGATGGCGTGTTCGGAATAATCGACCACATCGAAGCCCTCCACACCAAAGTGGTGGCCGATCGCCGACACGAAGGCTTCGATCGGGCCGCTGCCCTCGCCTTCCAGGGTGAGGGGCTCATCGTCCACCGTGATCTGGGCGGTGAGCTGGGTACGACCCTTGCCAGCCACCGATGAGGTGCGCAGCTCATGGGTGCGCAGGCGGTAGCGCTTGGTCTCAGGCAGATACTCGGCAGTGAAGGCATCCCACATCGCCGCTGGGGTGATCTCGGTTCCGGTGTCCTCGGTGATGTGCTGGATCGTCTTGGAGAATTCGATCTGAAGCCGGCGCGGCAGGTCGTAGCCGTATTCTTCCTTCATCACATAGGCAACCCCGCCCTTGCCAGACTGAGAATTGACCCGGATCACCGCTTCATAATTGCGGCCCAGATGCTTGGGATCGAGGGGGAGGTAGGGCACGCCCCACTGGTCGTAGTCACCTGACTCCCGGGTGATGTGTTCCATCCCCTTCTTGATCGCATCCTGATGGGAACCCGAAAACGCTGTATAGACGAGGTCGCCAACATAGGGATGGCGTTCGTGGATCGGGAGCCGGTTGCAGTACTCAGCAGTGCGGCGCAGGGAATCGATATCGCTGATGTCGAGGAGGGGATCAACACCATTGACGAAGAGGTTCATCGCCAGGGTCACCACATCGACATTGCCGGTGCGCTCTCCATTACCAAAGAGGGTGCCTTCGATCCGGTCGGCACCGGCCATCATCGCCAGCTCGGCAGCCGCCACGGCGGTGCCGCGGTCGTTGTGGGGATGGATACTGATGATGACCGAGTCGCGGTCGCGAATGGAGCGACCGAACCACTCGATCACGTCGGCATACACGTTGGGGGTATAGCACTCGACGGTGGCCGGAAGATTCAAGATGATCGGATCGTCAGGCGTTGGTTTGATCACGTCCATCACCGCTTCACACATCTCCACGGCGAATTCGGGTTCGGTGTGGGTGAAGCTCTCGGGTGAATACTCATAGCGCACCCGGGTGTT
>PDSL01000109.1 GCA_002748455.1 Ilumatobacter coccineus
GCGAGCCTGGGGATCGAGCCCGGTGGTCGGCTCATCCAACAAGAGCAATTGGGGATCATTGATCAAGGACCGGGCGATCGTCACCCGACGCTTCATCCCCCCGGACAGGGAAGGAACCCGAGCATCAGCCCGCTCGGTCAGGTGAACAAACTCCAACAGATCGGCCACCCGACGGCGACACTCACGCCGAGGGATATCGAAATAGCGACCATACAGATAGATGTTGTCGGACACCGTGATGTCTTCATCGAGATAGTCGAGCTGGGGCACCACCCCCATTCGCGCGCGGATCTCACGCCCATCGGTTGCCGGATCGAGGCCAAACACTCGCAGCTCACCTGACGTCACCGGCGAGGTCGCCCCGATCATCTTCATCGTCGATGACTTGCCGGCTCCGTTCGGACCCAGGAACCCAAACGATTCACCAGGACGCACCTCAACATCGATCCCGTCGACGGCGACAAAGTCACCAAACTGTTTGACCAGTTGGCGAGCCGAGATCAAGGGGGCGTCAGACATGAAGCCACAGCCTAGCTGTCAGCTGGTTTCACCTTGAGATGTGCAACGAGGAGCGCTCAAGCGCTGACCACCGCTAGCGCATCGCGCGAGATCGCCAACTCTTCATCGGTGGGGATCACCATCACCGTCACCGGTGACCCGGCGGGCGAGATCGTGCGCTCCCCCGACTGACCCGGTGCGTTGAGGGCCGGATCGATGGAGAGGCCAAACCCGTCAAGACCGGCGATGACCTTGCTTCGCACGATCTCATCGTGTTCACCCACCCCAGCGGTGAAGGTGACCACATCGATGCCGCCCATCGCAAAGGTGTAGGCCCCCAAATAGTGGCGGATGCGACGCACATAGACATCGAGGGCCAGCTTGGTGGCTTCATCGCCAGCAGCGATCGCTTCATGGACATCACGCAAATCGTTGTGGCCACACATGCCCGCCAGACCGCTGCGACGATTGAGCAAGGTGTCGACCTCATCGACCGACATCTGGGCTTCTCGCTGGAGATAGATCACGATCGCTGGGTCGAGATCGCCCGACCGGGTACCCATCACCAATCCTTCCAGCGGGGTGAGGCCCATCGTGGTGGCCACCGGCTG
>PDSL01000021.1 GCA_002748455.1 Ilumatobacter coccineus
CAGATGGTCGCGGCACTGGGTGAGGACCTGGATCGCCACCCCGTCGGGGATATGGCCATCCTCGATCAGGAGACGGACAAAGTCGTAGTCGGGTTGGCTAGCAGCGGGGAAACCGACCTCGATTTCGGTGAATCCCATCTCGACCAGGGTCAAGAACATCTTGAGTTTGCGGTCGGGATCCATCGGGTCGATCAGGGCCTGGTTGCCGTCGCGCAGGTCGACCGAACACCAGGTAGGGGAGCGGTCGACCACCACATTCGGCCAGGTGCGATCGGTGAGCGACAGGGGTACGAAGGGCTCGTATTTGTCGAAGGGCATCCGATTGGTTGGGGTGGTGGTCACTGGGAGACTCCTGATGGTGGGCATGGCGGACGAGGAAGATGGCCGGAAAACACAAATCGCCCCCGGCCGGGGCGGCGGGGGCGGACGAACTCGGATATGGGCGCGTTCGTCCTAGGTAAGAAGCAGGAGGTCGGCGCGCGTCGTCACAAGTGATGAAGTTAGCCGAACATGACGCTGTGAACAACTACCACGTCCGCCCGATGATGGGGTGACTTGGCGGGAATCCCAGGCCATCGGCATCTGGCCGCTACCCTGGACCCATCATGAATACACCCAAGGGGCGGCCGTCGGGCCGCCAGCGAGGGGATCGACGCGGCCGTCGCCGCGGGTCCTCATCTTCTTCGTCCGCTCGACGTCGTTCGTCTCGTCCCCGTCGCAATGACGGTCCAGCTCGTAGCGGCAAACTGACCACCACCAACGCCCTTCCCCCGGTCGAAGCCCCCACCGGGTTTGCTGATCTCGGCGTGCCCGAACGCATCGATGTCGGGCTGGCGGCGTGTGGGTTTGCCAAGCCGTTCGCCATCCAGAACGAAGCCATCCCGGTGGTGATGGAGGGTCGCGATGTGTGTGGCCGAGCCAAGACCGGGTCAGGCAAAACCCTGGCATTCGGAGTCCCGATGCTGGCTCGTATCACCGACCGGGCCGAATCTCGCCAGCCCTTAGGGCTGGTCTTGGTGCCCACCCGTGAGCTTGCTGTCCAGGTTGCTGAGGTGTTGGAGCCGATCGCTGCTGCCGCCGAGATGAGGGTGCTCGCGGTGTATGGCGGAGCCAGCCGCCACACCCAGATCGATGCTCTCGATGCTGGCGTGGAGCTGGTGGTGGCGACCCCCTTGCGACTGATCGACTTGATCAAGTCGAATGAGGTTGACCTGGCCAGCACCCAGATCGTGTGCCTTGATGAGGCTGACCGGATGGCTGACGATGGGTTCACCCCCCAGGTGGAGTGGATCCTGCGCCATTGCACCGGACGGTCTCAGACCATGCTGTTTTCGGCCACCCTGGATGGTGATGTTGGCCATCTGATCCGGCACTATCTGACCGATCCAGTCGAGGTAGCGATCGCCGAGGCCAATGACACGGTCGGCACCATGCACCACCTCTTCTTGGCGGTCCACCATATGGACAAAGACAAGGTGGTGGGAGCGATCGGTCAGGGGATTCCCAAGCTGGTCGTGTTCTGCCAGACCAAGCGACTGTGTGATCGGGTGGCCCGCAACCTGAAAGATCTCGGAGCATCAGCCACTACGACCCGCCCAAGGATGTCAAGGACTATCTCCACCGTTCGGGTCGCACAGCACGCGCCGGTCGCGATGGCTGGGCGGTCACCCTGGTCGAATACAACCAGCACACCCAGATGAGGGTGCTCCAGCGAGGGATGAGACTGCCCTCAACCTCGCCGATCGAGGTCTTCTCCAACAACCCAAACCTGAGGGATCTGCCGGCGTTCCACGCCGATATCGCCACCGATGCCCCCGAATAGGAGGAGGGCTCAGGTCGCTTGGAGCCAGGCGGGACGAGAGCGTTCGTAGGCGTCGATCTCGTCAGCGTGACGCAGGGTCAAGGCGATGTCGTCGAGACCCTCGATAAAGCGATGCTGGGTTGGTCGGTCGAGGGGGAACGATGCCTCGAGATCGATCGCTGGCACCGCCACGGTGAGGTGCTCGATATCGACGGTGATCTCGGTGGTGGGATCACCCTCGATGGCATCCCAGATCTTTTCCACCAGATCTTCGTCCAGGATCACCGGGACCAGCCCGTTCTTGGTGCAGTTATTGCGGAAGATATCCGAGAACGAGGGGGCGATCACGGCATCGAATCCGCCTTGTTGGATGGCCCACACCGCATGCTCGCGCGACGAGCCAACCCCAAAGGCTGGGCCAGCGACCAGGACCGATGCCCCGTCGTAGCGGCGTTGGTTGAGTACAAATTCGGGGTCATCGCGCCAGGTTGAGAACAGGCCCTGTTCAAACCCGGTTCGTTCTACTCGCTTGAGCCATTCGGCGGGGATGATCTGGTCGGTGTCGACGTCGGAACGCCGCAAGGGCACGCCGGTTCCGGTGACGATGCGTACAGCTTTCATGATGCGATCTCCAGTGTCATCGATTGCTCACTCAGTCGAGGTCGGTGGGTGACGCGAACGTGCCGACTACCGCGGTGGCGGCAGCGATAGCGGGGGACACCAGATGGGTGCGGCCCCCTCGGCCCTGGCGACCCTCGAAGTTGCGGTTGCTGGTGGAGGCCGAGCGTTCGCCGACAGCGAGCTTGTCGGGATTCATCGCCAAACACATCGAGCAGCCCGGCTCGCGCCAGTCAGCCCCAGCAGCGGTGAAGATGTGGTGCAGTCCTTCGTCCTCGGCTTGGGCCTTCACCCGATGGGAGCCGGGGACGACCATCACCCGAGGCACGGTGACCCTGCGGCCCTTCATGACCGCGGCAGCGGCTCGGAGGTCCTCGATCCGGCTATTGGTGCACGAGCCGATAAAGACGGTGTCGACCGGGATCTCCTTGATCGGGGTGCCAGCATCGAGGCCGAGATAGGCGAGGGCTCGTTCGGCAGCCTCTCGCGCTGCTGGGTCAGTGAAGTCGTCGGGCGAGGGAATGGCTGCATCGATCGAGGTCACCTGGCCAGGATTGGTGCCCCAGGTGACCATGGGAGTGATCTCGGCAGCATCGATCACGACCTCGGTATCCCACACGGCTCCCTCATCGGTGTGGAGGCTGGCCCAATCGGCGACCGCGGCATCCCAAGCTTCCCCGGTGGGGGCGTGATCGCGGCCGGCGAGATAATTGAAGGTGGTCTCATCAGGGGCGATGATTCCCGCTCGGGCTCCGGCCTCGATCGACATATTGCACACCGTCATCCGGCCCTCCATCGAGAGGTCGCGAATCGCTTGGCCCCGGTATTCGATGACGTGGCCGATCCCGCCGCCAGTCCCGATCCGGCCAATGATGGCCAACACGATGTCTTTGGCGGTCACGCCCGCCTTGACCTGGCCGTCGACGGTGACCGACATCCACTTGGGTCGAGCTTGGGGGAGGGTTTGGGTGGCCAGGACGTGTTCTACCTCGCTGGTCCCGATCCCGAAGGCCAGGGCACCGAAGGCCCCGTGGGTGGCGGTATGGCTATCGCCGCACACCACGGTCATGCCGGGCAGGGTGCGGCCCTGTTCGGGAGCGATCACGTGGACGATGCCCTGGTTGGGGTCGCCCATCGGATAGCTGGTCACCCCAAACTCGGCAGCGTTGGCCCTCAAGGTGTTGACCTGGGTGGCTGAAATCGGGTCAGCGATCGGCTGGTCGATGTCGGCGGTGGGCACATTGTGATCTTCGGTGGCCACGGTCAGGTCGGGGCGTCGCACTGGACGATTGTTGAGGCGAAGGCCATCGAAGGCCTGGGGGCTGGTCACTTCATGGATCAGGTGGAGATCGATATAGAGCAGGTCAGGCTCGCCGGGAGCGGAGTGGACCAGGTGACGCTCCCAGAGTTTTTGGGGCAGGGTTTTGGGGCTGGAATTCTCAGGTGATGGCACTTGCTGTCTCACTTTATGAGATATAGTTCTTACTCTATGGACATCATAACCGGTGTGGGTGTTCTCGACAAAAGTGCCCTCGTCGTCGGAGCGATCGCGTCGGGTCCACGCTCACTCAGCGAACTGCAGGAAGCAACCGGGCTGCCTCGAGCAACCGCTCATCGCCTGGCGGTTGCCCTCGAAGCTCACGGGGTGTTACGGCGTTCATCCGATGGTCGATTCGATCTCGGAATGGTCCTGTCAGCTCTGGGACATATCGCTGATCGGCGGTTCTCCCTCGTCGAAGCGGCTCGACCGGTGGCCGAATCGCTGAGGGACTTCACCGGCGAGAGCATCCAGCTCTTCGTGCGCGACGATGACGGTCGACGCTGCATCATCTCGCTGCCCTCACCTCACGCCTTGAGATGGATCGTTCCCGAAGGGGCAGTCTTCCCTCTGGAGGTTGGATCGGCGGGTCGCGTCTTGGTTGGTGAGGTTGGCCAACTGGGCTGGGTTGCCAGTGTCGAAGAGCGCGAACCCGGTGTGGCTTCGGTCAGCGCTCCGGTGCGGGCCGCCGATGGCGCCATCATCGCGGCCCTCAGCGTGTCGGGGCCCGTCGAGCGGATGACCCGCCATCCCGGGGCCGAGTTTGGTGCCTCGGTCGTGGTGGCTGCTGACGAGATCGCTGAAACGGTGGCTTAGTCGAGCTTGGCCAGGTCGGCAACCAGTGCGGCGACGCGGTTGTCGTCAGCTTCCGGGGTGAACCCCAATCGAACGACCACAAGATCAGCCGACGGCACCACATAGAGATATTGGCCATCGTGACCGGCGGCCCAATAGGTGTCAGCGGGCAATGCCGGATCGACCAGGGACCCATCGGGGCGTTGATTGACCCACCATCCGGCGGCATAGCCATCCTCTTGGCCGTCTTCGGTAGGGATCACTGTGGTTGAGATCGACATCCAGTCATCGGGAAGAAGCTGGCGGCCATTCCATTCACCATTGTCGAGGACGAACTGGCCGATCGTCGCCCAGTCGCGTGGCGTTGCCCACATATATGAGCTACACACCGGGTTGCCAGCGCCGTCAGGTTCGAGAACGGCACTCGACAAACCGAGGGGCTCGAAGATGGTTCGATAGGGGAGACTGGCATCTCCACCGACCCGTTCGATCAAGATCGAGCACAAGAGATTGGTCGACCCGCTCGAATACTGCTGGTAGGAGCCAACCGCATAGGCCAACGGCTGATCGGTGACAAAGGCGGCCATATCGGACTTGAGATAGAGCATGGCTGTGATCGGGGTGCCGAGATCATAGGTTTCGTCCCAGGCCAGCCCACTTGTCATCCTCATCAGATGATCGATCGTGATCGTCGCCCGTTCGCCCCGTTTGTCGGGCCAGATGGGATCGTCAGTGCTGATCAGGCCTTCGTTGACCAAGCGCCCGGTGATGAGGTTGGCCACGCTCTTGGCCATCGACCACCCGAGCTGGGGTGTGTCGATACTGAACCCGTCGGCGTAGCGTTCGGCCACGATCTCGCCATCGGAGACCACCACGATGGCCCGGGTGCCCAGGGCATCGCGTTCCTCGGCGGAGAGATCGTCACCGAATGCCCGGCCGATGAGGCCGGCCAGTTCATCGGGTGGGGTCACCAACGCGAGATCAGCGAATGGATTGGTCGATCCATCGACCGGATAGGGCGGTGGCAGATCGGGGCGTTCGCGGGACACCGTGCAGCCATAGCCGGGAGTGAACCAGGCGGTCTGTCCAGCGAGAAGTCCTCGAATGGTTGCTCGGGTGCTGTCGGCATCGGACGAGGTGCGCAGATGACCGACCAAGGGATTAGGCGGGAGGTCGACCTCAGGGTGGTCACGTCCAGCGATCTGGGTGACCGCACAGGCATTGTGGGCGGCGTAACCGGTGCCGGTCAGCAAGAGGGGGCGTTCATACCAATAGACCCCAACGATGATGATCACCAGGGTGGCGACAATGGCAGCGGCGATCATGGCGGTCCGGCGAGTGATGTGCGTCACACCTGCGACCTTAGCGACCATGATCAGCCGCCGGGTATCGCTAGAGGGTGTCGACAGCGATCACCGTGATGGTGAGGGTGCCATTGGGGGCGTCATAGGACACGGTGTCACCAGCGCTGGCACCGATGAGGGCGGCGCCAAGCGGGCTGGCCGGACTGATCACGTCGGCGCCCTCGACACTCTCTTCAAGATGGCCAACCACATATCGTTCGGCCATGTCGGGGCTATCGCCCTCGTAGAGCACGGTGAACACCTGTTGGGTGTCAACGATCTCGGCGTGCTCAAGGATGTGTTCGAGCTGGCGGATACGGCCTTCCATGTGGCCCTGCTCGTCCTTGGCAGCGTGGTAGCCAGCGTTTTCGCGCAGGTCGCCCTCTTCGCGAGCTCGCTCGATTTTTTCGGCGACTTCGATCCGGCCGCGGGTGGTGAGATCGTGGAACTCGGCCCTCAGGCGCTCATAGGCCACTCGTGACATCGGTTGGGCTGACATAGCTCACGCAGTGTACGCGGTGATTCGGGGACTCAGGCAGGGGGATCAAAGTGACGCGAGTGGCGAGGTTTTCGAATAGATTCAGGCGCCTATGGCACATCGCATTGCAGTGATCGGCGGCGACGGCATCGGACCAGAAGTGACCGCGGAAGCGATCAAGGTCATCACCGCCGCTGGAGTAGAGATCGACACCACCGACTTTGACCTCGGAGGAGAGCGCTATCTGAAGGATGGTGAGGTTCTGAGCGACAGCACCCTCGATGAGCTCCGGCGCTATGACGCCATCTTGTTGGGAGCGGTGGGTTCACCGGGCGTCGCTCCCGGGGTGATCGAGCGTGGCCTCCTGCTCAAGATGCGATTCTCCCTTGATCTCTATGTCAACCAGCGGCCCTTCCGAGGTACCGCACCGGGAGGCACCGCGCCCCACGACTTTGTGGTGATCCGCGAAAACACCGAAGGTCCCTATGTGGGTGAAGGAGGCGCATTGCGTAAGGGCACTCCGTATGAGGTCGCCACCCAGGGCAGTGTCAACACCCGCCATGGGGTGGAACGCTGTATCCGGTATGCCTTTGACTTGGCTTCTCAGCGCGAGCGCAAGCACGTCACCCTGGTGCACAAGACCAATGTGTTGACCTATTCGGGTGATCTTTGGGAGCGAGCCTTCAATGAGGTGGCTGCCGAATACCCCACGGTGACCACCGACTACAACCATGTCGATGCGGCCTGCATCTATTTCGTGAGTGATCCCCACCGCTATGACGTGGTCGTCACCGACAACCTCTTCGGCGACATCCTCACCGACCTTGGAGGAGCGGTGTCGGGAGGCATCGGGCTGGCTTCATCGGCCAATCTCAATCCCGCTCGCACCGGGCCCTCCATGTTTGAGCCGGTTCACGGGTCGGCTCCCGATATCGCCGGTACCAATACCGCCAACCCGACGGCAGCGATCTTGTCGGCAGCCCTCATGCTGGACTTCTTGGGTGAGCCCGATGCCGCGGCTCGCATTCGTTCGGCATGCGCGACCCCCGCTGAGGGGTCGACCACAGCGATAGGTGACACGATCGCTGCCCGCGTGAGAGACTAGAACCATGCCGATTACGCCCACACCCAAAATCTGGATGAATGGTCGCCTTGTCGACTGGGATGCTGCCCAGGTTCATGTCTTGACCCACACTCTGCACTATGGAACTGGGGTATTCGAGGGGATTCGGGCCTATGCCACCGCTGATGGGCCAGCCATTTTCCGTTTGACCGAGCACATCGAACGTCTTCACAACTCAGCTCAGATTCTGGGCATGGAGATCCCCTATTCGGTCGATGAACTGGTGGAGGCCACCAAGCAGACCGTCGCGTCGACCGGGCTGGATTCGTGTTACATCCGCCCGCTTGCCTATTGCGGCTATGGCGAGATGGGGCTCAACACCTTGTCCTGTCGGCTTGATGTGGCGATCGCTGCCTGGCCGTGGGGGGCGTACTTGGGTGATGATGCGGTCACCAAGGGCGTTCGGTTGAAGACCTCGTCGTGGACCCGCCACGACCACAACATCATGCCGCCGGCGTCAAAGACGGTCGGCAATTATGTCAACTCGGCATTGGCCAAGATGGAGGCCCTACGGGCGGGGTATGACGAGGCCTTGATGTTGGCGCCGTCGGGACTGGTCGCCGAATGCACCGGCGAGAACGTGTTCGTGTCTCGCCACAACAAGCTGATCACCCCACCCCAATCAGCCGGGGCATTGGAGGGCATCACCCAGAACACGGTGATGCGGATTGCCGCCGATCTTGGGATCGAGGTCGTGGTCGACAATCTTGCTCGAGCCGATGTCTATATCGCCGATGAGATGTTCGTGGTTGGCACAGCGGCCGAGGTTTCGGCAGTCAATTCGATCGATGATCGGACCATTCCGTGCCCTGGTGACAAGACGCTGGCGATTGCCACGACCTATGCCAAGGCAGTCCGGGGCGAGATCGACGCCTACCGGCAGTGGTGCGAACCCGTTCGCTAGATCGAGAGTTGGCATCGCTGATGTCACACCCCTGAGAACCAGGCACGTTGCCTGGCTCTCGCAGCGGTATCCATCGTCGCGCTGTGTGCTCGTCAATGGCATCGAGGGCAGAGCATCTCAGGGCCGGACGAGCTGGCGATGCTGTGTGCTAATGTCGCACGAGTTCCACACGCCCCGGTGAGCGTTCGCGCCCGAGGGGCTCATGATCATCAAGCTCAGAGCCAGCATGCTTACGTTTTCCTCATCACGCGTCGGGTCGCGTCGCCTCCTGATCGCCGCGGCGTTCGCTGTCACCCTGGTCCTTGCCAGCTCCGGCCCAATCGTGGCCGACGGCGCTGAATCGGGAACGTCATCGGTGCCACCAACGCCAGAGACTGTTCCGACAACAACGCCCAGTCCATCGGCAACCACGCCCAGCCCATCGACAACGCCAACAAGGGTGTCCTCGTCGACGACACCAGCACCGGTTCAGGGATCGACCCCACCGTCGACGCCGCCGACCACCGTGCCGGTTCCGGTATCGGCTCCACTCATGATGACCCGAAGTGATCCATCATTCCAGGTTGCCAATCCTGCCCTGGCCTCATCGTGTGCCCTCGACGTGATGATGGTGGTTGACGAATCTGGCTCGATCCAGGGAAGCGAACGAGGAGAAGTGCAAGACGCGATGTGGGCGGTCTTGAACACCCTCAACAACACTGGCTCCACCCTGGCGATTACCTCATTTGCTGGTTCGGCAGATCTGGAAAACAGCTTTGTTGAGGTCAACGATTCAACGATTGCGGTCAGCGGAACACTCGGTAGCTATGTCGACAGTTACGACACCGCCGGAGAAACCGACTGGGATGAGGCCCTTCATCTCGCACATTCGGTCTCACCAGCTGATGGGACGACCGATCTGGTGGTCATGATCACCGATAGCCGTCCCCAGCTCCATGAATCCCATACCCACCTGATGTCGTGTGAGCCGCCGACGGGCTCAGCGTTCACCGATTCGCTCTGTCATGCGGTTGATGAAGCCGACCATATTCGTTCCCAAGGCACCCATGTGGTTGCACTGGCTATCGGGGGATCGGTCTTGGAAGGTTCGATCGAAGCAGCGTTTGGCCCGGTCCAGTATCCAACAGCGGGCCAGCCGTTCTCCCACTCTGACTATGCCATCAGCACGGATTTTGTTGATCTTGAGCCGGTGATCCGTCGAGGTCTGTTCGAACAATGCGGACCTCAGGTCATCGTCAAAGCCAATGTCGACATGGATGGGGACGGGATCTATGAAACCACCAACGGGTCTCAGGCCAGTGGGTTTGAGTATGAGATGGCGATGTCGGGTATTGCCCCCGCAGGTAATTCGGTGACCTGGATTCGCCCCACTGCTCCTGCCGACTCAACTCCGGTGAGTCGAGCTACCGATACCACTGGTGCAACCCAGTTTGAATGGAAGTTCGGGTCCGTGTCTGCGCCCCAAACCGGGTCACTGACCGCGACGGTCGATCCTCGCGCTCGGGCAGGCTATGCCTATCGAGGTGCTCACTGCACCCTCACCAGGGTTGACGGTTCCGGAGGCGCGTCGGGCACTGAGCTCACGATCAACCCGTCCGATCTGATCAGCCTTGATCTCGATCAATCGACCATGGTGACCTGCGATACCTACTATCAGGCCGACACCCTGATCGTGCTCGCCAAGCGATGGGAGAGCTCGGTCGCTGGCACCACTGCGGTATTGAACATCTCTCAGCCCGGATTGCCGCTCGCCAGGAATTATCTTGACCGGTTCACCACCGATGGCGTGGGAACCGGCTCCGACGGAAACGTGGCTTGGACAACAACCTGGGTGGAGACCGGAGACACGAGTACCAACAGCTTGGCAACGGGCAAGTTCCGTATTGAAGCTGGCGAATTGATGATGAGGGAATGGGATGACGATCCCGCCGAGACGGTGACCCGCGAGGTCGACCTGTCGTCATCGATCGGCGATGTGGCCATGACCTTTGATTGGCGAGCCGAAAACACCAGTTCGCCAGAGTCGGTCGCTGTCACCCTGAATGGGGCCCCGGTCGACATCATGACGTTTTCTTCGGGATCGTCGTCGGGCACCTTCACGTATACGATCCCTGCTGCGGATGCGCCTGGCATCACCCAGATCGGGTTCATGCGAGGGGACAGCGGACGATGGCAACGGGGAGAGTTCGTTGCGGTCGACAATGTCCAGCTCTCCTGGACCGTTCCACCAGCACCATCGGCAACCACCGATACCTCAACTGCTCCGAGTGCGCCGAGCCTCGACCTCACCGATCCCGATAGCGATCCGGACACGCCTGGCCTCGTCGATGACGACAACTCGGCCGAGTTGTCCGTCGTGACCGGATCGGTGGTCGAGCTCAGCGAGCTGGTAAGCCACCCTGGGCTGTATGACGCTGGCTTGACGTGCGATGCCGGGGCACTGACCTATACCCCTGGGGCAACAACCGCTCAGCTTGACACCACCGGCCTCTTTGGTCAGATCGTGACCTGCACCTTTACCAATACCGGACGGGCCAGCGACCTCACGATCATCAAAGAGTGGGAGGACGCGGTGCCCGGTGACCGTGCCAGCTTGAGCATCACCCACGCCGATGGCAACAGCACCCTCGATGCCGCGGCCCCGAACCAGACTTCCGCGGTCATCAAGGTGATGCCCACAGAGAACATCACGGTGACCGAGTCGTTCGATTCATCCAATGCTGGCAACTATCAGATCTCCGCGGTGTCGTGCGTGGACGGCACCGGGAGCGAAGTAGGTGTAGCCATCATCACCGGTGGGTCGTCATTTACTTACGCGATGCCAAACGCTCTCGAAGACATCACCTGCACGGTGATCAATCGTCGTGATTCAGGCGATGTACCGCCGACAACCGATGTGCCGCCGACAACCGATGTGCCGCCAACGACCGATGTGCCGCCAACGACGGAAGTGCCGACAGTGCGCTCCGTCGGTGGGGTCTGTCTTGGGGGCATCCCCCATCTCGGGTACTCCGTGACGGTGCCCGGTTCGGCCCCGACCACGATGACCATGACGATCACCGCTCCCGACGGATCTCAGCTCGTCTTTGCTGATCAGCCCCTGACTGGTCAGATCGCGTGGCCTGGTGCATCAACGGCTCCCGATTGGCCGGGTTGGATTCGCCAGTCTGACGGACGATGGCTCCGAGGCGATGATGGGTTTGAGTGGGCGCTCAATGGGGTGACAGTGACCTTCTCGATTGGCGATGGTGTGACCGCTACGGTTCCCTATGTGGCGGCGTCATCGGGCTGTGCTGCTCCTCCCGGCCGGGCCTTGCCGCGGACCGGTTCGACGATGTCGCCGTTCACTCACATCGGGATGCTCGCGATCGTTGCCGGTGGGTCATTGATGGTGATCTCTCGTCGCCGACGCCAAGAGGGGTGAAGCCACGGGTCTGCTGACACCGATCGTGCCGCTTCGGTGGTGAGAGAGCAAGACCGTTTCGTCAGGCGGACGGGGTGCCAGAGTCGACGTGGACAAACGAGACAAGCGCACATCATCCCATCTTGTGCCTCAACTTTAGGTTGAGGCTTGATCAGCGCGTTCGTTCTCCGTGCTGGTCAACCACGAAAAACATGGTGTAGCTCGGCGAATTGTGCGACACTGATTTACTGGCACGTTTGGGGCTTGACCTCCATGTCAAGAAGTATCGATGACGGGATCATGATGACAACTCGACATTCCACACTCCTCATCCCTCGCGTGGTGATCTCTGCCCTGGTGATCCTGGCTGCTGTGGCACCATCACCACTGGGCGAGAGTCCGGCATTGGCGGCACCTGGTGAACCGCCGACAAGCGATCCCAGCTCGTCAATACCGTCAACGACCGTCCCTGCTGAGAACCCCGAAACTACTGAGAACCCCGAAACTACTGAGAACCCCGAAACTACGTCTCCGACCACGTCCACCGTCGCCCCTTCGTCCTCGGCGCCAGCCACGGTTTCCCCGTCCTCAACCACTCCCGATTCGACACCAGTATCGAGTGATCCCACACCCTCAACCAGTCCTTCAACGTCAACGGTTCCCGTCACTTCAACCGTGCCGACCACCACCGAGCCACCACTCGATCCGAGCCTGCCTCCCGAGTGCAGCTATATGAGCCCTGAGGAGTTGCTGGAGAACGACATCGCGTGTGTCCCGCCCCAGCCCCAGACACGAGGGCCGGTCAACCCATCCCAGATCGCCAACCCACCGCTTGCGCCATCGTGTGGCATGAACGTCACCCTGGTGGTCGATCACTCGGGTTCGATGGGCGGCCAGGAAGAGGAGATGAAGGAAGCGCTGACTGCGCTATTGCGGGCGTATCGGAATACCGGATCAAATATGTCCATCGTGGAATTCGGCACGTCTGCATCGGTAGCTACCGGATTTGTTCCCGTGAACGATGAGACGATCGGTGCTTCAGGGGTCTTGGGCTCGTATGTCAACGGCTACAGCGTGGGCGGTTCAACCAACTGGGATGACGCGTTTCATGTTGCTCACGGGATCGGTCAAACCGATCTCATGATCGTCCTCACCGATGGTGAACCAACCGTTCGTTCATACCATAACCATGCGGGCTACTACGCCGAAAACAACTCCGCGAGTTGGGCACATAGTCAGGCGGCGATCAACGAGACTGAGTTTATTAAGGACAACGGCACCCATATCTTTGCTGTTGGTGTTGGTGGAGCGTCCTATGAGACGGAGATTCAACAGATTACTGGCGATGTCAGGTTCCCAGTAGACGGCCAGACCTTCGCCAATTCCGACTACATGATTGAGGGAAATATCTCCCAGCTTGCTAACGCTGTGCGGGCAGCGGCACACAATCAGTGTGCTCCCGAAGTCAATGTCACCAAGAAGATCGATGCTGATGGCGATGGCGTCTATGAGACGACCAGCGGTAGCGCGGTCAGTGGTATCGATTTCACGGCCACGATCTCGAACCCGACACAGACAGTGGATTGGGTACGCCCAGACGCACCGAACAACTCATCTCCAGAGACGCAGACCACCGACACCAGCGGTTCTACCCAGTTCCAGTGGAAGTTTGGGTCGGTCGCCAATCCGCTGACCGGATCGGCAACGGTGGCATTGGAAGAAGACGTCCCTCCTGGATATTCCTACCAAGGCGCGGATTGTGAGACCAGCACAGTAGATGCTTCCGGCAACAATACGGTGAACAACACGAGTTTCTCGCCCACAGATCCGCTGGAGTTTGATGTCAGCACCGGCACCATTGTCAATTGCGATGTCTACAACCGCGCTGAAACGATGGTGGTGTTGGAGAAGAAGTGGGTAGGTGGCACTCCAGGGCATACCGCCGATTTGGGCATCTCGACATCAAGTGCAGCAGCAACCCACAATTATCTCGATCAGTTCAATACACCGGGGAATGGGTACGGATCTGATGGCAGTGAGGCCTGGACTGATCCATGGATTGAGACGAATGACGGCTCAAACAGTCTGTCAAACGGGCGGATCCAAATCGTCTCGGGATATCTCCAGCTGCTGGATCTCGATAATCTTTCCACGCGGACAATTACCCGAGACGTGGATCTGACTTCATCGGTCGGTGATGTGACCATTACCTTTGACTGGAGATCATACGCAAATCAGTCAGCAGAATCGATCTATCTCATCTTGAACGGCGTGCCGGAAACCTTGATTCAGTTCCCACCAAATAGTGGTTCAGGCTCATTTGTCTACACCATCCCAGCAGCAATCGCTCCAAGTATCACCAATGTGGGCTTTCGGCCCGGACAGTCTGGAGCGTGGGCATGGTACGAATGGGTGAGGATCGACAATTTCCAGCTCTCGTGGACGACGCCGCCAACATCGGTGGCGACCTCGGATACCTCCACCGCCCCCGATGCGCCAACTGTCGATCTCACCGATCCCGATGTCGACCCCACCGATCCAAACATTCTTGATAGTGACAACTCTGCTGAATTGATGGTCACCGCTGGGTCCATTGTCAACCTGAGCGAAGTCGTTAGCCATCCGGGCCTCTACACCCCCGCCCTGACCTGCGATCAGGGTGGGGTCACCCATATTCCGGGCACGACGACCGGGCAGCTCGATACCACCGGGCTAGCTGGGGAAACGGTCACCTGCACCTTCACCAATACCCCATCGGGAGCGACCGTTCACCTCGACAAGCGGTGGATGGGCGGGGTGAGCGGTGATGCCGTCACCCTCGATCTCGATGGCAGCACCCAGGTGATGACATCCACCGGGGCTGCCGATGAAACCCAGGTCGGCCCGATCAGCGCCGTCGCCGCCGGCTCAACGATCACCATGTCGGAGACGCCCGCCGGTGGCAATACCGGGACCTATACCTCAACCTTGTCGTGTCCAGGGGCCACCAATACACCTCAACCGGTTGGTGGCCAGCCGGCAACCTGGACACTTGACGTTGTCGCTGCCGATCAGGGGAGCATGATCACCTGCACCCTGACCAATAGCCGATCCACCGGCCTGGTCACCGTGCATAAGACCTGGGTCAATGCGGCCTCAGGAGATAGCGCTGAGCTTCATGTTGATGTCACCGGTGAAACCCCAGCAACATCGACGGTGGCCGGTGATCCCAACCTGGACGACACCGCCAATCAGGCGACAGCAAATATCGGTGTTGGCGATGCGTTCACCATCTCGGAGATCTTGACCGAGACCACCGGGGCATATGACGCGACCTATCGGTGTCAGAGCCCTGACGGAACCAATGTGCAAGAAGGAATTGCCGTCCGAACCGGTAGTACCGCCACCAGTGGAACCCTCACCATGCCCGATACCAACGGGTTGGACTGCGCCATCACCAATACTCGTCGCTCAGTCAATTTCTTCGTAGAAAAGCAATGGGCCGATGCTGTTGTCGGCGATTCGACAGCGGTGACGACGACCGCGACCTTGCAGACCGAGGGGCCGAACCCGAGTATCGCTGATACCCCTGACGACAACGATGATGTCGCCTCGATGGTGCTCCTCGTCGGCGAAACCGGAGTAACGATCTCCGAAACCCTGGCCACCACCAATACTGCCGCCTATGTATCCACCTTGAGTTGCCCCGGGGTAGACAATGTGACCTGGGATTCCGTCACCAGGTCGGGAAGCTTTGACGTTCCCCAAGATCTCACCAGTGACGTGACCTGCACCTTGACCAACACTGCCCAGCGCGGCACCATCGTGGTCAACAAACTTGTCGAGGGCGCTGACGGAACGTTCGGCTTCACCGGAGACTGGCTGACACCAGCCGGCTTCGACCTCACCACCACATCCGGGTCCGGGACGGTGACCTTCACCGACGTGATCGTTCCCGCCGATCCGAACAGCCGGTACACCTTGGTCGAAGCTGACCCCACCGCGTCGTATGACGGGACGGTCCTGTCGTGCAGCTCAGACCAAGCCGGCAACACCACCACGACCGACCTGGCCATGCTGACGGCCAGTATCGAGCTCCGGGCCGGAGAAACGGTGACGTGCACCTATACCAATACCGAGCGTTCAGCGATCAGGATCGTCAAGGATGCCCAGCCCGATGATGACCAAGACTTTGGGTTCTCGATGTCTGGCGATGCCACGGCAACCTTCACCCTCGATGACGATCCCGGATCGGTCACGCCCCCCGACACCTGGACATCCCCCCTGCTTCCGGCGAACTCGCCCTCAGCATCGCACTCCTACACGATCACTGAGACCGCGGTCGCCGGATGGACGATCGATCCTGCGGCCTCAAGTTGCAGTAGTGGTGATGGCACGGTCAATCCTGATGGCACCATCACCGTCCAGCCCTCCCCAGGAACGGTGACCACCTGCACCGTGGTCAATACCGCTGCCGAGTCGGAAGCGATCCTGTCGAAAGCGGTTGCCAATGTCGATGCAACCTATGGGTGGGGTCCGTTTAGGGTGAGGATCCTCGACGCTGGCGGGAACACGGTTGGGAGCCCAGTCGATATCTCGGGAACGGGAGCGAGCACGGTGACCTCACCGACCACGATCGGTGGCTTGCAGCTCAATGAGACCTATACCGTTATCGAAGACAACCCTGGTGCCGGATGGGCCACCCCGCTCTATACGTGTAGCGATGGCACCTCAACACTGACCGATCTCGATGCGGCAACTCCTGGATTCCAGTTCGAGGTGACCGAGCCGGCGATGCAGATCGCATGCACGGCGACAAATACAGCCTCGGATGGTTCGATCGAGGTGTCGAAGTCGGTTCAAAATCACGCCGGTGATTGGTCGTTCGACTTCGCCCTGGCTGATACTGATCCAGCGACAGCCGATATCGAGTTCACCCTCGATCAGGGCACCACCAGCTATCAGAATGCCCAGCTTCTGCCGGGTGAAACCTATACCTTGACCGAGACGGTGCCGCCGGGATGGACTTCAGCGACGACCTGCACATTGACCCCGGCCGGTGGTGTAGGCGCTCCGTCGACTGGTCCGTGGACGATCCAACCCGGTGATGTGATCAGTTGTTCGGTGGTTAACACCCGCGATGAAATACCGGTTGAAGTTGCCAAGACCTGGGCTGACCCCGCCTCGACCGATGACGCGACCTTGACAGCAACGGGCGATGAGTCGCTGGGAACGATCAATTACACGGTGTATGACGGCAATGATGGTGTTTCGGGAACCACCTCGTTCTGGTCGGGGGAGACCATCAATCTGGTCGAAACCTTGCCGAGCGGGAATGCCGCCGACTACACCACCTCATTGGAGTGTCGGGCGGCAACCGCTACCGCTGTGGGCGATCCGGTGGGAACCCTCACCACGACCGCTGGCAACCTGACCGGCGCGCTGACGCTGCCAGCAACCCTGCCCGCCGGCTACGACCGGGTGCGGTGCACCTGGACCAATACTCGCGATACCCATGGGGTGTCGGTGGTGAAGCGGTGGACTGTCGCGTTGGCTGGCGAACAGGCCAATCTGTCGGTGAACGCTGGCGGTCAGAGTGACACGGCGACATCGACCGCTGATGGAACTGCTGACTTCACCGATAGTGCCAACACGGCGTCCTTGAGTGTTGGCGGTGGTGACACGGTGAACTTCTCCGAGACCCTGCCGGGGGCGAACGTGTCGTCGTATACGACATCGTGGGTGTGTTCATCGAGTGGCTGGACTGATGATGTCACCGGTACCGGCACCGCTGGGAGCTTTACCATGCCGGCAGCTGAGGATGTTGACTGCGTGATCACCAATACAGCGGTGACGGCGACCTTGCATGTTGACAAGGTATGGATCAACGCCGTTGCTGGAGATACTGCATCGGTCTCGTTCGGCCCCTCTCATTTCTTTGGGGCTGTCACCCTCGCTACCGCTGACGGTGACAATGTTCCGGCACCGGGCGAGCTGGATGACAATGTTGGGGTTCTTCAGGTCGTGTCGGGGGAGACCGGTATGTCGGTGTCTGAGTCCCTTGGTGTCGGGAATACCGCGGTCTATGACCAGGTGTTGTCGTGTGTTGGGGTGGACAATTTTGATGCTGTTGCGGGCACGTTTGATATTCCCCAGAACCCCACAGATGAGCCTCGGTGTACGTTCACCAATACGGCTCAGCGGGGCACGATTGTGATCAGTAAGACCGTTGATGGTGCTGGTGGAGATTTCACCTTTGATTCGGATTGGAGCGATTCCAGTGGTGCTGCGGTGGGCCAGTTTGTGCTCTCTCCGCCTACTGCCGGGAGTGACAGTCAGACGTGGACTGATGTCTTGGTTGGTCAGTATTCGGTGGCTGAGTTGACGAATGCGGCCTATGACCAGACGGTGACCTGTACCGAGTCGGGTCCGACTGCTGATGATGGTTCATCAGCATCGGGGGTGACTGGGTCGATTGATTTGGATGCTGGTGAGACGGTGACGTGTTCGTATACCAATACTGAGCGGGCCACGGTGATCGTGATCAAGGATGCTGATCCTGATGATGATCAAGCGTTTGAGTATTCGTTGACCGGTGGGACGGTCAATGAGTCGTTCAGCTTGGTTGATGATGGGTCGACGCCGGCGACCAATCGGTGGGAGACCACGGTGTCGCCCGATACTGAGTACACCTTGGTTGAGGATCTGGTCACGGGATGGGATCTCGACTCGGTCACGTGTGACACGGCGACCACGCCGGTGACGCAGGCTGGTGCTGAAGGGGTCAGCTTTACCCCTGATTCTGGTCAGACGATCACCTGCACCTTCGTGAATGATGCTGAGGAATCTCAGCTCACGGTGACCAAGACGGTGGCCGGTGTGGCGTCATCGTATGACTGGAGTGCCCAGATCTCGCTGGTGGGTCCGGGGTGGACCGCTTCTCAGTTGACCTGTACCTATCTGGGGCAGCCTCATGCCGATGAGGATGTCAACCGGGCTGGTCATCAGGTCACGGTCACTGAACCGAATTCAACCGTGCAGTGTGGGTTGACCAATACCGCCACGCCGGGTGAGGTGAGGTTCAATAAGTCGGTCCAGAACCATGATGATGATTGGTCCTTCGACTTCACCCTGTCGGATGATGACCCAGCGACACCGGACCAGAACTTCACCCTCGATCAGGCCAACCCGAGCTATCACAACGCCCAGTTGATCCCAGGATTGACCTATGCCTGGTCGGAGACCTCGACTCCCGGATGGGACACGATCTCTACCTGCACGGTGACCTCAGCGAACGGTCAGGTGTATGCCGATGGTGCTCCATGGACGATTGAGCCTGGTGATTCGATTGTCTGTTCGGTGATCAATATTCGCAAAACCGCCACGATGACCGTTGAGAAGGACTGGGCCAATCCGGCGCCTGGTGATAGTGCAAGTTTGAGTGCGGTGTCGGAGACCGGCACCCATACCTATGTCGATACCTCACCGGCGGGGGCAACCGATTCGGTGAGTTTCACGGTGCGAGCCAACGAGACGGTCTCCCTGAGTGAGGTCATGGCGGCGGCGAATGCGGGGTCGTATTCGGCGACAGCGTTGACCTGTGTTGGTGATACCGGCACCTTGACGTGGACGACCGGTGATCTCTCGGCCACGTATGACGTCAGTGACGATCCGCAAGACGTGACATGTACCTGGACCAATACTCGCGATACCCATGAGGTGTCGGTGGTGAAGCGGTGGGTTGGAGCTCCGGCTGGTGATGAGAGTGCGTTGTCGTTGAGTGTCGGTGCTCAGACCGACACGGCGACATCGACCGCTGATGGTGCTGCTGATTTCACCGATAGTGCCAAGGCTGGACTGATGATGTCACCGGTGCCGGTCTTGCTGGGAGTTTTGCTATGCCTCGCGATGATGGGGTGGAGTGTGTGATCACCAATACGGCGGTGACGACGACCTTGCATGTTGACAAGGTGTGGGAGCACCCGGTGGCTGGCGATACCGCCGAGATCACGGTGTCGGGTACGCAGGTTGTGGCGGTGCCGGGGACGGCGACTGCTGATGGCAACAATGTGGTGTCAGAGACCGATAGTGATGTCGTCACGGTGGCGGTGACCTCGGGGGAGACCGGTATGTCGGTGTCTGAATCCCTTGGTGTCGGGAATACCGCGGTCTATGACCAGGTGTTGTCGTGTGTTGGGGTGGACAATTTTGATGCTGTTGCGGGCACGTTTGATATCCCCCAGAACCCCACAGATGAGCCTCGGTGCACGCTTACCAATACGGCTCAGCGGGGCACGATTGTGATCAGTAAGACCGTTGATGGTGCTGGTGGAGACTTCACCTTTGATTCGGATTGGAACGATTCCAGTGGTGCTGCGGTGGGCCAGTTTGTGCTGTCGCCGGCCGATGGGGGCACGGTGAGTCAGACCTGGATTGAGGTGTTGGTCGGTCAGTATTCGGTGGCTGAGTTGACCAATGCGGCCTATGACCAGACGGTGACCTGTACCGAGTCGGGTGCGGGTGCTGATGATGGTTCATCGGCATCGGGGGTGACCGGGTCGATCGATTTGGATGCTGGTGAGACGGTGACGTGTTCGTATACCAATACTGAGCGGGCCACAGTGATCGTGATCAAGGATGCTGATCCTGACATCGACTACACCGTGTTGGAGACCTTGGAGTCCAACTGGGATCTCGATTCGGTGACGTGCACGACCGGTGTGGCGACCACACCGGTGACGCAGGCTGGTGCTGAGGGGGTCAGCTTTACCCCTGATGCTGGTCAGACGATCACCTGTACCTTCGTGAATGATGCTGACGAGTCTCAGCTCACGGTCACCAAGACGGTTGAAGGTGTGGACGCTGCCTATGGCTGGGACGTTGAGATTTCCTTGATCCCTGATCCGGCAGGAGCCTCTCCGGTGACCCTGTCGGGGACCGGCAATAGTGCTGAGACGGTGACCTTTGACGACCTGGTGTTGAATCAGCAGTACACGGTGGCTGAGGTTGATCCTGGTCCGGGGTGGACCGCATCGGCGATGACCTGCACCTATCTGGGGCAGCCTCATGCCGATGAAGATGCCAACCGGGCTGGTCATCAGGTCACGATCACTGAACCGAATTCAACGGTGCAGTGTGGGTTGACCAATACAGCTGATCCGGGATCGATCGAGGTGTCGAAGTCGGTTGAGAACCATGATGATGATTGGTCGTTTGATTTCGCCCTGGCTGATAGTGATCCAGCGACAGCTGATATTGAGTTCACGCTCGATCAGGGCACGACGAGCTATCAGAACACCCAGTTGGTGCCTGGTGAGACTTACACCTTGACTGAGACAGTTCCTGATGGGTGGTCGTCGGTGATGACCTGCACGGTGATGTCGGCTAGTGGAGCGACGACGACCTCGGCAGGTCCGTGGGCGATTGAGCCCGGCGACTCGATTGAGTGTGATGTGGTCAATACTCGCAAGACGGCCACGATGACCGTTGCCAAGGACTGGGTCAATGCTGCCGATGGTGATGCTGCAAGTTTGAGTGCGGTGTCGGAGACCGGCACCCATACCTATGTCGATACCTCACCGGCGGGGGCGACAGATTCGATGAGTTTCACGGTGCGAGCCAGCGAGACGGTGTCGTTGAGTGAGGTCATGGCGGCGGCGAATACGGGGTCGTATTCGGTAACCTCGCTGACCTGTGTCGGCGATACCGGGACCCTGACGTGGACTGCTGGTGATCTGTCAGCGACCTATGAGGTGAGCGATGATCCATCCGATCTGACCTGTACCTGGACCAACTCCAGGACCAGTGCGATGCTCTATGTCGGCAAGGACTGGGGCGACCACGTCAATACCGGCGATACCGCAACGCTCGGCATCGACGGTGAGACCGGCCAAACCGCGGTGTCGGTGACCGCAACCGCTCCCACCGATATCGCTGCCGATGGTGCTGATGCGGGATCGATGACGGTGTTCTCCGGTGAGACCGTGACCATCTCGGAGACGGTCGATCCGGAATATGTGTCCGATCTGACCTGTGTCGACGAGTCGGGTCTCACCGTGCTGGCATTGAGCGATGCCACCTCGGGCCTGCACCAAGTTCCCAGTGTCGCTGATCCGAAGGATGTGTATTGCACCTTCACCAACCGGTTGCGGTCGGCTGATCTCTCCGTCACCAAGACCTGGGTGAACGGTGCTGCTGGTGATGCCACCGAGTTGAGTGTTGTATCGGCCCAGGCCGGTACTGACACGGCAACATCAACGGTGGGGGAGACACCACCCACGTCGGTGTCCCAGTCGATCTATGCCAATACTGAGGTGGCCATCAGCGAAACGATGGCTGGAGCCAACACCGGCTCGTACGCGTCCCACATCACCTGCGTGGGCGATGTGGATGGTGATGGCGTTGATGAAACCGTGGTCGACGAGAACGGCACCTCGGCCAGCTACACCCCCGGTGACACCCCGGTCGATGTGGCCTGCACGATCACCAATACCCGCAGGCGAGCCATGATGACGCTGCGCAAGGAGTGGGTCGACGCAGCATCTGGTGATAGCGCCACGATCGGGGCGACCTCCGAAGTTGGGTCATCTGCCTATATCGATTCTTCTCCAGCAGGTGGAAGTGATTCGATCAGCTTCCCAGTGTTCTCCGGTGAGATGGTGTCGTTGTCTGAGGTCATGGCGGCGGGGAATGCGGCGTCGTATTCGGCGACAGCGTTGACGTGTGTTGGTGATACGGGCACCTTGACGTGGACGACCGGTGATCTTTCAGCCACGTATGAGGTCAGTGATGATCCTGCGGACGTGACATGTACCTGGACGAATACTCGCGATACCCATGAGGTGTCGGTGGTGAAGCGGTGGGTTGGAGCACTGGCTGGTGATGAGAGTGCGTTGTCGTTGAGTGTCGGTGCTCAGACCGACACGGCGACATCGACCGCTGATGGTGCTGCTGATTTCACCGATAGTGCCAATCGCGATGATGGGGTGGAGTGTGTGATCACGAATACGGCGGTGACGACGACCTTGCATGTTGACAAGGTGTGGGAGCACCCGGTGGCTGGCGACACGGCCGAGATCACCGTGTCGGGTACCGGCGTGACGCCCTCGCCATCAGGTATCGCGACCGCTGATGGCAACAATGTGGTGTCGGAGACCGATAGTGATGTCGTCACGGTGACCGTCACTTCCGGCGAAGCCGGTATCGCGATCAGTGAAACGGTGAGTTCAGCTACCGCGGTCTATGACCAGGTGTTGACGTGTATTGGAGTGGAGAACTTCGACGCTGCTGCGGGCACGTTTGATGTCCCCAAGAACCCCACAGATGAACCGCGGTGCACGTTCACCAATACGGCTCAGCGGGGCACGATTGTGATCAACAAGACCGTTGATGGTGCTGGTGGAGACTTCACCTTCACCGCTAGCTGGAATGATGCTCTCGGGAGCCCAGTCGGTGATGTGGTGCTCTCGCCGTCAGACGGGGGCACGGTCACTCAGACTTGGACCGATGTCTTGGTGGGTGCCTACACCGTGGTTGAAGCCGTTGATCCGGCCTATGACCAGACGGTGACCTGTACCGAGTCGGGTCCGGCCGCTGATGATGGTTCATCGGCATCGGGGGTGACTGGGTTGATCGATTTGGATGCTGGTGAGACGGTGACGTGTTCGTATACCAATACTGAGCGGGCCACGGTGATCGTGGTCAAGGATGCTGATCCTGATGATGATCAAGCGTTTGAGTATGCGTTCAGTGGTGGGACGGTGAATGAGACCTTCAGCTTGGTTGACGATGGTTCAACACCAGCAACGAATGTGTGGTCAACCACGGTGTCGCCGCATGTGGACTACACCGTGTTGGAGACCTTGGAGTCCAACTGGGATCTCGACTCGGTGACGTGTGACACGGCGACCACGCCGGTGACGCAGGCTGGTGCTGAAGGGGTCAGCTTTACCCCTGATTCTGGTCAGACGATCACCTGTACCTTCGTGAATGATGCTGAGGAATCTCAGCTCACGGTGACCAAGACGGTGGCCGGTGTGGCGTCATCGTATGACTGGAGTGCCCAGATCTCGCTGGTGCAGCAGTACACGGTGGCTGAGGTTGATCCTGGTCCGGGGTGGACCGCATCGGCGCTGAACTGTACCTACCTGGGCCAGCCTCATGCCGATGAGGACACCACTCAGCCGGGCCACCAGGTCACGATTACCGCGCCCGGCTCGACGGTGCGGTGTGGGTTGACCAATACCGCTGATCCGGGATCGATCGAGGTGTCGAAGTCGGTTGAGAACCATGATGATGATTGGTCATTTGATTTCGCCCTGGCTGATAGTGATCCAGCGACAGCTGATACTGAGTTCACCCTCGACCAGGACACGACGAGCTATCAGAACACCCAGTTGGTGCCTGGTGAGACCTACACCTTGACTGAGACAGTTCCTGATGGGTGGTCGTCGGTGATGACCTGCACGGTGACCTCAGCTGGAGGCACCACTGTCACCTCGGCAGGTCCGTGGGCGATTGAGCCCGGCGACTCGATTGAGTGTGATGTGGTCAATACTCGCAAGACGGCCACGATGACTGTTGCCAAGAACTGGGTCAATGCCGCCGATGGCGATGCTGCAAGTTTGACAGCAATCTCCGAAACTGGCACCCATACCTATGTTGATACCTCACCGGCGGGGGCGACAGATTCGATGAGCTTCATCGTGCGGTCCGGCGAGACGGTGTCGTTGAGTGAGGTCATGGCGGCGGCGAATACGGGGTCGTATTCGGCAACAGCGTTGACCTGTGTTGGCGATACCGGGACCCTGACGTGGACTGCTGGTGACCTGTCAGCGACCTATGAGGTGAGCGATGATCCATCCGATCTGACCTGCACCTGGACCAATACTCGCGACAGCGCCATGATCCATATCGGTAAGACATGGGGCGCCCACGTGACCAGTGGAGATACCGCAACACTGGCGCTGGACGGTGAGACCGGCCAAACCGCGGTGTCGGTGACCGCAACCGCTCCCACCGATATCGCTGCCGATGGTGTTGATGCGGGATCGATGACGCTGTTCTCCGGTGAGACCGTGACCATCTCAGAGGCGGTCGGTGCTGGGTATGTGGCTGATCTGACCTGTGTCGACGAGTCGGGCGACACCGTCGTGAGCCAGTCGGGAACCACCTCGGAGACCTGGACTGCTCCAATGGGGAGCGATTTGGAAGAGGTGTATTGCACCTTCACCAACCGGTTGCGGTCGGCTGAGCTCACCGTCACCAAGACCTGGGTGGGCGGTCTGGCCGGTGACACCACCGACCTCAGCGTGACCACCTGGCCGTCGGAGACCACCAGTGCCACGTCGGCAGTGGGGGAGACGCCGCCCACGTCGGTGTCGGCGTCGATCTATGCCAACACTGAGGCAGCTATCGGTGAAACCCTGGCCACAGCCAACGCGGCATCGTATACGTCACATATCACGTGTGTCGGTGACGCCGATGGCGACGGTGTCGATGAGACCATCGTCGACCTTGATGGCACGTCAACCACCTATACCCAGGGTGATGAGCCCTTCGATATGACGTGCACGATCACGAATACGGCGGTGACGACGACCTTGCATGTTGACAAGGTGTGGGAGCACCCGGTTGCTGGCGACACGGCCGAGATCACCGTGTCGGGCACACAGGTTGCGGCAGTGCCGGGGACAGCGACCGCTGATGGCAACAATGTGGTATCCGAGACCGATAGTGATGTCGTCACGGTGACCGTCACCTCCGGCGAAGCCGGTATCGCGATCAGTGAAACGGTGAATTCAGCTACCGCGGCCTATGACCAGGTGTTGACGTGTACTGGAGTGGAGAACTTCGACGCTGTTGCCGGCACGTTTGACATTCCCAAGAACCCCACAGACGAACCACGCTGCGCCTTCACCAACAGTGCTCAGCGGGGCACCATCGTGATCAACAAGACCGTCGATGGCGCTGGTGGAGATTTCACCTTCGATTCGGATTGGAACGATTCCAGTGGTGCTGCGGTGGGCCAGTTTGTGCTCTCTCCGCCCACCGCCGGGAGTGACAGCCAGACGTGGACTGAGGTGCTCGTTGGTTCCTATTCGGTGAGCGAGTTGACCAATGCCGCCTATGACCAGACGGTGATCTGCACCGAGTCGGGTCCGACCGCTGATGATGGTTCATCGGCATCGGCGGTGACCGGGTCGATCGATTTGGATGCTGGTGAGACGGTGACGTGTTCGTATACCAATACTGAGCGGGCCACAGTGATCGTGATCAAGGATGCTGATCCGATGGGATCTCGATTCGGTGACCTGCACAACCGGTGTGGCGACCACATCGGTGCAGCAGGCTGGTGCCGAGGGGGTCAGCTTTACCCCTGATGCTGGTCAAACGATCACCTGCACCTTCGTGAATGATGCTGACGAGTCTCAGCTGATGGTCACGAAGCATGTGGCCAACGTGGCTGCCGACTATGCGTGGAGCGCCCAGATCACGGTGACGCCTGATCCATCGGGAGCATCCCCAGTCACGGTCTCGGGTACCGGGCCGGCCGATGACACAGCCACCTTCACCGATTTGGTGCTCAACCAGCAATACACCATCAACGAGATCGATCCGGGTGACGGCTGGTCGGCGTCCGAGCTGGAGTGCACCTATCTCGGCAGTGTCCACGCCGACGAAGATCCGAACGTTGACGGTTATCAGATCACCATCACCGAACCTGGTTCAGCTATCACTTGCGAGTTGACCAATACAGCGAACTCCGGCCAGATCGAGCTCACCAAGTCGGTGGCCGGGCTGAGCCCAGCAGCAGACTGGTCATTTGACTTTGAGCTGGCAACCGGTGATCCGGTGATGTCAACCGACTCGGTGACCGTCAGCAAGGCCCAACCAGCGACGGTGTTGACTGACCTCTTGCCCGGTGAGACCTATCACCTCAACGAGGTGGTACCGGCTGGGTGGAGCTCTGATATCGCTTGCACGGTGACCTCGGCCGACGGGACGACGACGATGTCGTCGGGCCCATGGACGATCCAACCGGGTGACTCGATCACGTGCGAGGCAGTCAATACCGCCGATCCCGGTGAGCTCACGATCTCCAAGTCGGTGGTCGATGTGGCTGATGATCTTGATTGGTCGTTTGAGTTTGAGTTGGCCGCTGGTGATCCGGTGATGTCAACCGACTCGGTGACCCTTGATAAGGCTCAGCCGGCCCAGACGGTGACAGATTTGCTGCCTGGCGAGACCTACACCTTGGCTGAAGTGGTGCCGGCTGGGTGGAGCTCTGATATCGCTTGCACGGTGACCTCGGCCGACGGGACGACGACGATGTCGTCGGGCCCATGGACGATCCAACCGGGTGACTCAATCGACTGTGATGTCATCAACACGGCGAAGTCGGGTGAACTCATGGTCGCGAAGCAGATCGATGCTCGATCTGATCAGTCGTGGGAATTCAGTTTCACCATCGATCCGGTACCGGCTGGTGCTGACGCCACCCAGACGATCACTGGGGTTGGTCCATCGACGGAAACGATTCAGTGGACGGGGCTAACCCCGGGCGTGAGTTATCGGGTGACCGAGGCCGACCCCGGTCCTCGGTGGGTCTCCACGGATCAGGGCTGCATGGTCATACCGGCTCGCGGTGGTGCGTCCAGCTTGATCGCTCATGCGGGTGATGGCGTGAATGTCGCTCCCGGCGACCACATCGCTTGTGGGTTTGCCAATACCGCTCGCGGTGATCTGTCGATCGACAAGTCGATCGGTGAGATCATCAGGCTTGGGGGCAGCAGGATCAAGGTGTCATACACGATCGTGGTCACCAGCGATTCAGCCTTCGTTGAGCCCTACCACATTGATGATGTGCTCCGATTCGGCCAGGGGATCACGGTGTTGTCGACATCGGTGACGTCGGGCGATGCTGGGATCAATCCCGCCTGGAACGGGATGACGAGCACCGAGCTCACCAATGGTCAGCAGAACCTTGCGCCTAGTGGCCGCCATACCTACACGGTGTCGGTTGAGGCGTCGGTGAGTGCAACGTCACGTGACGAGAGTCGTGATTGTGTGCTGGCTGTCGGCGAAACTGGGACTGGTCTGGCGAACAGTGCCCAGCTCACCTATGACAACGGTGTTGACGAGGATGATGCCTGCGGCGCGGCACCGTCATCGGCGCGGCGGCTCCCGAGGACGGGGTCCGAGGCGGCTCCGCTGATGGGTATCGGATTTGCCGCCATCATCGCTGGCGGATTCTTACTCTTGATTTCCCGCCGTCGCCGTCGCGAAAGCGACTGCTGAGTGTGGGGGATGGGGGCAAGGCCCTCCCCCCACATCGGTATTGTTATGCAGCCATGTGCTGGAATATGAGTGCACTTCAATGGATGTATTGGGTGTAACTGGTGGCTGCTCATCGTGTGGTGTGGGGCACATTCCAAGCTCGCGAGGTCAACCGTCATACGTGGTGAACTTTATGTTTTGTTAACTGCGTGGTAGGTCCCACCATCAGTCGTGAGCTGGATTGCGCTCCGGATCGGTGATCAATCCGCCAGCGTGTCACTGTCCTGGATCAGACGTTTGGGGGCTGGAGATCGTTGAGGGCGAGTTGTGCCGATCGGGCGAGCATTTGGACAAATATGGTGATCTACCAGGGTTGTTGTGGTGATTGTGCGAGAAGATGCACCCCAACACACCCAATGTGTTCATCACGACATTTTCTTGCGTCCAAAAATTCCATTCTTAGTGCTTGATCATGTGAAGTCAAATTACATTTTGTCTAGTTGGCTTGACGATGGGATGGAACATCAACCGCAGGCGCTCATGCGGAACACCAAGCCAAGGAATCGACCAGTAGGTAGCGATCGATCCCCGCTCGAAAAAATTGCGTAAGCGTCCATTTGAAATTGAATTGATCTGAACAGACGTGTAAGGGTAGCTAGATAGATACATAAACGGCCGACTACACCGTCGGTCACGCAAACAAACGGGGCCACCATGACTGCTCATTCGTCCGTTGCCGCGATTACTCGGTTTTCGTCTCGAGTTCTTTTCTCTGCGTTGGTGATTACCGCAAGCGTTGTCCCAGCGCCATTTGGGGGTGGCCTTGTTGGGGCTGACCCCGGTGATCCGCTCCCTGATCAAGGCAATGAAGCTGACCCTCCTCCGACCTCGCTTGTGGATGAGGCGGTCAGCACGACAGTTTTGGAAACAACGCCGACATCAACTCTTCCTGAGGAAGCTGTTATTTCGTCGACAACAGCGCCGGTGTCGACAGTTCCCGAACCGGTTGACACAACGATTCCAGTGACAGTACCGGACTCAACACTTCCCCCAACGTCGGTTGCGCTGCCAAGTGCTCCGGCGACGACACTTCCGCCGACAACGGTTCCGCCCACAACCCTTCCTCCTCTCGACCCTCGTCTTCCACGTGAGTGCGGATCGATGACTCCAGCGGAATTGGAACTCAACGACATCTCGTGTGAGCTGCCAGCGCTGGGCCTTCGTCAGGCCTCGAGGATGCCCGCCATATCGAACCCCGAACTCGAACCATCGTGTGCGATCGATGTCGTCTTGATCGTTGATGAATCAGGATCGATGGAAGGAAAAGAAACCGAGGTGCGCAACGCCCTCAATGCCATCCTTGATGGATTCAACAACACCGGCACGACCATGGCCATCGTTGGATTCTCTTCAAGTGCACATGTCGAGGTGGGGTACACCACCGTTGACGATGTGTCGACAGGATCCGGCGGAGTGCTAGCCAATTATGTTTCGGGCTATGGGACCGGCGGATGGACAAACTGGGACGACGCGCTCCACAAAGCGCACGGCTTGAGCCCTGCTGATGGCACCACTGAACTCACGCTGATTATCACCGATGGGAACCCCAACCGCTACGAGGATCACACCCATTCGGGCTATTCCGGGTACCCCAGCGGCACCGCGATCGGTGAAGCAGTCAATGAAGCAAATTTCATTAAGGATCAGGGAACCCACATGTTTGCTGTCGGGGTCGGCAACCAGATTAGCGAAACCAATATTCGCAAGATCACCGGCAATGCTAGGTTCCCTGGCTCATCTACCTTTGGTGCCTCCGACTACATGATCGAGACCGACTTCTCTCAGCTTGAATCATCGTTGCGCGCTGCCGTCTATGCCCAGTGTGCCCCACAGGTCATCATCAACAAGCGGCTTGATCTCGATGGTGATGGAACCTATGAGACCGATACCGGCAGTGAAGTCAGCGGATTTGAGTTCACCGGAACGACATCCAACGCGACAGCAACCGTTGACTGGACGCGTCCTGACGTTCCGAATGACACCTCACCGGTGAGCGGAACCACCGACAACTCGGGTTCGGTGCAGTTTGAGTGGAGGTTCGGATCCGAAGCCAATCCTCAGCCTGGATCGCTCACGATGAGCGTGGTCGAGGGGCCGCGCGCCGGTTACACCTATCACGGGGCAGAATGCACCACCAAGAAGTTGTTGAGCGATGGCAGTATCGAGCTCACGACCGACCAGTTCAGCTCGTCAGAAGCGATGTCGTTTGCGGTGAGCCAGAGTTCGATCGTGACCTGCGAGGCCTACAACCGGGCCCAGACGGTGGTGGTGTTGGAAAAGGAGTGGGTTGATTCAGTCACTGGTGACAGTGCGTTGTTGACGATTGCCGAGTCGACCACGTCGTCGTCGGATACCTCGATCGCTCCGGACGCGCCAAGCGTGGATCTGACCGATCCTGATGTTGATCCGACCGATCCGACCATGTTGGATCCTGACAACTCGGCTGAACTGGTCGTGGCAACCGGGGCATCGGTCACCCTCAGTGAAGCCTTGAGCGCCACCAGTCTGTACGACCGTGTGCTGACATGTGACCAAGGTTCACTCGACTATGTCGCTGGGGAGACAACCGGGATACTCGATACCACCGGTCTCGCTGGCGAGACGGTCACCTGTACGTTCACCAATAGCGGTCGATCGGCCCAAATCGATCTCAAGAAGCACTGGGTCAACGGGGTAAATGGTGACACCTTCACCCTCAACCTTGACGGGAACACCCAGGGTGTGACGTCAACCGGCGCTGCTGATGAAACCCAGAACGGACCGTCAGCGAGCGCGTTGCCTGGCGACACGATCGTGATTTCCGAAACCGCGAGCGGGACCAATGCGGTGGACTACACCTCTACGTTGGCCTGTGATGGCGCTACCAATACTCCTCAGCCGGTAGTAGGTCAGGCTGGCAAGTGGATGTTGGAGATCGCTACCACCGATGCTGGTCAACACATCGAATGTACGCTCACCAATACTCGAGAGCCGATTCAGGTCACCTTGCGGAAGGCCTGGGTGAACGGCATCGAGAATGACACCGCCGCGCTCACCATCACCGGAGCAGCATCGACTCCTCCCGGAGGGTCGACATCGACGGTTCCCGTGGGGCAGCCGAATTATGTGGACACCACCAATGTGGTCACCGCTGAGGTGGCAGCTGGCGGACAACTGGTGTTGAAAGAAGTGCTTGGCTCATCCAACACCGGCCGCTATGAGGTGGACTCGTTCACCTGTATCGATGAACAGGGCAATCCGATTCCCGACGATCAGTACGCTCATGCTGCTGGAGCACGTGTTGCCAAGGTGCGGCCCACCGGGCCCGCCTCCAACATCACCTGCACCTTCACCAACACCTCTCAGCGGGGCAAGATCGTGGTGAACAAGCTTGTCGAAGGTGCTGATGGAACGTTTAGCTTCACTGGTGCCTGGCAGTCGCCGGCAAACTTCGACATCACCACCACCGGTGGGGCTGGTTCGGCCACCTTCGATGGCGTGGTCGTGCCGGCTGATCCGGATAGCCGCTACACCCTGGTTGAGGCTGATCCAACGCCTGGATATGACGGCACGGTATTGACATGCAGCTCGGACCAGCCCTATAACCAGACCACCACCGACCTGGCCACACTGACGGCGAGTATTCAGGTGCGTGACGGTGAGACGGTGACGTGTACCTATACCAACACCGAGCGAGCGGTGATCAAGATCATCAAGGACGCTCGACCCGACGATGCTCAAGACTTCAGCTTCACCATGAGCGGTGATGCAGCTGCAAGTTTCACCCTGGATGATGATCCAGCATCGGCCACGCCAAACGAATGGACCTCGCCACGGTTGGCGGCCAATCGCGCCGGTTCGCCCCATACCTACACGATTACTGAAACAGCGGTGGCTGGCTGGACGATCGATACCGCAGCTTCGCGTTGCGATAGCAGTGATGGCACGGTCAACGCGAACGGCACGATCACGGTGACGCCGTCACCGGGAACGATGACGACCTGCACCGTGGTCAACAAGGCCGCCGAATCTGGAGTCAGTGTCGCCAAGTCGGTCACCGGCGTCGCCGCAGACTACGCCTGGGGTCCGTTCACGGTGAAGATCGTCGACTCCAACGGTGTCACGGTGGGTAGTCCGGTCGATCTTTCGGGGACCGGCCCGACCACGGTGACGTCGCCAACGACGATCACCGGGTTGCAGCTCAACCAGATCTATACCTTCATCGAGGACCCGCCAACGAATGGCTGGACCAATAGTGGTCTGGCGTGCTCGACAGCGACCTCGGTGCTGACCGATCTCGATCCTGCAGCTCCAGGCTTCCAGTTCGAGGTCACTGACCCCGACATGAGTTTTGTCTGCACGGCAGCCAATGAGTCGTCAGATGGGTCGATCAAGGTCACCAAGACAGTGAGAAACCACACCGGTGATTGGTCATTCGACTTCACCCTGGCCGATGATGATCCAGCGACGGCCGATCAGGTGTTCACGCTTGATCAGGACAACACCGGCTACGAGTTTTCTCAGCTGGAGACCGGCGCTGAATACACCTTGACCGAGACCGTTCCTGACGGATGGACCTCGGCCATGTGGTGCACGGTCACATCGGCTGATGGGTCGTCGGCATCGTCGACCGGTCCGTGGACCATCCAACCAGGCGATCGGATCAGGTGCTGTGTCCGAAACACGCGGAATCTGATCCCCGTTGCGGTGGCGAAGCATTGGAACGATCCGGCCTCGACTGACGATGCCACCCTGACCGCATCAGGCGCTGAGTCGGCTGCAAATATCGACTTCAGCGTGTATGACGGTCACGATGGGACATCGGGAACCACCATGTTCTGGTCTGGCGAGACGGTCAGCTTGGCTGAAACCTTCCCCGCTGGGAATGTGGCGGCCTACGGCACATCATTGGAGTGCCGGGCAGCAACGAGTACCAGTGTGGGCGACCCTGTCGGCGTGCTGTCGTTCACCGCTGGTGCGTTGACCGGCGAACTCGCCCTTCCAGCGACTCTGCCTGATGGCTACGACCATGTGCTGTGTACGTGGACCAATACACGGGACCTCAATACGGTCTCGCTGACCAAGCGCTGGATCGATGCGCCACAAGGTGACCAGGCCGATATCGAGTTGAGTATCGATGCCAGCAACACCCACTCCACGACCTCAACAGCTGATGGAACACCGGTATTCGTCGACACCGGCCACGCGGTGTCCACCCTTGTTGGTGGTGGTGACACGATCAGCCTGTCCGAAGAGCTGAACGCCGACAATTCCGCGTCCTACACCACGACATGGTCGTGTTCGTCACCTGGGTGGCCCGCTGACGTCACCGGCACGGGAACGTCAGGCCAATTCGTGATGCCGGCATCTGACGCAGTGTCGTGTGTGATCACCAATACCGCGGTGACCACCACGCTCCATATCGACAAGGTATGGGTCAATGCGGTCGCTGGCGACACCGCCGACATCACGGTGAGTGGGACCAAGCGGCCGGTTGCGCCGGCAACAGCTACAGCCGATGCTGACAATGTGGCGGCGCCGGGTGAAACCGATCCGGACGTGTTGACCATCACGGTGACCTCTGGTGAGGCAGACATCTCGGTCAGCGAAGTCATCAACTCCACCACAGCGACCTACACCCAGGTCTTGTCGTGTACTGGGGTTGACGATCTCGATCCTGATGCTGGCACCTTCACCATCCCCACCAACCCGACGGTCGAGCCACGCTGCACCCTCACCAATACAGCTCAGCGAGGCACCATCATCATCAACAAGCTTGTCGATGGGGCTGGTGGAGACTTCACCTTTGATGGTGATTGGGCTGACTCAAGCGGCAACGCAGTGGGCCAGTTCGTCTTGTCCCCACCAGATGCTGGTACTGACACCGAGATGTGGACCGATGTACTTGTCGGCTCGTATCAGGTGGTTGAAACCGACGCTCCAGACTATGACCAAACCTTGAACTGTTCCGAGATGGGACGCGGTGTCGATCATGGTTCATGGACATCAGGGATGACTGGACATATCGACCTGGATGACGGTGAAACCGTCACGTGTACCTATACCAATACCGAGAGGGCAGCTCTCATCGTGATCGAGGACAGCCAACCCGATGACGATCAGGTCTTCGACTACACGTTGCAGTCGTTGCTCGAGCGTTCGACATATAGCGCTCGAAGCTTGTTCATCACGTTTAGCCTGGTTGATCAGCCGGCGAGTCCTCCGACAAACACGTGGTCGACAACCTTGTCACCCCACATCAAGTACCGCCTGATTCAGAACTATGTCCCCAACTGGGATCTCACCAGTGTCGGCTGTGATGCTCCAACTCAGGTGGTGCAAGACGCCACGAGTCAGGGCATCGACATCAGGCCCGATGCCGGGCAGACGATTACCTGCCTCTTTGTCAACAAGGCTGGTGAGAGTGGATTGACGGTGACCAAGTCGGTGGAGAACGTCACCCCCGATCTCGAGTGGTCATTCAAGCTCGCGCTCACACCTGATCCATCGGGATCGTCGCCGGTGACGGTGTCCGGTGTGGGCGAGAGCAGCACCACGGTTGGGTTTGGCAATCTTGTGCTCAACCAGCAGTACACCATCGAGGAAGTCCCCATGCCGGGATGGTCGGCGTCCGAGATGACATGCGCCTATCTGAACGAGCCTCTGAGTGACGAAGATCCACTGGTCGACGGGTATCAGTTCACCATTGCTGAACCGTCATCGGTGGTGACCTGTGAACTGACCAATACTGCTGATCCTGGTGAGGTCGAGGTGACCAAGAAGGTCGTCGCTGGGGATGATCAGTCTTGGCAGTTCAGCTTCACCATTGACCCGGTACCGGCTGGCGCTGATGCCACTCAGACGATCACTGGCACTGGCGCCTCGACCGAGGTAGTCCGATGGGCGGGGCTGATGCCTGGTGTGAACTACACGATTACCGAGGCTGACGCTGGCACCCGATGGGTGTCCGATGGCCAAGGATGTGTCGTCATCGCTGATGACGGCAGTGCGGCTCCCTTGGTCGATGATGCTGGTGACGGGTTTGCTGTTACCCCCGGAGCCCACATTGCCTGTGACTTCACCAATACCGCCCGAGGTGATCTGAGCGTCGCCAAGTCGGTGGCTGGGGTGACCGATCTTGGTGGGGGCAAGGTCCGGATCGTCTACACCCTTGTCGTCACGAGCGATTCCGACATGGACGAGCCGTATGTCGTGGATGACACCTTGCACTTTGGCGCTGGCATCTCGGTCGTGGCAGCGTCGGTCACGTCAAGCGACGCGGTGGTGAATCCGAATTGGAACGGGGTCACCGATACCGCGGTCACCGACGCCGTCCAGGCGCTTCCTCCGAATGGCACCCACACCTTCACCGTTACGGTTGAAGCGCTGATCACGACGGGGTCGAGCGCAGAGAGTCGCAACTGTGTGTTGTCGACCGGTGAAACCGGGACGGGCCTGCTCAACAGTGCTCGGGTGATCTATGACAATGGGGTTGGCGAAGACGATGCCTGTGGGACTCCGCCGCCGCCAAAGGTGCCTCACTTGCCGAGGACGGGAGCCAATACGGTTCCGTTCACGGGGCTTGGATTCGCTGCCATCCTGGCCGGTGGATTCATGCTGCTTCTCTCGCGCCGTCGCCGTCAGGAGGTATAAACCCATCGACGATGCTGCCGAATAGTCAGTTCCCAATCACCCAATTGACAACTGAGGAGTGAGTTGGGGAGGTGATGACACTGGCATCACCTCCCCAACTCTTTGGCCTGATCAGTTGGTGCTGATTTCGCGAGTCGTTGGCCCAAGAGGTGTCTGATCGTCCGGTGATGACCGGTTGTCGGGGGCGGAGCGTGCTTGAGAGGTGCGCACTGACGTGAAAGATGACTGCCAGTTGGATCGCATACGTCGAAGCTAGGTACGTCAAATAAACCGCAAATAATTGACTGCGGGCTGCAATTGCTCTGGTCGATGGTGCCAAACTAGGGAATCGGCGCATCAGCGCCAGTAGTTCCACACGACCACATTGGGACCACCATGACCACGCTATTCCCCAGTTCCTTCTCTCTGCGCAGCTCTTGGCGCGTCCTTGTCGCGTCATCGGTACTCGCAGCAAGCATTGTTGTGTCGCCATTGGATACTCGCACCGCGGGAGCTGATCCTGGCGATCACAGCGACCTGAGTGAATCACCGGTGCCTCCGACCACAGTGCCTGAGCAGGATCCGGTTGATGTTCCAACGACAACACTGTCGGCATCCACGATCCCCGAGCCAACAGTTCCAGACACTTCGGCTCCGGTGGCAACAAGTGTCCCGGATTCTACGGTGCCAAGGACGACCCTTCCTGAGACAACGGTGCCGCTGAACATGGCGGCGGCGGAGACCGTTCCTGAGACAACGGTGCCGCTGAACATGGCGGCGGCGGAGACCGTTCCTGAAACAACGGTGCCGGTTCCGGCTCCAGGGATGCCCCGTGAGTGTTCCTATATGACTCCCGAGGAGTTGGAGCACCATGACATTCTGTGTGAACCGCTTAGGGCAGCGATGCGGAGCTCGGTCAACCCATCGGAAATTGACAATCCCCCGCTTGCTCCGTCATGCGCGATCGATGTGGTTTTGATCGTCGATGAGTCGGGATCGATGCGCGGGAACCAAGACAATGTGCGAAACGCACTTCGAGCCATTCTCGACAGCTTTAACAACACGGGGTCGAATATGGCCATCGTGCGATTTGATTCGTACGCTCACCAGGTGAGCGGTTTCGTGCCAGTCGATGACTCGACCACCGCCGCAACCGGTGTGCTTGGCAGCTACATCGATGACTATGAAGTGCGCAACATGACGAACTGGGATGATGCTTTGCATGCTGCGCATACGATTTCACCCCCACCTGCCGACGGTGCTGTCGAGTTGACGATGATTATCACTGACGGCAATCCCAACGCGCGTGAGAACCACAATCATCCGGGATATAACGCGGTTACTCCGGTCGGTCGGGCGATCAATGAGGCTGACCACATCAAGGGCCTCGGTAGCCACATGTTTGCTGTTGGTGTGGGCAATAACATCAGTGAGACCAATCTCCAGCGGATCACTGGCGACGTGAGGTTCCCCACAGCCGGCCAGACGTTTGGCAATTCCGACTACATGATCGAGCCCAACTTCGATGACCTTGAGACTTCGTTGCGCGCCGCTGTCTACGCTCAGTGCGCGCCTGAGGTGATCATCAAGAAGCGGGTCGATCTTGACGGTGACGGCACCTACGAAACGTCCAGTGGCAACCAGGTCAGCGGGTTTGAGTTCATCGGCACGATCTCTGGTGCAACAGAAAATGTTGATTGGACTCGCCCCGACGTTGCGGACAACACCTCGCCGGTCAGTGTCACCACCGGAACCTCGGGTTCAGCTCATTTTGAGTGGCGGTTTGGCTCGGAAGTCGACCCTCAACCTGGTTCGCTCACCATGGATGTGGTTGAAACACAGCGTCCCGGCTACACCTATCAGGGAGCTGAATGCACCATCAAAAACCTCATGCCCGACGGGAACCTTGACACCACAGTTGAATCGTTTGCTGCATCTGAGTCAGTCAGCTTTCTCGTTGAGCAGGGCACGATCGTCACCTGTGACTTCAACAACCGGGCCGAGACGGTCGTCGTGTTGCAAAAAGAGTGGGTTGATTCGATGGCCGGTGACACCGCTGTGTTAGCTATTGCCGAGTCAGGCGGGTTGATGTCGTCGGATACGTCGACTGCTCCCGACGCTCCGAGTGTTGACTTGGGTGATCCCGATGCCGATCCGACCGATCTTGATCCTGACAACTCGGCTGAGTTGGTGGTGGCGACGGGGGCGTCGGTCACCTTGAGTGAAGCCTTGAGCGCAACAAGTCTGTATGACCGGGTGTTGACATGCGACAAGGGGTCGTTGGACTACACCGATGGGGAGACAACCGGGACGCTTGACACCAGCGGTCTGGGTGGTGAGACGGTTACCTGCACGTTCACCAACACACGTACCTCAGCCAGCTTGGACGTGGTTAAGGCGTGGGATAACGCCGTTGGTGGGGACCAGGCGACCCTGGTGGCCAACTACTCCAATGGGTCTACGAACCTGGATGTCACCGCACCCAACCAGGCATCGATGACCCTTGAGATCCTGTCGGGTGAGACGGTCACGGTGACCGAGCTGTTCAACTCTGCCAATGTCGGCAATTACGACATCTCCACGGTGTCGTGCGTTGATGATGCAGGAGACCCGGTCGGCACGGTGAATGTCACCAGCGGATCGTCGTTCACGTATCAGGTCCCCGCGGTCATCGCCAACGCGACATGCACGGTGACCAATCGTCGTGACTCTGGCCCAGTCACGTTGCACAAAGCATGGGAGAATGCAGCGTCCGGCGATGCGGCTGAGCTCCACATCGATGTCGTTGGCGAGACATCGGCCAGCTCGACCGTGGCCGGTGATCCCAACCTGGATGACACCGCCAACCAGGCAACTGCCGACGTAAACGTTGGCGATTCGTTCACGATCTACGAAGACGTGACCGAAACAACCGGTGCCTATGGTACGACCTATCGTTGTGCGAGCCCCGATGGCACCAATGTGCAAGAAGGAGCTGTCACGCGTGTCGGTGATCGCGTGACCAGCGGCACTCTGACGATGCCTGATACCAAGGGGCTGGAGTGTGTGTTCACCAATAGTCGCCGGTCGGTGAGATTGAAGGTTGATAAGGAGTGGGTTGGCGCAGCGCTGGACGACACCGCGGCGATCACAGCGAGCGGTGAATCAGGGATTGCTGGTCCGAAGGTCTCGGTTGCTGATTCAGCAAACGAGACCGACAGCGTTGTGGTGGCCTTGACGGTGTTTGCTGGCGAGACCGGGGTGAGTGTGGCCGAGACACTTGGAGCAGCGAACGCTGCGGCGTATTCGACGACCTTGAGCTGTCCGGGGGTGGACAATCTGGTGTGGAGCGCGGCCGACCTGGAGGGAACCTTTGATATTCCCAAGGATGTCACCGATGATCTGACGTGTACCTTGATCAATACCGCTCAGCGGGGCACGATCGTGATCAAAAAGACCGTTGTTGGCAGCGGTGGCGATTTCACCTTCGATTCGGATTGGAACGATTCCGGTGGTGCTGTGGTGAGTCAGTTTGTGCTGTCACCTGGTGATGACAGCACCGTGAGCCAGACCTGGACCGATGTGCTGGCCGGTTCCTATGAGGTCAGCGAAAGAGTCAGTGCAGCCTATGGCCAGACGGTGACCTGTTCCGAATCCGGAGCAACCGTTGATCACGGTTCATCTGCTGCGGGCTTGACCGGTTCGATCGATCTTGATCCTGGCGAGACGGTCACCTGTACCTACACCAATGTTGAGCAGGCGCATATCGTCGTGGTGAAAGACGCCCAGCCCAATAGCGGTCAAGCTTTCGACTACTCGCTGAGCGGTGGGGACCTGAATGAAACCTTCAGCCTGGTCGATGACAGCGCGGTGCCAGCGACCAATACCTGGCAGGCAACAGTGTCGCCAGGGGTGGCATACACCCTGGTTGAAGAGCTCGTGGACGATTGGGATCTCGACAGCGTGACCTGCACGAACGGTGTCGCAACGACACCGGTGCAGCAGGCCGATGCCGAAGGTGTGAGCTTTACTCCGACTCCTGGTCAAACGGTGGTCTGCACCTTTGTGAACAAGGCCGTCGGATCTGGGCTCTCCGTGACCAAGAAGGTGGCCGATGTGGCTGCTGACTATGACTGGAGTTTTGAGATCTCGTTGACACCCGATCCGTCGGGTGCATCGCCGGTGAATGTCTCGGGCACTGGGCCGGGCAGTGATGCAGCGACCTTTGGCGGATTGGTGCTGAATCAGCAGTACACGATCGCTGAGGTTGATCCCGGTGATGGCTGGTCGGCATCGGAGATGATGTGTACCGCTGAAGGTGCCGCTCACGCCGACGAAGATCCCATCGCCGACGGTTATCAGATCACGATCACCCAACCGGCGATGAGGATCGAGTGCGAACTCACCAACCAGGCATCGGATGGGTCGATCAAGGTCACCAAGTCGGTGAAGAACCACAGTGGTGATTGGTCGTTCGACTTCACCCTGTCCGATGATGATGCAGCGACAGCTGATCAGACATTCACGCTCGATCAGGACAACACGGTGTATGAGTTTGATCGATTGGTGTCAGGTGAGTCATACACCTTGACCGAGACGGTTCCTGATGGGTGGTCGTCATCGATGACCTGCACGGTGACCTCGGCTGGAGGTGGCGTCACCACCTCGGCGGGTCCGTGGACGATCGAGCCGGGTGACTCGATCGAGTGTGATGTGGTCAATGAGCGTAAGACCGCAACGATGACGGTTGCCAAGGTGTGGCTGAACGCGGCTCATGGTGATGGTGCGACTCTGACGGCGGTGTCGGAGACGGGGACACATACGTATCTTGATTCGTCGCCGGCAGGTGCGGCGGATTCGATGAGTTTTGTGGTGCGAGCTGGTGAGACGGTGTCGTTGTCCGAAGTGTTGCCTGGTTCGAACGCGGGGTCGTATGCGGCGACAGCGTTGACCTGTGTCGGCGATACCGGCACCTTGACGTGGACGTTGGGTGAGTTGGAAGCTGACTATGAAGTCACCGATGATCCCCAAGACATCACCTGCACCTGGACCAACACCCGGAACATGTTCCCGGTTGCGCTGGCCAAGACCTGGAATGATCCAGCATCAACCGATGATGTAACCCTGACAGCAGTGGGAGCTGAGTCGGCTGTGGGGATCGACCTCAGTGTCTATGACGGCACTAACGCAGTATCAGGAACCACCGAATTCTGGGCTGGTGAGACGATCGATCTCGTCGAGACCTTGGCTGCGGGGAATCTAGCCAACTACACCACATCCTTGGAGTGCCGGGCTGCGAGCGGTGCCACCATCGGCGATCCGATCGGCGTGTTGTCATATGTCCCTGGTGAACTCACCGGCAAGTTGGCTCTGCCGAAGGAACTGCCCACCGGCTATGACCGTGTGGTGTGCACCTGGACCAATGTTCGCGATGTCAACCAGGCGAGCTTGACCAAGCGGTGGGTTGGTGCTCTGGCCGGGGACCAGGTTGATCTCTCGCTGAGTACCGATGGTCACAGCGCGACATCGAGCTCAGCTGCTGATGGAAATGCTGAGTTCATCGACACTGCCCACACCGCATCATTGAGTGTTGGCGGTGGTGAGACGGTGAGCTTTGGCGAAACCGTGGACCCCAATAATGCAGCGTCCTACACCACCACCTGGGAGTGTTCGTCGGACGCGTGGCCAGCTCCGATCACCGGAACGGGGTTGACCGGTGATGTGGTGATGCCTGCATCAGCGTCGGTCGCCTGTGTGATCACCAATACTGCGACGACCACGACCTTGCATGTCGACAAGGTATGGATCAACGCTGTGGCTGGTGACACCGCCAAGATCACCGTGGATGGCACCAAGGTGGCAGTTGGTCCAGCGACTGCCACTGCCGATAGCGACAATCTTGCAGCGCCAGGTGAAACCGACACCGATGTGGTGACGGTGGCGATCACCTCGGGCGAAACCGGCATCGCGGTCAGCGAAACGGTGAATTCGGCCGCAGCAATCTATGACCAGGTGTTGTCGTGCACTGGAGTTGACAATTTTGATTCAGCGACAGGCACCTTCGACATTCCCAAGAATCCCACGACTGAACCTCGGTGCACCCTGACCAATACGGCCCAGCGCGGCACGATCGTGGTGGTCAAGACCGTTGATGGCGCTGGCGGAGACTTCACGTTCGATTCGGATTGGAACGATTCCAGCGGCACCGCAGTGGATCAGTTTGTGCTCTCGCCGCCCGATGCTGGCACCGTCAACCAGACCTGGACCGATGTGTTGGTTGGACAGTATTCGGTGAGTGAGCTGACCAACGCGGCCTATGACCAGACGGTGACCTGCTCCGAATCCGGAGCGACCGTTGATCATGGTTCATCGGTATCCGGGGTGACCGGGTCGATCGATCTTGATCCTGGTGAAACGGTGACGTGTGCATACACCAATACCGAGCGGGCAACACTGGTGGTGATCAAGGATGCCCAGCCTGATGATGGTCAGGCGTTTGAGTATTCCTTGACCGGTGGAACGGTAAACGAAACCTTCAGCCTGACCGATGATGGTGTAGCACCGGTGACCAATACGTGGTCGACCACGGTGTCTCCTGATCTGGAGTACACCCTGGTCGAGGGCTTGACAGCGCACTGGACACTCGAGTCGGTGTCGTGCGACTCCTCGACCACACCGGTACAAGAGATCGGTGCTGAGGGCATCAGCCTTACCCCCGATGCTGGTCAGACGGTCACGTGTACCTTTGTCAATGACGCTGATGAGTCGGAGCTGAAGGTGACGAAGTCGGTGGCCCATGTGGCTGCTGACTATGGCTGGAGTTTCGAGATCTCGTTAACGCCTGATCCGTCGGGTGCATCTCCGGTGACTGTCTCGGGCACTGGGCCGAGTAGCGACACAGCGACCTTCGGCGGATTGGTGCTCAATCAGGAGTACACGATCGCTGAAGTTGATCCCGGTGATGGCTGGTCGGCATCGGAGATGATGTGCACCGTTCAGGGCGCCGCTCACGCCGATGAAGATCCAACGCTGGATGGGTATCAGATCACCATCGCTGAAGCGGCTTCCACGATTGAGTGTGAGCTGACCAATACCGCTACATCGGGTCAGTTGGAACTCACCAAGTCGGTGGTCGATGTGGCCGATGATCTTGACTGGTCATTCGCGTTCGAATGGGCGATTGGTGATCCGGTGACGTCGACGGCAGCGTTCAGTGTGGACAAGGCTCAACCGACCCACACGGTGACAGATCTGTTGCCTGGTGAGACCTACACCTTGAGTGAGGTGGTCCCCGCGGGATGGACCGTTGATATGGCCTGCACGGTGACCTCAGCTGATGGGATGACAGCAACCTCGTCTGGGCCGTGGACGATCCAACCGGGCGACTCGATCGATTGCGATGTCACCAATACGGCTGATCTCGGAGCGGTCACGGTCACCAAGTCGGTGGTCGGCGACAATCAGCAGCCGTGGGAGTTCAGCTTCACGATCGATCCCGCCCCTGTCGGCGGTGAAGCCACCCAGACGATCAGTGGCACCGGTCCCGCGACCGAAGAGATCCGGTGGAACGGTCTTGTTCCCGGTGTGGAGTACACGATCAGCGAGGCTGATGCCGGGACCCGGTGGGTGTCAACCGATGAGGGATGTGTGGTCGTGCCGGTTGACGGTGGAGCTCCACGGTCGATCGATCAGGCTGGTGACGGGTTTATCGTTGCTCCTGGTGACCGAATCGACTGTGGGTTCACCAATACAGCTCGCGGTGATGTGGCCGTCGACAAGTCGGTGGCCCAGGTGGCCACGCTGAGTGACGGCAAGGTCAAGATTGTCTACACGATCGTTGTCACTAACAACTCGACGTTTAGCGAGCCGTATGAGCTCGGTGACACCCTGCAGTTTGGTGCTGGGATCATGGTGACCTCGGCCCAGGCCACCTCCACCGATGCCGCGGTCAATCCAACGTGGGATGGGGTTGGCAACACTCAGGTGACTGCCGGCGAACAGGTGCTTGCACCTGGTGCCGCCCATACCTTCACGGTTGTGGTCGAAGCGGTCGTCGCGGCGACCTCTACTGCTGAGAGCCGCAACTGTGTCGTGTCGGTTGGCGAAACCGGGACTGGTCTGTTGAACAGTGCCCAGGTCGCCTATGACAACGGCTCCACGAGCGACGACGCTTGTGGTGAGTCGCCACCTCCGCCTCGTGTCTTGCCAAGAACTGGGTCGGAGACCGCGCCCCTTCTCGGGATCGGCCTAGCCGCCATGCTGGCCGGTTGGTTCTTGATCCTGATCTCTCGTCGTCGCCGTCGAGAGGCTTGAGCTCGATGGTGTGCCGGGCGGTCTACCGCTCGGCACACCAGGGTGACCGCGGTTGTGTTGGTTGTGGAGCGGGCCTGGCCTACCTATGTTGATGGTGAACGCAACGTAGGTAACTAGGTAGGCCTTATGCGCGCCAGTCATGGTTGTTTGGTGTTGACCAAGGTGATGGCCAGCTCACACAACGGTTGGCTGTTGGGTGTTTGGCACACCGCTGTTGCTGCAAACGCCGCCGTACAACCCGAGGAGCTCCCATGACATCACCGCTGATCGACATCCAAGGCCTGGAAAAGCGATTCGGTTCGTTCACAGCGCTTGACGGTCTCAACCTCCAGGTTAACGCCGGTGAAGTCCATGGATTCTTGGGTCCCAACGGATCAGGAAAGTCGACCACCATCAGGGTGATCCTCGGTCTCTTGGCCTCCGACGGTGGCACGATCCGCCTGTTCGGACGCGATCCGTGGGTCGATGCGGTCGAGCTTCACCGTCGCTTGGCCTATGTGCCCGGCGATGTGACTCTGTGGCCCAATCTGTCGGGCAATCAGTGTCTCGACATCCTGTCTCAAGCTCAGGGATCGCCCAACCCAACGCGGCGAGCGGAGTTGGTCGACCGGTTCGATCTCGACCCGACCAAGAAGGCGCGTGACTATTCCAAGGGGAATCGTCAAAAGGTGTCCCTGATCTCGGCACTGGCATCGGATGCTGAGCTTCTGATCCTCGATGAGCCGACCTCGGGGCTTGACCCTCTGATGGAACAGGTCTTTGTGGAAAGCGTGCGTGAGCGGGTCGTCGATGGCACGACGGTCTTGTTGTCCAGCCATATTCTCGCCGAAGTCGAAGCCTTGGCCGATCGGGTCAGCATTATCCGAGCTGGACGTACTGTGTCGTCGGGAACCCTCGATGAGATGAGGCGTCATACCCATACCGATATTCACGCGTCGACTGACGGTCGTCCCGAAGGCCTCGACACGCTCGCCGGTGTGGGCGGACTCCATATCGCCCCGATCGATGGGCACTATGAGGTGCGATGCTCAGCTGAACCCGATGCTGTCAGCGGGGTACTGAGAAGCCTCAACCAGGCGGGCATCGTGAGGATCACGGCCACCCCGCCCAGCCTTGATGAGCTCTTCTTGGAGAGCTATGCCACCGAACGTGGCGAGGTGGCATCGTGATCCCCGTCGGACTGGGCCAGATGGCCCGAGTCCAGCTCAAGACCGGTTGGAAGGTCATCGGCATCTGGATCATCGCTGTCGCTGCCATGATGTGGTTGACCGCAATGTCGGTTGCCGACATCTACGACACCCCGTTCGAGATCAAACGTTATGCCGACACGGTTGGCTCTGGTGCCGCGGTTCGCATGTTCAACGGGGTGGTAGCCGGGATGGACACCATTGGCGGCATTTTCGCTTCAGAGTTCGCCTTTGTCGCTGCCTTTGGCACCGCCCTGATGGGGCTCGCCTTGGTGTCGCGCTCCACCCGACGCGAAGAAGAATCGGGTCGTCTGGAGCTCTTGCTGGCTTCACCGATCGGTCGCCGAGCCCCGCTCTGGACCGCAGTGACGATCACCTTCGCCGCCCTGCTCCTCGCCGGTATCGGATCGTCCTTTTTCCTGATTGCGTATGGCAGCGATCCAGCAGGATCGGTGATCTATGGCCTGGCGCTTGCCGCCTTGGGCGCGGTCTTTGCCGGCTTTACCGCGATCGTTGCCCAACTGGTTGGTCACTCTCGCACCGTGTGGGGCATCGGCATCGCTGCCATCGTGGTGTCCTATCTGTGGCGAGGCTTGGCCGCGGTCTACGAATCCCCGCTGATCTGGGTGGTGCCTCACGGCTGGTTCGACAAGGTGGCCGCTTTCGGTGATGCCCGAATCTGGGTCCTGGTCATGATGATGGTGGTGGCCTTGGTGTTGGCGGGGGTTGGTATTCGCCTCAACGCCTTGCGCGACCTCAGTGATGCCTTCATCCCAGCTCGCCCTGCTCGTCAATCGATGTCGCCCTTCTATCGCCGCCCGGTCGGGATCGCCATCACGGTGATGCGCAACTCGATCATCGGCTTTGGGGTGATCGCCGTCATCATGTTGGGCACCTATGGCGCGGTGTCTCAGCAGGTTCTCGATGCCATCGAACAGACCCCTGACCTCAAGATCTATTTTGGTGACGGAGGCATCTTGCCCGAGGTGGTTGCCATGTTCTCGATCATGGGGGCAATCGTGTCCACCGCCTTCTTGATCCAAGCCCTCGGCACCCTACGGCGTGAAGAAACCACGTTTCGGGCTGAACTCATGCTGTCGGGCGAGGTATCTCGATTGCAGTGGATGAGGTCCTTTGTCGGTGTCGCTGTCGTCGGCACCGTGGTGATCACGGTGCTTGGCGGCCTGGCGATGTCGGCAGCTATCCAGCTGACCACGGGCGAATCCGATGTCGCACTCGACGCCATCTGGACCTCAGCTGTCCTCTTGATTCCCACCCTGGCCTTTGGAGCGTTGTGGCTGGCCCTCTATGGCGTGCGTCCAGGATGGAGCGGAGCAACCTGGGGCATCATGGGCGTGTCAGCGGTCCTGTCCTATATGGGGCCCGGCCTGAAACTCCCCGATGCCATCATCGACATTCTGCCCTATCGGGCGTTGGGTAAGATCCCGGTCGAATCGATCGATCTGGGTCGAGCGGGACTCATCATCGTCGGGATCGCGATCATGGCGGTGATCGGGTTTATCGGCTTCCGTCGCCGGAACATCCCCTATGCCCAGGGAAGCTGATCAGCTCACCGAGCGTCGCCACATGTCCACGAACGCGTCGTGGTCAGCAGCGGTGATCACCCGGGCATTGGGAGGTTGTCCAGTGATGCCCAACACATCCATGACCACCATGCCGCGGGTCAGCTCGCTCTCGGTTTCAACCTCCACATAGAGGTCGCGGATCTCGGTGGCGATCGTTGAATCGATCGCATACGCCATCGTGATCGGATCGGGAAGATCAAATCCGGCCAATTTGGTGTCGGTGGCGCAATAGTTGGTCAACATCGCCTGAATATCGACACAGAATTCGGCGAGTGGGGTGCCGATCGAGCGAATGTCACGAGCGATCTCGGGAGTGATCACCGCATACTTGCGGGAGATGTCCCATCCGACAAATTCGATAGTGAGATCTGATGCCAAGACCGCGGCAACCGCATCGGGATCAGCCCACATATTGTATTCGGCAGCTGGGGTGACATTGCCGATATGGTCAGCAACCGCTCCCATGGTGACCACCCGGTCAATGCGTGTGGGCAGGTCAGGGTCACGCTCAAGTGCGAGGGCGATATTGGTCAACGGGCCGAGGGTCACCAGGGTGAGCTCCCCGGCATGGTCGTGGGATGCCTGGATGAGGGCTCCGACAGCGTCATCAGAATCGGGGGTTCGCCCCGACAGATCGAGACCGATATCGCCCATGCCATCGGCACCGTGGACGTTTTGGGCAGTGATGAGCGGGATATGCAGTGGCGTATCAGCTCCCACATGAACCGGCACCTCGTGGGCTTGGCAGAGGTCGCGGGTGTAGAGGGCGTTTTGGACGGCGCGATCGAGGGGAACATTGCCGGCGACCACGCTGATGCCAACCACCTCGATATCGGGATGTCGTAAGGCGATCACCAAGGCAACCGCATCGTCAGACGCGGTATCGGTATCGATGAAGATGGGTCGACGATCGGGGTGAGGTCTCACCGGGTCCACCATAGGGCCAGACGACTTCGGTCATGGGCCCTCGTTCGGTCGCATCGTCCGTCACTGCCAGACGATGCGACCCGAGGGGGCGCTGTTCACACTGACCCGGTTGCCGAGTGTCGTCATGAGAGACGCCAGCCGCACCCTTGCATCCGGTGACGTGTTGGGCGACTCCGGATGCTGGCGACATGGCTGTCGCCCCATCCCCTTGGTGCTCGGCCATCAGGGTCGAACACCGTGAGGAATGACCAATTTGGTCGGTGGGGTAGCAGGGGTCAAGAAGAATTGGCAGTCAATTGCTGTCGTCCACATCTTTGTTGGAGCTATCCCCAGAATCTCTGGATTATCCACAGCATGCCCCCAGGAGTGGCTGGTGTTGCAGCACGGCCCAGAAGCCGCAAGAATGTGAAGTGATGCGCTTTCTTCGTGCTATCTCCATTATTCCTTAGAGCGTGTGGTGACCCCACATGCTCGCTATGCCGCCTCACCGGCGGCATTTTTGCTGTCAGGACAACAAACCATGACCCACCAGGTTGAGATCTTCGATACGACCCTCCGCGACGGGCTGCAAGCCGAGGGCGTTGCAGCCACGGTTGACGACAAGCTTCGTATTGCCGAGCAGCTCGACTATCTCGGGGTTGCCTATATCGAGGGAGGGTGGCCGGGGGCCAACCCCAAAGATGTGGAGTTCTTTCGTCGCGCTGCCACCGAGCTCAATCTGTCGACAGCAACCTTTGTGGCCTTTGGTTCAACGCGTCGCCCTCGTGGCAAGGTCGATCACGATCCCATCCTTGAGAACCTGCTGGCAGCTGATACCGCGGCGGTGTGCATCGTGGCCAAGAGTTCGCACTACCACGTGACCGAAGCCCTGAAGACCACCCTCGACGAGGGCATCGCCATGATCACCGACTCGGTTCGCTACCTCGCCGGTCACGATCGCCGAGTCTTGGTCGATCTTGAACACTTCTTTGATGGCTACAAGGAACATCCCGAGTTCGCCTTCCGGGCCCTTGAAGCCGCCGCGCTGAGCGGGGCGACCCATGCGGTCTTGTGCGACACGAATGGGGGCTCCCTGCCGCATGAGATCGAAGAGATCGTCGCCCAAGCGGTCGCTCATGTCGGCTCTGACCTGACGATCGGGATCCATTGCCACAACGACACCGGCTGCGCGGTGGCCAACTCGCTGGCCGCGGTGCGCGGGGGTGCTCGCCACGTTCAGGGCACGCTGAATGGGCTGGGCGAGCGCACCGGCAATGCCAATCTCACCTCGATCATTCCCAACCTTGAGCTCAAACAAGGCTATGAGTGCTTGCCCGAGGGGCACATGGAACGGTTGACGATCGTGTCCAACCGAGTCGCCGAAACCCTCAATCGTGCCGTTCATCCCCAAGCCCCCTATGTCGGTTCATCAGCCTTCGCTCATAAGGCTGGGCTCCATGTGTCGGCGATCGCCCGGGCCAAGGATGCCTACGAACATGTCGATCCAGCGCTGGTGGGCAATGGAACCCGGTTTGTGGTGTCAGAGATGGCTGGGAAGGCCACCATCCAGATGAAGGCCGACGATCTGGGTATCGATCTTGATAACCCTCGCATCGTCGACATCATCAATGAGCTGAAAACCCTTGAACATGAGGGCTATCACTTCGAAGCTGCCGATGCCTCGCTTGAACTCTTGATGAGACGAGCCGCCGGCTGGAAACAACGCTTTTTCCGAGTCGAATCGCTGAGGGTGATCAATGACGAAGCCAACCCCAACAGTTTCAACACCGAAGCAACGGTCAAGGTCTGGGTTGGCGATGACCGCCATATCTGCACCGCCGAAGGAAACGGTCCGGTCAATGCGATCGACCGGGCCTTGCGCAGCGCGGTTCAGCAGTCGTATCCCCATCTTGATCGGATCCATCTCACTGACTTCAAGGTGCGCATCCTCGACGAAGGCAAGGCCACCGAGGCGGTCACTCGAGTACTGCTGACCGCGACCGATGGCAACCAGACCTGGACCACGATCGGGGTCAGCGCCAATGTCATCGAAGCGTCGTGGCGGGCTCTTGAAGAGAGCATCGTCTATGGCCTCCTGCATGCTCCCGAACGGTTGGCATGACCCCCTCATCGGTCAACTACGCTCCCTAGTGCTATGGCTGCGCCAAAATCTGCTCCCGCCGGGTCGCGCTCGTCCCGTTTCTATTCTTCACCCCAGGCCATTCCCGAGTCATGGTCGCCTGACCAGCCAGGAATCGTCGAAGGGTTCCAGCCCCGAGGCCCGTTGCTTGGAGCACCCGGTCCCGACCAAGGATTCGCTTTGACCGTGGCTCATCGCCTGGCCGATGAGATCCAGCTGTCGCCCGGTGAACGACGTGATGATGCGATTCGTGGATCTGTTGGCATCGCCCTGCGCCGAGCCTCGCTGTATAGCCGGGCTCCAACGGTTCACGATGTCCGCCTGGCGTTCACGATCTGGGGCTATTTCCTCACCGACCCGCCCACTGACTTGGTGGCTCGTCGGCTTGCCCTCTTCGAAGGGGTCGGCAATGTCTTGCATCACTATGCCGAAGGTCGTCGTATCGCCGATCTCGTGCCGGAGTCAACCCTGCACCTGACCCCTGAGGAGGCGGTTGCGGCGATGCCTGGCAAGTGGCGAGAGCTCACCGGCGCCTGAGCCCTGGGCACCCGGCTGAGCACGCTCGGTGTGGCCGCTGTCGGTGAGACGCTCTGGGTACAAACATGTTGCGCGGCCATCGGTCACGCGAACTACGATGAGTCGCTGATGTCGGCCATAGCTGAGAGGACCACGACACTGTGTTCCAGATGGCCATCATCGATATCTGGAGGTTCCGATGAGCGGACGTGATGGTGACCAGCGCGCCTCGTTAAGCGACCAGCTGACCGAGCTTGCAGCTCGGCGGCAGCCCGACGATCCGGTGTTTCGCCAGTTTGTGGCGTGCTACTACGACGACATCCCCGATTTTGATGTCGACAAGACTCGGCTCGATACCCGCTACGCGGCTGCCTTGCATCACTATCGACTCGGCCGTCATCGGTCTCGTCAGCAAGCCCACGTTGAGGTCTTTACGCCCACCCTTGAGCGCGACAGCTGGGAGGCAGCGCGCTCGTTCATCATGGTGGTCATCGACGATGCCCCGTTCTTGATCGATGCGATCAGGATGGTGCTCCGTCGCCATGATGTCACCGCCCATTTCTTGGTCCATCCGATCCTGCGGGTGACCCGTGACGACAATGGTGTCTTGGCTGGCGTGGGTGATGATGAGGCGTACGCCGAAACCTGGGGAAAGTTTGAGATCGATCACTGCGATGATGCCCTGGCGGCAACCTTGGCGTCAGAGATCTCCGAAGCGGTGGCATCGGTGCATCGGGTCGTGTCCGACTTTGGCCCGATGCGGGAGCGAATCGCTGCCCTGAGTGGTATCGATCCGATCCTGGCGTGGTTGACCACCAAGAACTTCATCTTCCTCGGTGCTGCCTCGCTCACACGCGACAGCGATGGCTGGTCGATCGTCAGTGGAAGTGCGCTTGGTCAGGCCGGCGTGGTCGATGCTGAACCAAGGATTCGCGACGACGGTCCTCAGGTCCAGATCGCTCGGTCCCAGCGCGTGTCGACCATCCATCGACCAGACCGCATGACGGTGATCACCGTGATCGGCAGCGATGGGACGACCGCCGAGCGCTTCGTTGGGCTCTTTTCCTCGTCGGCCTATCGGGCCAGCGTGTTCTCCATCCCCACGGTGGGCGAACGATGTGAACAGGTGTTGGAACGGGCTCAGTTCGGTGAAGCTTCCCACCGGGTGCGGGCGATGCGTGTGGTGTTGGAGACCCTTCCTCGAGAGCTGGTCTTCGAGCTTGATCTTGACACCCTCGCTCGTCTGGTCACCAAGATCGTCGGTCTTCAAGAACGCCAGATCGTCCGGGTCTTTGCGGTACCCGAGCCTGATCAGACGATGGTCAACCTCCTCGTGTATCTGCCCCGAACTCGGTTTGGCGCCGACCTGCCCGACAAGATCGGGGCCGCCCTCGAAGAGGCCTACGGAAGCCCGGTTCGCGATCTTGAATCCTTTGTTGATGACAGTGATCTGGCACGCATTACCGCCACGGTCAAGACCACGCGGGAGGTTGATCTCGAGGACCTGTCCAACCGGATCGACAAGCTGTCGGCATCATGGACCGGCCGCGTTCGTGCTGAAGCGGCAGCCACCTTGGGGAGCGAGGCAGCCGCAGCCCAGCTCGTCGACCGGATGGGCCAAGCAGCGAGTGCTGAGTTCCGCAGTGCTGTGCCGGTGGCGATGGCGGTCAACGATCTTCGTCACCTCGTCGCCCTGTTGGAGAATGGCGACACCACCTCGACCGCGTTGGTGCGCGACGATGATGATCCTGACGGGATTTGGCGGATGCGCGTCTATCGCCGCGGCACCTCGATCGCCCTGGCTGACCTCTTGCCCTTCCTGGGATATCTCGGTTTGGAAGCGATCGATGAACATCCCTATCGCTTCCGCTCCAACGGGGACGAGTACTACCTCTATGACATCGGGGTCCGCCTGCCCGACGGGGTCGAACTCGATGATGACCGCCACCGTGAGATTCAGTCGGCCCTCAACCAGCTCCTGGGCGGCACCCTCGAAGCTGATGGCTTTAACGCCTTGATCGTCCATGCTGGGCTCAGCGCTCGCCAGGCCAATGTTCTGCGGAGCTATGCCAAGTACGCCAACCAGATCGGGTTCCCGTTCAGCCAGGGCTATATCGAAGACACCCTGATTCGCCTACCCCGTCTGGCGACTCTCCTGGTTCAGCTGTTTGAAGCCCGCTTCGATCCCGATCGTGATGAAGCTCAGCGTGAGGCGCAACAGGTCGAGGTCGATGCCCAGATTTTGGCCCAGCTCGATCAGGTGCCCTCGCTTGATGATGATCGGATCGGGCGGATGTATCGGTCGTTGGTGAAGGCAACGGTGAGGACCAGCGCCTACCAGCGCGATCGCGACACGGTGGCCTTCAAATTTGATCCCAGTCGAATTCCTGACCTTCCCCTGCCGCGGCCGGCGCACGAGATTTTTGTGTCGTCCCCTCGAGTTGAGGGTGTCCATTTGCGCGGCGGGGCGATCGCCCGTGGTGGTCTGCGGTGGTCGGACCGACCCGAGGACTATCGCACCGAAGTGCTCGGTTTGGTGAAGGCCCAGATGGTGAAGAACGCGGTCATTATCCCCGGCGGAGCCAAGGGTGGATTTGTGCTCAAACAGCCCAAGTCCGATCCTGCCGAACAACGGATCGAAGGCCAAGAGTGCTACCGGCGTTTCATCGCTGCACTCCTTGATCTCACCGACAATGTGGTTGGCGGCAAGGTGATTCCTCCGGAACGAACCGTACGTTATGACGGGGACGATCCCTATCTCGTTGTTGCCGCCGACAAGGGCACAGCCACCTTTAGCGATCTCGCTAACCAGATGTCGGCCGAATACGGCTTCTGGCTCGGCGACGCGTTCGCGTCCGGCGGCAGTGTTGGCTACGACCACAAGGCGATGGGTATCACGGCGCGCGGAGCATGGGAAGCAGCTCGTCGACACGCTTCGGTGCTCGGCAAGGATGCTGATCAGGATGAGCTGACTCTGGTTGGTATCGGCGACATGTCGGGTGATGTGTTCGGCAATGGGCTGCTCTTGTCGGAACATCTCAAGCTGGTGGCGGCATTCGATCATCGTCACATCTTCTTGGACCCCAACCCTGACCCAGCCGCTTCGCATGCTGAACGGCGACGTCTGTTTGACCTGCCCCGTTCATCGTGGGATGACTATGACCGCTCGATCGTGTCTGAGGGGGGCGGTATCTACCCACGTTCGGCTAAGTCGATCACCCTGAGCCCCCAGATCAAGGCGGTACTCGATCTTGATGCCGACAAGGTCACCCCTCATGAACTGATGCGGGCAATCTTGATCGCCCCGGTTGACATGCTGTGGAACGGCGGTGTGGGCACCTATATCAAGGCCAGCACCGAGACCAATTCGATGGTCGGTGATCGGGCCAATGATCCGGTCAGGGTCAATGGTGAGGAGCTGCGCTGCAAGATGGTCGTGGAAGGGGGCAATCTTGGCGCCACCCAGCTCGGCCGGGTTGAATACGCGATGACCGGCGGTCTGATCTATACCGATGCCATCGATAACTCGGCCGGAGTGGACTGCAGCGACCATGAGGTCAATATCAAGATCCTGCTCGATTCGGTGGTCACTGCTGGCGGCTTGACCCGACCAGAACGCAACGACCTCCTCGAATCGATGACCGACGAAGTTGCTGAGTTGGTACTCGGTAATAACAAGGCCCAAACCCTGGCCTTGATGATGACCCGCAAGCAGAGCTTGTCGATGGCCGATGTGCATTCGCGGGCAATCGACCAGCTCGAACTCGATGGCGACCTTGATCGTCAGTTGGAGTTCTTGCCGACCGCCAAGCAGATCGTCGAACGGCAAGCGGTTGAGACTGGATTGAAGACCCCTGAGTACGCGGTCTTGATCGCCTACACCAAGAATGCTGCGGTTGACGCCTTGATGCGTGGCGACTTGCCCGATGATCCGGTCTTGCGTGACGACCTCATCAATTATTTCCCGACCCCGCTGCGTGAGCCCTGCCGAGAGGCGATCCTGCATCATCGGCTGCGGCGCGAGATCGTGGCCACCCAGGTCATCAACCAGATGGTCAATCTTTCTGGGATTTCCTATGACCAGCGCATGACCGAAGACACCGGTGCCGGTCTCAGCGATGTGGTTGCTGCCTGGGTGATCACCCGAGAAGTGCTCGACTTCCCGAACTGGTGGAATCAGATTCTCGCCGTGCCTGAGATCACGATGGAAGACCGGCTCCAGATCCTGCTCGAGTGCCGTCGCACCGCTGAGCGCAGCTCGTTGTGGTTCTTGCGTCATCGTCGCCCACCGTTTGATATCGCTGCCGAGATCGACTTCTTCCGTGATGCGGTTCGATCGGTGATCGCTGAATTGCCCAATTGTCTGATCGGACAGGCGCGAGCCGAAGTTGATGAGGTGCGTCGTGAACGCATCGCCCAGGGGCTGCCGGCCGATCTCGCTGAACAGGTGGCCATGTGGCGGGCAGTCCACACCGTGTTCGACATCGTCAAGCTGGCCAAGCGGATCGATGTCGATCCGGTCGAGGTGGCTCGGGTCTATTGGAAGATCTTCGATGAGCTCGATGTGGTGTGGATCTGGAACCGGATCAGTGAACTGCCGCGCGATGATCGCTGGCAAACCCAGGCCCGCTCATCCTTGCGCGATGATCTCTTGAATGTGCTCACCGCGTTGACATCGAACGTCTTGACCCATGGAGGTGAGACCGTCGATGCCTGGGTGGAGGCCAATCAGAGGTTGGTTGAGCGGATCACCGATCAGCTCAATGAGGTCAAGTTGACCAACACCTATGACATCACTCGGCTCTCGGTGGCAGTGCGTCAGCTCCGCAACCTGGCGATCACCTCGGTGCGACCGACCTGAGACAGCGCCGTTCCGGTGCTGATACGGCCGGGGCGGTAGCGTCATAGGGGCATGTCTGATTCACCGCGCTATCGATTCGCCCCCTCACCAACCGGGATGTTCCATGTGGGAGGAGCCCGCACCGCCTTGATGAACTGGGCCTTGGCCCGGTCGTCAGGGGGGACCTTTGTGCTCCGGATTGAAGACACCGATGAGGTTCGCAACCGGCCCGAATGGACCGAGGGCATCATCGATGCCCTGGCCTGGCTGGGGATCAGTGCCGATGATCCACATTTCGAGGGTCCGCTGTATCAGAGCGACTATGCCGATGCCCATCTCGATGCTGCCCGCCAGCTCTATGAGCACGGGTTTGCCTACTACTGCGACATGACCCCCGAGCAGATTCAGGAGCGAGCTGAGGCCGAAGGGGTGACCGGCTATGGCGGATGGTCGCGCGACCGTGGGCTCGAGCCGGGTCCGGGTCGGGTTTTGCGGTTCCGGGTGCCCGAGGGTCACACCGTGGTCCACGACTTGGTGCGCGGTGATGTTGAGTTTGACAATGCGACGATCGAGGACTTCGTCTTGGTGCGGGGCAACGGAACCCCGGTCTTCTTGTTGGCCAATGTGGTCGACGATGCCTCGATGCAGATCAGCCATGTGGTCAGGGCTGAAGAACATCTGCCCAATACGCCCAAGCAGCAGATGATCTGGGAAGCACTGGGCCATCAGCCCCCAACCTGGGCCCATGTGCCGGTCTTGGTCAACGAGCAGCGCAAGAAACTGTCCAAGCGTCGGGACAAGGTGGCGTTGGAGCAGTATCGCGATGAGGGCTATCTGGCCGATGCGATGGTGAATTACCTGATGACCCTGGGGTGGTCGCCGGGCGATGACGAGATCCAGCCGTGGTCGGTGATCGAGACGGCGTTCCGCCTCGAAGATGTCAATCTGTCGCCAGCCTTTTTCGATCTCAAGAAGCTGGCCGCCTTCAACGGCGACTATATCCGGTCGCTCTCGATCGATGATCTGATCGCCGCCTGTGATCCCTGGTTGCCCGCTGAGTGGGATCGATCTCGGTTCGCCGCGATCGCTCCGGTGATCCAGCCTCGTCTGGTGACGCTCTCCGATGCTGCTGGGGTGGTGGATTTCTTGTTTATGGATGATCCCGAGATCGACGAGAAGTCGTGGAACAAGACGATGGCCACCGACTATGCCCGTCCCCTTCTGGTCGACGCGATCGCTGCCTATCGCACCTGTGCCTGGGATGCGGCCACCCTGAAGACCACCCTCGAAGAGCTGATGGTCGCCTATGGCATCAAATTGGGCAAGGCTCAAGCCCCGGTCCGGGTGGCGGTGACCGGTCGCACGGTCGGCCCGCCCCTGTTTGAAGCCCTTGAGGTGATGGGACGTGACGAAGCGCTGCGGCGCATGGTGGCTGCTGAAACCCGTCTGAACACTCAGTCGGCGGACTAGGTGACATCGCGTCAGTGACGTGAGAAACTCGTCATCGATGGCCGAAAGCGCGACCCGGTTTGTTCCCCTGAGGGGCTGGCAGCGGGTGGTTCTGCCGTTGCGGTGGTGGAAGGTCCTGGTGGCTGTGCTGGTGGTGTTGGTGGCCTATTACGCGGTGACCTTCGTCCAAGTGGTGACGACCGGGCGTCAGCACGGTGCTGGTCCAGCCGATGTGATCGTGGTGATGGGTGCCGCCCAATACGACGGTCGGCCATCGTGGATTTTTGCCAATCGCCTCGATCATGCGGCTGCGCTGTGGAGTGAGGGGGTTGCTCCCCAGATCGTGGTGGTTGGTGGACGTCGTGGTGGGGACCGTTTCAGCGAGGGCGAGGCGGGGAGGACGTATCTGATCGCCAACGGGATTCCAGACACCGCGGTTGTTGGGATCGGGGAGGGGGCCACCACCTATGAGTCGTTGAAGGCAGCGGCTCCGGTGCTCACCAGCGATCCAGGCAACAAGGTGGTCATCGTGACCGATCCCTATCACGCCTTGCGAGCGGTGGCCACCGCCCGCCAGCTCGGAGTGAACGCGTCGGCGGCAGCAACGCCGACGACCTATCTGTCGGGTGGGGCTCAGTTTCGACGCCAGGCGGCTGAAGCGGGGGTGGTCGCACTTGGGAGAGTGGTCGGATTCGGCCGGCTGAGTGGTCTCAGTCGGTGAGTCCGCTACACTTTCGGATCGCCTCACTGGGGTGTGGTGTAACTGGCAACACAGCAGATTCTGGTTCTGTCGTTA
>PDSL01000024.1 GCA_002748455.1 Ilumatobacter coccineus
TGCATCGGCCCGGTTCGCGCCGATAGCGTGGGACGTCGCCATGGAGCTTTCTCGTATCCGCAACTTTTCGATCATCGCCCACATCGATCACGGCAAGTCGACCCTGTCCGACCGGATCTTGGAGATCACCCAAACCGTCGAATCGCGGGACATGAAAGCCCAATACCTCGACTCGATGGACCTCGAACGTGAACGAGGGATCACAATCAAGGCTCAAAACGTGAGGGTGGCTTGGCGTGATTACGTCTATCACCTGATCGACACCCCCGGTCATGTCGACTTTGGCTATGAGGTCAGCCGGTCACTCGCTGCGTGTGAGGGTGTGGTGCTGGTGGTCGATGCAGCCCAAGGCATCGAAGCGCAAACCCTGGCCAACTGCTATCTGGCCCTCGAACACGATCTCGACATCGTCGCGTGTCTCAACAAGATCGACCTTCCAGCTGCCGATCCCGATCGTTATGCGATGGAACTCGAAAACGTGCTGGGCATCCCCGCCGAAGACGTACTGCGTATCTCGGCCAAAACCGGCGAAGGCATCCCCGAACTGCTCGACGCCATCGCCGACACGATTCCAGCACCGACCGGTGACATCGATGCTCCGCTCCAAACCCTGATCTTCGATTCCCAGTTTGACCAATACCGCGGTGTGGTGTCCTCGATCCGGGTGGTCAACGGCAAGCTCACTTCGGGTGATCGGGTGCGTTTCATGCAGGCCGGCACCGACTATGAAGCGCTCGAGATCGGCATCCGCACCCCGATGCCTACCCCGGTGCCCGAGCTGGGTCCTGGTGAAGTGGGCTATCTGATCGCTGGGATCAAGGAAGTGGGCGATGCCCGCTCGGGTGAAACCGTCACCACCACCCGCAACGGGGCGACCACCCCGCTGCCCGGCTACCAAGACCCCAAGCCGATGGTGTTTTCCGGTCTGTTTCCGATCGATGGCGACGACTTTGAACCCCTGCGGGATTCGTTGGCCAAGCTCAAGTTGAACGATGCCTCGATCTCCTATGCCCCCGAATCATCAGGGGCGTTGGGGTTTGGGTTTCGCTGCGGCTTCTTGGGGTTGCTCCATATGGAGATCGTCAAAGAACGCTTGGAGCGCGAGTTTGGTTTGGCCCTGATCGCTACCGCTCCCTCGGTGCAGTACCGGGTCACCCACACCGACGGCCAGGTCGATGTGGTGGCCAACCCGGCTGATCTGCCAGTGGTGCAAAAGATCGACAAGATCGAAGAACCGGTCTTTAAGGTCACCTTGATCACCCCCACCGACTACACCGGTGCCCTGATGGAGCTGTGTCAGAGCCGTCGGGGTGAGATGAAGCGGATGGAGTATCTGTCGCCGGAGCGGGTTGAGCTCGACTATGAGATTCCGCTTGCCGAAGTGGTGGTCGATTTCTTCGACCAGCTCAAGTCGCGCAGCCAGGGCTATGCCTCCCTCGACTATGAACCGGCGGGCTATCAAGAAGCCCATCTGGTCAAGGTGGATATCTTGCTCAACGGTCAACCAGCCGATGCGTTCTCCACCATCGTGCATCGTGACAATGCTGAGTATTACGGGCGGCGGATGTGCGAAAAGCTCAAAGAGTTAATTCCCCGTCAGATGTTTGATGTGCCGATCCAGGCAGCCATCGGCGGCAAGATCATCTCTCGCGAAACGGTGCGGGCCAAGCGCAAAGATGTGTTGGCCAAGTGCTACGGCGGTGACATCACCCGCAAGCGCAAACTGTTGGAGAAGCAGAAAGAGGGCAAGAAGAAGATGAAGTCGATCGGTCGGGTTGAGGTGCCTGGCGATGTCTTTATCAATGCCCTCAAGCTCGACGACTGAGCGGCGTCACCCGGTGGCGAACGTAGCCAGAGTGGTGTAGATCGCTCCTTCGTGGGTGAGTTCGCTGCCGACCACTGCGATCTCGTCGATGTCCCATGAAGTAGCAAACGGAGTGCCGAGCATGTCATCGGTGGGGCGATGGCGGGTGCGGGCCACGGTGAGATGGCCTCGGAATGATCGCTGTTCAACCTGGCCGATATGGGAGGTGGCGGCCACCACCGCGGCAGCCAGATCGTCCACCCCGGCAGCGGGAATCACGATTTGACGGCCCAGTCGATCGGTTGCTGGACCCAGGCTGGCGGTGGCGTGGGGGAGCGAGGCTGAAGCCAAGGCAGCGATCACCTCATCGGGGTCGGTGTCACCGATAAAACGCAGGGTGATATGCCAGTTGGTGGCTGGCACCCATCTGATGCCAGGCCATGTGGGATGCTCAAGCCCAGCCAGCTGGGTTCGCACCGCATCGGTGGGCCAGGCAGCCACAAAAGCCCGCATCATGGGGTGAGTCTAGAAGAGCTGATCGAGGCGATATTCGACTTGGAATCCCCACCGGCTACCGTGACTCCAATGGCCAGCGAATGCGAGTCAGGACGGCAGCGGTGAAGGCGGCCTTCCGGTCGATGCGTCACCGCAACGCTCGACTCTTCTTCATCGGACTCTTCGTCTCGTCCATCGGCCAGTGGATCTATATCACCGCCCTGTCGATCCTGCTCGATCGCCTCACCGGCCAGACCACCACCATCGGGGTCATGATGGCCCTCCAGTTCACCCCGATGTTGCTTCTCGGGGCCTATGGCGGGGCGATTGCTGACCAGTTCAACCGGCTGAAGCTGGTCAAACTCACCCAGCTGGGGATGACCCTGCAAGCGGTGGCGATTGCGGTTGTCGACCTGACCGGGGTGGTCAATGTTCCCATCGTGTATGGGCTGAGCATCGTGTTGGGCTTGCTCTTGGCCTTTGACAATCCAGCCCGTCGAGGCTTTGTGACCGAACTGGTTCCCGATGAAGATGTTGCCAATGCGATCTCGTTGAGCACAGCGGTGATGACCGGATCGCGCATTATCGGTCCAGCGATCGCTGCCCTTCTGATCGGACCGTTGGGCACTGGCTGGCTGTTCATCCTCAACGCGGTCTCGTTTGTGGTGATCCTGGTCAGTTTGGCCTTCATCCGCGGTGATGAACTCTTCACCACCAAGTTGACCAAGCGTGGCGGCACCCCGGTGCGTGATGTGGTGGTGTGGATGCGCAACAGCCCGGTGTTGTGGGTGCCCTTCGTGACCTTTGCGGTGGTGGCGGCATCGGGATTCAACTATGGGGTGATCCTGCCGCGCCTTGCTCGGGAGGTATGGGGCGCCGAGCAATGGTTCGGCTGGGTGTTGACCACACTGAGTATTGGCAGCCTGTTTGGCTCGTTGATGACCGCTTCGCTGCACAAGGTTCGTCTCCGCTGGGTGTTCGCCACCGGCATGTTGTTGGTGGCGGGCACGATCGCGTTGTCGTGGAGCCCATCGGGTTGGGTGGCACTGTTGACAGCGGTGCCGGTTGGCATGGGCAGCGCTGCCTATGTGACCTCGGTGAATGCCCTCACTCAGCAAGAATGCCCAGCCGACATGAGGGCGCGGGTGTTGGCCATGGTTGCGGTGGCGTTCTTGGGGTCGTATCCGATCGGTGGGCCATTGACCGGGTTGGCTGGCGACCATATCGGGTTGGCGTGGGCGCTGACCGCTGGTGCGGTGATCGCTGGCACAGCGCTGTTGTCGATGGCCTGGTGGGCGTTGGGCCGACAGCCGGGCGTCGGTCGCATGCAGGCCTTGCGAGGGTTGCGACGCACCAGCGGGGCTTGAGCCTCGGTGAGTTCGGGTTGGCCATCAACGGGGGTCTAGCTTGCGGCAGGCTTGAGTTTGTAAAAGTTGTGGCGGTCGTGGATTCGGCCGCCCATGCGGGTGCCGTTGGGTATCACGCCGTCGCGGACGAAACCGTTCTTTTCCAACACCCTCATCGACGCGATATTGGGTGCAGCAACTTGAGCGGTGATGCGAACAACATCCAATTCACGAAAGACGATGTCGCAGATCTGGCGTGTTGCCTCGGTAGCGATCCCTTTTGAGCGGTGGTCTGTCACCACGCCGTAGCCAACTTCGACCTCCTGGGCTGGCATGTCGTCCTGTCGGTCAGCGCTGATGTCGCCAACCACCTCGCCGTCGACGACGATGGCCCGGAAAATCCCCTTGTGTCCCTCGTGCTCACTGACTCTTTTCAGGCACCGATCAGCGTCACGGGCGGTGTAGGGGGTGGGTGTTTGGCCACTGGGGTAGCCGCGCTTCACGGCGTTCTTGACCCTGATCAGTTCGTCCTTCATATCGGTTGACCACGGTGTCAGTTCAACGATCATTGTCACGCTCCTGGTGAAGCCGTCCACCCTAGTTCTTGATGGTCGGCGCACCCAGCTTGGTTGCTGGTGATGCCGACTAGTGTGGTCTCCTATTCGAGGAATTGTCTGGTTTCGTCGTGATCTGAGGGTGGCTGACCACCCAGCCCTGGCTACCGCCTGCGCCGACGGCGAGGTGGTTCCCCTCTTCGTGATCGATCCAGCGTTTGCCGATGCGGGAACGCCCCGGGTGGCCCTGCTCCATGACTGTCTTACCAATCTTGATCGTGAGCTGGGTGGAGCCTTGGTGATCCGCCACGGCGACCCAGTTGATGAAGTTGCCGCGCTCGCTGATGAGATCGATGCTGACACGGTCTATGTCAGCCGTGATGCTGGCCCCTATGGGCGACGTCGAGACGCTGAGGTAGCCGATGTCTTGCGTGGTGCTGGGCGTCGCTTGCGGGGTATCGGCTCGCCCTATGCAGCAGAGCCGGGCACGGTGGTCAAAGACGATGGCACCCCCTACGCGGTGTTCACCCCGTTCTCCAAACGCTGGGCAGCCCACGGCTGGGGTCCGCCGATTGAAGCACCGAGCGATCCAACCTGGATCGACGCGCCATCGGACGGCTTGCCACCCCGGCCTGAAATCGAGGTGCCCGACTACAGCGAAGCAGCCACCCTGGCTCGCTGGGCCGAATTTCGCGACCATGTGCTCGACCAGTACCACGATCAGCGTGATTTCCCGGCGAACGATGGCACCAGCCATCTTTCGCCAGCACTCAAGTTTGGGGTGATCCATCCCCGCCAGCTCTTGGCCGACCTCGACATCACCAAGCCCGGTCACCAGGTGTTTCGCAGCGAACTGGCGTGGCGAGACTTTTACGCCGATGTGTTGTTGCATCATCCCAACTCCGAAACCGTCAACCTCAACGCCCGCTTCGATGCCATCGAATTGGACACCGGGCCGCAAGCCCAAGCTCGTTTTGATGCCTGGTGTCAGGGGGCAACCGGGTTCCCGATCGTGGATGCCGGGATGCGCCAACTGGTCACGACTGGGTGGATGCACAATCGGGTGCGCATGATCGTGGCCAGCTTCTTGGTCAAAGATCTGCACTTGCCGTGGCAGTGGGGTGCCCGATTCTTTATGGACCACCTTTTTGATGGCGATCCAGCCTCCAACAGCCATGGCTGGCAATGGGCTGCCGGCTGTGGCACCGATGCTGCACCGTATTTCCGCATCTTCAACCCGTGGACTCAGCAGAAACGCTGGGACCCCGACGGCGACTATGTGCATCGTTGGATTCCTGAACTTGACACCAGCGCCTATCCAGATCCCATCGTCGATCATGCGGTGGAGCGAGATGAGGCCTTGAGCGCGCTCAGGATTGCCGGCCTCCAGAGTGCCTTGGAGCGTTTTGGCCACGAGGTGGTGGACCTCGGCAACCTTGATGGTCCGCCCAATCCGATGTGTCCACCGGTTGGCGGCTATCGCCATCTTGATGAGGTGGTGGCCTGGAACCAGGTAGTCCACGATGCGGTGGCTTCAGAGCTGGCCGATGATCGTCTGCCGATCCTGCTGGGCGGCGACCATTGTTTGGGGATCGGTTCAATCGGTGCGGTGGCCAACCATGTGGCGGCGGCTGGCAAGCGGTTGCGGGTGATCTGGCTTGACGCTCACGCTGACATCAACACAGCATCGATCACTCCGAGCGGCAACCTTCACGGGATGCCGGTCGCTTGCTTGCTGGGCGATGGACCCGATTCGTTGACCTCACTTGGCGGCACCGCGCCCCTGGTGGATGCTGACGACATCCGTCAGATCGGGTTGAGGTCGGTGGATGATGGCGAAAAGCTGACCATTCATCGGCTCGGTATCGAGGTGTTTGACATGCGCTTTGTTGACGAGATCGGGATGCGGGCCACGATGGAACGGGCGCTTGATGGGGTGGGCGAGGGATGCCATCTTCATGTCAGTTTTGATGTGGACTTCCTCGACCCCGACATCGCTCCCGGGGTGGGTACTGCGGTGAAGGGTGGGCCGACCTATCGAGAGGCCCAGCTGGTGATG
>PDSL01000025.1 GCA_002748455.1 Ilumatobacter coccineus
GGAAGAGGCCAAGCAGGCGATCATGAATATCGTCGACCCGCCCAAGGCCGAGCTGAATGCGACCTATACCGGTCGGGTGGTCAATATCACCAAGTTCGGTGCCTTCGTCAACATCCTGCCGGGCCGTGACGGTTTGGTCCACATCTCCAAGCTGGGTAATGGCAAGCGCATCAGCGCCGTCGAAGATGTTCTCGAACTCGGTCAGGAGATCGAGGTGACCGTCACCGAGATCGATGATCGCGGCAAGGTCAGCCTGAGTCCGGCCGGCGAGATCGAGGTGCCGGCCAGCGCGGTGGCCGAAGAACCGTCTCGCCCGTCACGCGATCGGGGCCGCTCCGATGAGATCGAGACGGTTTCGTTCGACAAGAGCTTCGATGCTGAATTGGCTGAAGAGCTCGGCGACCTTGGGCCGTCCAGTGAACGGCGCAACGACCGTGGTGGTCGTCGGCGTCGTCATCGCTGACGCATCCCGCGTTCATTGTCTGGTGCCCCGCTTCGGCGGGGCACCGTCGCGTCTGGGGCGCGCCCAGCGGCGGTGTTCTAGCTCTCGCGGGCTCGCTTCTCGGCCAGGGTTTCGTGTCCAGCCATATAGTCCTCGGGCGGAAACTCGGTGATCCAGACTCGAATCGAGTCCCGCGATGCACCGATGGCATCGACCGTGGCCTGGCTGACCGCGTCCATCAGGGCGCGTTTCTGCTCGGGAGTGCGACCGGTGGCCATATTGATATTGATCAAGGGCATAGGGTCACCATAGTGCAGCCCTCGTGGCCGGTCGGATCGATCGCGTGATCACCATCGATCATCGTCCAGATCGGTGTTCGGGCGATACGGTCGTGGTGTGACACGAGATTCGATTCGAGTAGGCGTTATCGGAGCTGGCGGGCGGATGGGGGAGACCGTGTGCCATGCCGTGGCTGATGATCCTCGCCTCAGCCTGGTCGCCGCCGTCGATAGGGCTCGGGTTGGTGACCTGATCGCTGGGGTCACGATCAGTGATGACCGATCAGTCGTAGTCGGATGCGATGTGGTGGTCGACTTCTCGATCGCCGCCGCTGCCCGAGACAACCTGCCCTGGTTGGCTGAACAGGGGATCCACGCCGTGGTGGGAGCAACCGGTTTCACCGATGATGATCTGGCTGCTTTTCGGACCGCCTTTGACGCCAGCTCAGCCAACTGTTTGATCGCCCCCAACTTCGCCATCTCAGCGGTGGTCATGATGAAATGTGCTGAACTTGCTGCACCCTATTTCGACACCGTTGAAGTCATCGAATACCACCACAACAACAAGATCGATGCTCCCTCAGGCACCGCGGTGACCACCGCCGAGCGAATCGCTGCTCAGCGCGGTCAGAAGCCGTGGAGTAGCGATCCCACCGAGATCGAACGATTCCCCGGAGCGCGCGGCGGCCAGGTCGCCGATGGCGTGCGGGTCCACGCGGTGAGGATGGCCGGCATGGTGGCCCACCAGGAGGCCATCTTTGGTTCTACCGGCCAGACCCTGACCATCCGTCAGGACAGCTATGACCGGGCCAGCTTTATGCCCGGCGTGGTGCTGGCGTGCGCCCAGATCGCCAACCACCCCGGGCTGGTGATCGGGCTCGACGCCTATCTCGGGTTGGGCTGAACCTCAGCTCACTGCAGCGAGAGCGCCCTCATAGTCGGGCTCATCGCCGATTTCTGACACCAGCTGGGTGTAGGTCACCGTGCCCGACTCGTCGACGACGACCACGCAGCGGGCCATCAGGCCAGCCAGTGGACCATCCTGGAGGCGGATGCCATAGTCGTCAGCAAAGCTGCCTCGGAACCCCGACCCGGTGAGGACATCGTCGAGACCTTCGGCGCCACAGAACCGCTTGGCGGCAAACGGCAAGTCTTGCGAGACACACACCACCACGGTGTTGTCGAGAGCTGAAGCCTTGGCGTTGAACGCCCGCACACTCATCGCGCAGGTTGGGGTGTCAATGCTGGGGAAGATATTGAGGATGACCTTTTTGCCGGCCAATGAATCGCTGGTGATCTCGGAAAGATCGCCGCCGACGACGGTGTAGGCCGGGGCCTTCGATCCCACTGAGGGAAGGTCGCCGTTGGTGTGGAAGGGGTTGCCGCGCAGTGTCACTTGTGCCATGTCTCTGGTGTAGCAGATCGGGGTCTCACTCGGCGCGCCCGCGGCGGAAGTTCCGCGCGTTCACCACGATGACGCCCACCAGGGAAGCGGCCACGATCCACGGCGACCAGCGCTGCATCCACTCGACCACCGCGGTGAGTTGGGACTGGAATGACCAGGCCAGCACCCGGATGAGGGCTAAGCGGACATAGATCCCCACAGCGACCAGGGTGATCAGTTTGGGTAGCGGTGTGCGGTGAATGCCGGTCAAGGCGGCCACCAGATTGCTGCCAGCGAAGAAGGGGATAATCACGATCTCCGCAGTACCGAAGGATCGATTGAGCTGGTCGATCGATTCAGTGGTTGCTCCCAAGTATTTGGTGAACCAGCCCAGGGCCACATCGGCATAGGCCCGTCCGATCAGGTGCGATACCGCATAGGCCAGCGCCAGGCGGGCTGGGGCCAAGATCCAATAGCCCACCGTCGAGACATCGGCCCCGAGCGCGAGCACCAGAAATCGGTTGCGAGAGCTGAGCGCCAGCAGCCCTTCTGGGGTCCGGGGTAGGACGTTGGCAAAGCTGAACGCGGCGATATTGGTGGCGATCACCAGGATCACAAAGATGCCCAGTGCCCAACGGCCCCACCAGGGGTGAACTGGACGAGATGAGGCGCTGGGGTCCATCGGCCCAACGCTAGCGGACCGGATCGGAGGCCGGGTCCGGCTACTCGTATCGACTCTTGACCACTCGTTAGAGTACGAAGCATGGAGCGACCCACTCGGTTTGAGCACGCCCGCTATCTCGGCGACAAACGCACCCAGCTCGTGTACGACCTCGATGAATGGGACGATGAGGAGGTCATTGCCGAGATCGTCGACACCGGGGTTGGCATCCAGTTTGGACCCGACACCCTGGTCGAGGCTCGCAACCGGGGCTACACCCTGGCTACCGGTCGTCAGCACCGTCTCCACCGCCGTCCCCGGGCCTAGGCGTGGTCACTCCGGAATTCGATCGCACGTTCACCAGCTCGGGGTTGGTGCTCGAGGCCTATCTTCGTCATCCGGTTCCTGATGACACCGGCCGTCCGTCGGCTGGCGTGATCCTGTGCCACGGATTCCCAGTGGCGCCCCTCGACGCTCAGCGGGCAGCGGCGAGTTTTCCTCAGTTGGTCGATCGCATCGTTGATGACACCGGGTACACGGCGATGACCTTTAGCTTCCGGGGATGCGGTGCCAGCCAGGGCGAGTTCTCCCTCCAGGGCTGGGTGGACGATCTCCGGGCGGCCATCGACCATTTTGTCGAGACGACCGGGATCGATCATGTCGCCCTGATCGGCACCATGAGCGGCGGCGCAACCGCCTTGTGCCTGGCTGCCGAGGATGCTCGGGTGGCCGCGGTGGCGATGCTGGCATCCCCAGCCGGGTTCGGTGAGTGGGCCGATCATTGGCGTCGATTCCTCGATCATGCTCGTGACATGGGCGCGGTGCACTCACCAGAGTTTCCCCCATCACTTGATGAATGGAAGAAAGAACTTCGGCGGTTTGAGCCCCTGGTCGCCGCTCACCAGTATGGTCACCGGCCACTCCTGATTATTCACGGTGCCGAGGATCGCAATGTCGACCCATCTGATGCTCGCTCGATCGCTCGGGCTCACGGATCAGCTGAGTTTCGGCTCCTCTCAGGAGCTGGCAACCGGCTACGGCACGACCCGCGCGCCATCTCCATCCTGTTGGGCTGGCTGGAGCGGATACGAGACGCTGACGACTCTTATCGCCCTACGCCCTGATAGTCAAAGCCCAGCTCGAGTGCCAGGTCGCGATCGAGGACATTGCGGGCATCGAGGATCCCGTGTCCCCTCATCGCTGACCGGACGGTGGCAAGATCGATGGTGGTGAACTCGTCCCATTCGGTCAGCACGACGAGGGCGTCAGCATCGCGGACCGCGTCAAGTGCCGAGGACGCCAGTGTGAGATTGCCGAGTGCGGCCTGCTGGACCGATGTGAGGGGGCCGGTGGTGGTTGGATCGTAGGCCTGGACGTGGACGCCCAGTCGACGTAGACCCTCAACGATGCGCAAGCTTGGCGATTCTCGGAGATCGTCGGTGTTGGCCTTGAAGGTCAGCCCCCACACCCCAACGGTGACTCCGTCGAGACGTTCTCCCCAGCGACGTCCAGCAGCTCGCACCGTCTTATCGATCATCCGTTGATACTGATGTTCGTTGGTTTCGATGACTCCGCGCATGAGGGAGAAATCGAACCCGTATTGGGCCGAGGTCGAGACCAGGGCTCGGGCATCTTTCGGGAAGCACGACCCACCCCATCCCGGACCGGGACGGAGAAAAGCTGACCCGACTCGGTGATCGGTGCCCAGCCCGGCGACCACATCGGTGATGTCGGCGCCGACCTGTTCACAGACCGCGGCAACACTATTGATGAAGGAGATCTTCATCGCCAGGAACCCGTTGGATGAATACTTGATCAGCTCAGCCGACGCCGGATCGGTGGTGATGATCGGGGCATCGAGTGTGGAATACAGATCTGCGACCCGCTCGGCTGCCTCAGGGTTGACCGCTCCGATCACGACCCGATCGGGTTGGAGAAAGTCGTAGACGGCGGTTCCTTCCCGCAAGAACTCGGGATTGGAGACCACGCTGACATCATCGCGTTGGAGATGATTGCCAACGACATGGAACGATCCGACCGGAACGGTCGACTTGTTGACCACGATCGCCCCTGATTTGAGGAGGGGACCAAGTTCGTCGGCAGCAGCGCGCACATATTGAAGATCGGCTGAACCGTCCTCGTCTTGGGGTGTGGGAACGCACAAGAACACGATGTCGCTGTCGCGGACCGCTGGATCAACACCATGCTCAAAGCTCAGTCGGCCGGAGGTCAGGCCATCGGCGACGATGTCTGCCAATCCCTCTTCGACGATGGGGATCATGCCTTGTCGAAGGGTGGCCACCTTGGCAGCGTCGATGTCGCAGCAGGTCACCTGGTAGCCCAAGCTGGCTAGACAGGCTCCAGTGGTCAATCCGACATACCCGGTGCCAACGATGGCGATGGAAGATGTGGTGGAGCTCACGTCGGATGAGTCTAAGACGGAACGACAGCGGTGATTGGTGCACGAGCAAGATCGGTCATGATTGTTGGGCCACCTATACTTGCGCCTCATGAAACTGCTTCGTGTTCTGTTTGGCGTGATGGCTTTGGTGTTGATGGGGATACCGGCGATTCCAGCCCATGCCGATGCCCCCAGCATGTCGGTTGGTCATGTGGATTCGAAGCCGGTTGATCAGGTGACGAATGCGTGGGGTCGTGTGCATGGTGTTGGTGAGACCACGGTGTGGACTGAGGTGATGTTGGATGGGTCGTGGGCGACG
>PDSL01000110.1 GCA_002748455.1 Ilumatobacter coccineus
GGACTTGGTGCAGGTGACTATACGATCACGCTGACCAACCTGCCCGATGGTGTCGAGGCCACAGCGGATCCTGATGGCGGAGCCGACAACACCTCTTCGTTGACCCTGTCCGGAGGCGGAGTTGATCTGGATCAGGATTTTGGCTATACCGGCACCGGTTCTATCGGTGATACGATCTGGAATGATCTCAATGGCGACGGCGTTCAGAATCCAGGCGAATCTGGAATCGATGGGGTTACTGTAACCCTTACCGCCGACGTGAATGGTGATGGAGTTCCCGATGTTTTCACCACGCAAACCGGCCCGGACGGTAGCTATCTGTTTGACAACCTGCCAGCAGGAACCTTTGAGATCACGGTTGACCCGAACGACCTGCCCGCAGGTATGGTACAAACGGCTGATCCTGATGGTACAAACGATAATACGACAACAGTCAGCTTGACCGCCGGCGAGGATAACCTCGACCAGGATTTTGGCTATAGGCAGAGCGGGGCTATCGGTGATATCGTCTGGTTTGACATCGACGGTGATGGTGTCCAGGATTCCGGCGAACTGGGGATCTCCGGAGTTACGGTTACCCTGAATGGTCCGGGTGGAGTGACAGAAACCGCAACGACGAACGCGGATGGCTGGTATCTCTTTACCGGGCTTGACGCTGGTGACTACACCATTACGCTGACCAATCTGCCCGATGGTGTCGAGGCCACAGCGGATCCTGATGGCGGGGCCGACAACACCTCTTCACTGACCTTGGGCACAGACGAAGTCAACCTGAATCAGGATTTTGGCTATACCGGAGCCGGCTCTGTCGGTGATACGATCTGGAACGATCTCAACGGTGACGGCGTTCAGGATCCGGGTGAATCCGGGCTCGCCGGAGTTGCGGTGACCATTACCGGCGATCTGGATGGCGACGGCGATGCCAGCGATACGCTGACGGTAACCACCGATCCGAATGGGAACTATATATTCGATAACTTGTTACCTGGCGACTATACGATCACCGTTGACCCAACCAACCTGCCTCCAGGAATGGAAGTAACCGGTGATCCTGATGGA
>PDSL01000075.1 GCA_002748455.1 Ilumatobacter coccineus
ATCCGTCGTCGTCGACAACCCCGTCGGCGACCCATCAGCATTCATCAACAACACCGTCGTACCAACAGGCACAACCGAATCAACCGCCGGATCATACTTACCATCAGCATCAACATCAAGCCACACCCGATCACCCAACGTAAAACTCGCACGATAACCAAAGTCCACATCGGTGCGATCTTGCCCGGGGTTCAAGGTCACTGTGGTCGATGAATCATTCCCACCATCGAGGTCATAGGTCGGATTCAGATCAGACGACACATCGGTGATCTCTACCGAGTACTCCCCAGGCGGCAAATTCTCAAACTTGTAATCACCATCACCATCAGTGGTGGTCGTGTACACAACATCATCACCACCACCAGGAACACCATCCCAGCCATACCAGGTGGCAGTGACGGTCGCTCCGTTCAAGCCAGGCTCACCAGGATCCTGAACACCATCACCGTTTTCGTCGATCCACACCCGATCACCAAGACTCGCTGTGGTCTTAAATGCCATGTCGAGGGTGTAGTTGGTGAAGTCGTCGTTGACCGAGGCGGTCAGCCCACCGGTGTTGTCACCCAACGGCTCATCACCAGTCGCCGGATCAAGATTCGTCGCACCCGGCGTCGCCGACAAGGTAATGATCGGCGTGACCACACCGTCAACCTCTTCGGTGCCCGGCGTTGCCGCGTGATGATCACCATCAGGATCATTCACATTGCTATTCGCATCAGCCTCATACCCAACCGGCTGAACCGTATAACCAGCAAGCTTGCCACCAGCAGCAAACTCAGCTGCCGGAATGCGGGCATAGTAATCGCCAGAGCCGATCTTGTCGGCTTGCCAACGACCATCTTCATTGGTCATCACCGTCTTGACGAGGGTGTCGCCGGCACTGGGACCCGGCGTCCCGTCGTCATCGAGATACACCTCAACCGACAAGTCCTTCGGACCCTTCAAGTCGGTGCCCTCGGTGTACTTCCCATCATCATCAACATCGATAAACACCAGGTCACCCAGCGCATAGCCTTCGACCTGAACCGTCACCGTGTTCGACCGCAGGAACTGTTCCGGCGGCAGAGTGGTCGAGTCAACACCGAAGCGGTTGGCATAAAAGTCGCCAGCGTCATTGCCGTCGGCATCGAGGGTCAGGGTGATCTTCATCCCCTGACGCACATCGCCATCAGGCGCCAAGTCATAGTTGGAGTTGAAGCGGAACGCTGTCGAATCGGCCAAGGTCGCCGGGCAGGTGCCACCATTGTCCACTTCCATGGTGAACGCGGTGCCGTCATAGGAGCACCACGTTGAGGTGTTGTTGTCTGGGTTGTAGTCGATCGTCGCCGGATCATCGGCGCTGTACCAGAACACACCCATGGCGTCTTCACCAGGTCCCGGAACCGAATCGTCGGTCCAAGCAACGGTGGGAACCTCAGCCAGGGTGACCGTGCCGGTGAAGTTGGAGGCGGGGTCACGCTCGTTGAGCGAACCCTGGCCATCACCGTTCCACGGGAAGACATCGATCACCACCGGGGTGGCGGTCGATGAGGTGCTTGAGAAGTTCGAGAAGGCCACGGTATAAATCTGGCCATCCGACGTCGGATCAAGGGCCCGGTCAACCTTCTTGGAGGTCTTCATCGACCCCAACTGCTCAAGATTGATGGTGTGCTCATCAGAGCGCGGCGGAAGTGGGGTAACCACATTGTCAGCGCGAATCTCGGAATAGTTGGTGGTGGGCGTGTTGTTGGCCACCAGCGGGTCGGAGTCGGTGCAGATGATGCGCGGCGGTACCGGCTGGTTAGCTGGCAGATCGCCCATGTACCACACGAGGAGGGTCTTGCCCACCTCGGGAGCATCGTCCCGGTTGGTGTTGGGCTTGACCAGGTCGGGCGGCGTGCCTCCGGCATAGTTGGCCGTGCACGAGGCGTTATAGCTCACCTCTTCGGGCAGCTCATCGATGATGACCACATTGGTCGCTGGGCTCGCCGTGGCCAGAGTCGACTGGACCGAGGTATTGACCTGCCAGACAATCTGGTTGCCAGCCAGGGTTGACGCGCTCTGGTTGTAGCCCGCTTGGGGTTCCAGCGACTCCTTGGTCAGTCGAATCCTGACTCGCGACATCGTGGTGCGGTCGCCCTGTGTTGAAGAGTTCTCTGGCGATGGCAGATAGTTGGGGGTCAACCAATTGAGCGAACCGTCGGGCCGCTCCCAGGCCCGGTTACCGTAATTGGCCAGCACGGTGCCGACTGGAATCAGGTCGCCGTCGTGAGGTCCACCGTGGAAGTTATCGCGCACCGTAAGGGGCACGATTCCCCGGATCTGTTCGCCACCTTCCAGGGCGAATGTTGGATCAACCGGAGTGATCCGCACCATATTGATGGCATCAATACCGCCAGGCACCGCCGTGGGGTCGTCATACCAGGTTGTCGAAGCATCACCGCACTGGGCAGATGCTGCCGCCTGGGCAGTCCACGTGCCTTCGTAGCGGCCCGTGCTGGAGTCGATACTGCCGCCCGACAAGGGATCGTCACCGCTCAGGTCGGCAACAGCGTATTCAACCTTGAAGTTGTCGGGCCAGGTCCCGCTATTCGAGGTCCCCTTGTGCATCCCCACATAGGCGTACTCACCGGCTGGGCCATTGGACGACACCGCTGAGGATTCAGACAGCTGGAAGACCGTGTTGTCGAACACATCGCAGACGTGTGGATTAGCAAGGGGATTGGTTCCATTGTTGTTGAAGATCAGCAAGCCATGGAGACCTTCGCTGGGCTCAACTTCAGAGTCACCACTGTGCCAGGAAGTTTGGCCGGGCAGATAACTATTGCCGGTGCCATAGACATTGGTGTTATTGCGCAGATACTTGCTAAACGAGCCCTTCGTCGTCAATGTCATGGTCGCGTCTTTGGTGTTGTTCGACTGCGGCTGAGTGGGATCGGGCATGTCATTGCAGTTGAGGGCACTATCGCAATAGCCGGGCTCAACACCGTCGTTGTAGTTTGAGGTGCCCGACAGACCATCGGGATCAAAGTCGGTGAAGTGGTTCTTGATCTTGATTTCACCGGTGCCATCGATGGAGCCGTTTTCGGCATCGATGACTTCGAGGGGTACAAACACCCGGATCTGGTGGCTGATCACATAGAACGGGCCGTTGCTGTAGTCAACCTGGCCGGTGGCGCTTGTCACCGGGAACGAGGCTCCCGAAAGATCAGCGCCATCGATGGTGAGCTGGTAGGCCGAGTCGGTATCGCCAGGATTTGGCCGACTGTAAGTGCACGTCCCCGAATCGATCACCGAGTTAAGCTCGGTGGCCGCACCACCGAGCTTGCCGCGGGGATGGTTGCCGTTATAGCCCTGCGAGGGCCGACACTGGGTGATGTAGTACTCGAAATTCCCCAAGGGGTTACCGTTGCTATCGATCGCGGTCACCGCGTCGCCCAACGTGATTGGCTGCACGATCTGCTCAATACCATTGCGCCGTTCTTGGGAAATATTGAGGAAGTACATCGCATACATTCCTCTCACATTCTGTTCACCGGGATCGTCGGTATCGCCATCACCATTGCGATCGATGTCGAGCGATGTGGTCCGCGTCGATTCAACAGCTTTGCTGGCGTCGTAGGCCGGTCCTGCCGAGATCTTGATCGGGCCCTCCATGGGTGAGGTTTCGGGCTTGGCCCGATCGATTTCAAGATTGTTGACATCGGGCATATAGACCCGAGCATCGGTAGTGAAGGTGCTCCCATTGGGCGACGCGTTGCTCACGTCAATAATGGTGGAGAACTGCTTCTGGGCGCCCTCGATATATTCACCGAGGTTGCAACGCAACGTGACCGTTCCGTCAGGGTTGTCGATGATGGCCGACGGAGGCACATCAAAGCCACCGTTGTTTGCCGACTTGCACGCTGCCGGAATGTCTTTGAAGGTGACCACCGCGCCAGCAGCTGGATAGAGGGTCTGCTCAAACACCACCGGACCTTCGGGGTGGTTGATGTCTTCAAAATTGTTAGCGGTCACCGACCATTCGGTGGCCACGATGTCTTGGGTGCGCACCTGTTTGTTGCCCGGTCCGCAGTCATAGCCCGCGTCAGCCTCGTCGGTGGCCGCGCCACAGCCATGCCCTCCGAGATCAAACGCTGGCGTCCCGTCAACGACTGCCACAGCGCCCACATGCAACTCAGGTCGGGGGCTCCAGGCCGCGTTGATCATCGAGCCCGGCACCACACCCGTTGCCACACCAATACGGGTATCCCCCGCCGACTGTGAGACATCTTGATCAGGCCCAGTGAATGTTGGCAAGAAGTTGGAGGGCGGTGGATAGGTTGCTGGATCGGTCTCGACCCGCACGGTGTACGGGCCACCGGTCAACCCAGGGAAGCTATAGAGGCCATCAGCGCCAGTGGTGACCGTGGCCACCGCGGCGCCGGTCGCTTCATCAATCAGGGTCACGATCGCTCCGGGGAAGCCGATCTCATCGGCATCGTTCACCCCGTCCTTGTTGCGGTCAACCCAAACCACGCCATTGACTTCGTCAGCTGCAGGAGCAGCTGGTTCAGCAGCGGCATACACCGGGGTCGCGATCGACCCCGCAGCCAGCCCGACAACACCGAGTACTGCTGCGATACCTCGACCCACTCGACCACGCAGACGCGCAGTCCAAGAAGAACGAGAAGAACCTGAGTGTGTAGACATGTGTGGCATTCCTTGCATGATGTGGCGCTTGTCCGACCCGGGACGCGGAACGACAAGTCCACTTATGGTAGCCCTAACACGAAACCCGATCAAACTCTTTGTGGCAATCCGGTAACGCTGCCGGTCTGGCGCTCGTGTGATCCGGATAAGGAATTCCCCTTCCCCTCCCAATAGCTACGGCGCAAGCAACCATCCCCATACGCGCTGGTGTCCTCACCCTCAACCACAGGTCAAGAATGAGGACACCACGATATTGAGCAGGACCCTGCTCAATACGGATCAGGTTGTGCGGCGGCGTCGGCTGATGAGCAAGAGACCAACACCAGCAGCGAGCAGGACTGCTGCGAGGCTGATCATCCAACCAGTCAGATCACT
>PDSL01000076.1 GCA_002748455.1 Ilumatobacter coccineus
CTGAGTTTGACGCCAAGTCGGCTGAGTGCGACTCGACGGTTGATGATGCTGAGCGTGCAGCGTGCTACAACGAGCTCGACAAGTATGTGACCACGCTCGAGATCGACCCCAACGGTCTCGTCTCGATGCCGATCACCCAGAAGCCGTCGTTCTACGGCTACACCTCGGCCTTGTCGCAGGCTGGTGTCGCTCCTGACGCCAACAACGCTGGCCCGTTGACCAATGTCGCCGACTTCATGTTCGCTGGCTGAGTGAACTGATTATCGACGACGTGTTGTGACTGAGAGGGCCCCGGCCGGTTTTTCGGCTGGGGCCCTCCTTCGTCTATTCTTGTCCTGTTCCGTATCTAGACACAGGGGGTTCTCTTGGCTGCTTATGTCATCAGGCGATTGTTTGCCACGATCCCGCTCTTATTGATTGCGCTGTATTTGGTTCATGTTGGGGTCTCGATGACGCGAGATCCGCGCGAGGCCTTCTATATCTGTTTGCCGCGTTGCCAAGAGGGCTATGACCGCATCGTTGAGGTCTACAATCTCGACACCAGTGTGTGGCTCCGTCCCTTCGGATGGTTCGCCAAGGCGCTCCGAGGCGATTTTGGTGAGTCCAATACCATCGGTGGTCCGGTGGCTGCCGTCTTGTTAGATCGTGGCCGCAATACCGCGATGATTGCGCTTCCGGCTTTCTTCATCGGCTCCATCGTGGCGCTCTTGCTCTCGGTGTACTCCGCTCGCCATCAGTACAGCTTCGGCGACTATCTCTTCACCGGGCTGGCCTTCTTCGGTTTCGCCTTCCCGTCCTTCGTGATGGCTCTGGTTCTCCAGAACATCTTCGGTGTCCAGTTCGAGAACTGGTTTGGGGTCAAACCCTTCAATACGGGCCGAAAAACCGGAACCAACTTCTTAGAACTTGTGAGAGACGTGACCTTGCCGGTCACCTCGCTCACCATCTTGGGTGTCGCTGCCGACAGTCGGTTCGGTCGAGCATCGATGCTCGAAACCCTCAACCAGGATTACATCCGCACCGCCCGGGCCAAGGGTGTTCCCGAACGGGCGGTGGTGTGGAAGCACGCGCTGCGAAATGCTCTGATCCCCCTGGTCACCCTGTGGGCTCTCAACCTCTCGGTCTTGCTGGGCGGCGCTGTGGTCACCGAGTCGATCTTCTCGTGGCCTGGTCTCGGTCCGGCCTTCTTGACCGCCTTGACCAAGCCTGACCTCAACCTCCTGCTTGGTTTCGTCACCCTGACCGGAACGATTGTGGTGACCTTCAACCTGATCGCCGACATCATGTACGGCGTTCTCGACCCACGGATTCGGTTTGACTGATGTCTGAGTTCACTTCTCCTGTAGACGAACAAGCCCCAGATGAGGGCATTTCTTCAACGGCTGCTCTGCTCGCTGTTGCCGACCGCGAGGGCTTGTCAGAAAAGCCCAAGTCATTCGGTCGACTGGCGTGGGAGCGCTTTATCCACCACAAGCTGGCGATCATCGGAGCGCTTGGCTTGGTGATTATCGTGCTGGCCTTCTTTATTGGGCCCATGGTGACCGAATACAAGGTCGACACCTATGACGTGATGAACCGGCTTTCCGGCCCGTCGGCGAGCCACTGGTTCGGCACCGATGAGATCGGCCGTGACCTCTTTGTGCGAACCGCTCAAGGTGGTCAGTATTCGCTTCAGATCGGGTTCTTGGCTGCAGCGATGGCCACCGCCTTTGGCACCATGATGGGTGCCCTGGCCGGCTATTTTGGCAAGGCGCTCGATGTCTTGATCGGTCAGCTGATCAACCTCTTGCTGGTGGTGCCAGCCCTGATCGTGTTGTCGGTCTTCGCCCTCCGGTTCGGTTCCACCTGGTGGAAGCTGGCAATCGTGTTGGCAGCCCTCCTGTGGACCCGTATCGCCCGTGTGGTGCGCGGCGTGGTGCTCTCCCTCAAAGAACAAGAGTTCATCATGGCTGCTCGAGCTGCTGGGGCGAGCCACGCACGGATCATCTTCCGCCACATCCTGCCCAACGTGGTCGGTGTGGTTGCAGTGGAAATCACCCTCTTGCTCGGAACGGTGATCGTGCTTGAATCCACCCTCTCATTCCTTGGACTGGGCGTGAAACCCCCGGAGACCTCGCTCGGCCTCCTGGTTGCCGATGCCAAGGGCAATATTGATAACGATCCGGTTCGGGTGTTGACGCCCGGCATCATGATCGTCTTGATCGTGTTGTGCGTGAACTTCCTTGGTGATGGTCTCCGCGATGCACTTGACCCTCGTTCGCGATCGGAGCGTGGCTGATGACTGAACCATTGTTGAAAGTCGACAACCTGAGTGTGGGCTTCCCCAGTAAGACCGGGGTGGTCCAGGCGGTGACCGACGCAAGTTTCGAGATCCATCCCGGTGAGGTGCTTGCCGTGGTGGGTGAGTCCGGCTCGGGGAAGTCGGTGACGGCCTTGGCGGTCATGCGGCTCCATCCCAAGTCGGCAATTATCACCGGTGACATCCTCTTCGATGGCAATGACCTCTTGACGGTCAGTGAGCCCGAAATGCGCGCCATCCGAGGCCGCGATATCGCCATGATCTTCCAGGATCCGATGACCGCGCTCAACCCGGTGTTCAGCGTCGGCCATCAGATCGTTGAAGCAATCCGGTTGCACAGCGACCTGTCCAAGCAAGAGGCGTGGAGCAAGGCGATTGACCTGCTCGACCTGGTCGGGGTGCCCGAGCCTAAGCGGCGGGCGTCCCAGTATCCCCACGAATACTCGGGCGGTATGCGCCAGCGAGCGATGATCGCCATGGCGATCTCCAACGATCCCAAGCTCTTGATCGCTGACGAACCGACGACAGCGCTGGACGTGACCGTCCAAGCTCAGGTGATGGAGGTGCTTCACGACGTGAAGGACGCCACCGGATCGGCGATCATGCTGATCACCCACGATCTTGGTTTGGTGGCTGGCAGTGCTGACCGGGTTCAGGTCATGTATGCCAGTCGACTCTTCGAAACCGGTGGTGTCGACGAGGTGTTTTATGAGTCGCGCAATCCCTACACCAGGGCCTTGCTCGATTCGATCCCTGATCTTGATGTCAACAAGGACCGGCTCGATCCGATTCCGGGCAATCCGCCCAGCTTGTTGAACCCGCCGTCGGGGTGTCCGTTCCGTCCTCGCTGCTTGATGGCGATCGACCAGTGCGCCGACGAGGTGCCCCAGCTGACCGAGGTTGACGGTCATCATGCGAGCCGGTGTCATCGCATCGACGATCTCAAGCCGGTGGAGGTGAAGTCATGACCGAGACCATGTCAACAACGACCTCAGGGGCCAACGGTCTCCCAGAACCCTTGCTCCGTGTTGAGAATCTGGTGAAGGAGTTCCCGATTCAGGCTGGTGTGTTCCGCCGCACGGTGGGTCATGTTAAGGCGGTGTCCGACGTCAGCTTCAACCTCTATCCCGAAGAGACCCTCGGTGTGGTGGGTGAGTCGGGGTGCGGGAAGAGCACCCTCGGACGTTCCTTGCTCCGCTTGGTGGAGCCCACCTCGGGCCAGGTCTGGTTTGGTGACCAAGACGTCACCTCGGCATCGCGGTCGAAGATGCGTGAGCTGCGTCGTGACCTCCAGATGGTGTTCCAGGACCCGTATGCATCGCTCAACCCTCGTATCCCGGTCCGCGACATCATCGGTGAGCCGATGCGGATTCATGGATACTCCCGCAAGGAGACCAAGGAATGGGTGGCCGACCTGCTCAAGCGGGTTGGGCTCTTGCCTGAGCATGGCAACCGCTATCCCCACGAGTTCTCTGGTGGTCAGCGCCAGCGCATCGGTATCGCTCGGTCGCTGGCCTTGCGTCCCAAGGTGATCATCCTTGACGAGCCGGTGTCGGCACTCGATGTGTCGATTCAGGCTCAGGTGCTCAACTTGCTCGACGAGATCCAAGACGAGTTCAACCTGAGTTTCATCTTCATCGCCCACGACCTGTCGGTGGTTCGTCACGCCAGTGATCGCGTGGCGGTGATGTATCTCGGCCAGATCGTTGAGATCGCCGAGCGTGACTCGCTCTATGACAGCCCGACACACCCCTATACCCAGTCACTCTTGTCGGCGGTGCCGGTAGCCGATCCTCATCGCGAGCGGTCCCGCCAACGGGTGGTCTTGCAGGGTGATGTGCCGAGCCCGGCGAATCCTCCGTCGGGATGCCGGTTCCGTACCCGGTGTCCGCTGGCTGAACCGATCTGTGCCGAAGAGACGCCCACCTTGGTCGAAACCAACGAGAGTGGGCATCGAGCAGCGTGCCACTTCCCGCTTCTCAATGGTGAGACCTTGTTGGAACGGATCAAGGCCGAGGGTCGGACCGCCGATATCCACGGCGGCTAAGGGTGTCATCTGATCAGGCGCCGGTGAGGTCGGTCACCATCCATTCCGGGTGGAGGGGCATGATCCTCACCGGCCTGGGTGCACTCGTACTCGCCGGTGCTGGCACCTATGGGGTGGTGGTGTCTGGTTGGCGCCCCATCGTGACCCTGCTTTTTGTGGTGGGCTGGATTGGGGTGGCGGTGATGTTGCTGGACTATCCGGTGGCCTCCACCTTTACCTCCCAAGGCGTGGTGCGTCGGATGATCTTGCGTCGGGCGTTCTACCCGTGGCGCGATGGCGACTCGTTGTCGCGGGCGCGGCCTCGGGCATTGCGGTTCGATCGGCGGTATGAGCACGGGGGTCTGGTCTTGATGCGCGGCCGCCGTCGGTATCTTCTGGTCGATCGGCTCGAAAGCGAAGGCGAGTACGACGACCTGGTCGATGTGGTCGAGGTTGAAGGTACCCCCGGTGATGAGGTCATGGCATCGATGCTGTCTCGTCCAAGTTCCAAGGTGCCGCCGACCTGGCTCTATCGGCGTACCAAGTGGCGACCGGACTGGGCCACAGGCCGATAGGCTGGTTCATCGTGCGTGACGTCTTGATGT
>PDSL01000022.1 GCA_002748455.1 Ilumatobacter coccineus
GACTCGACCACCATCGGAGCTGAACGACCCCATCTTGACGACTGGATCGCTCGGCGCTGGTAGCCGGTTAGGAACCGAGACGCTCAGCCCGATCGCGGGCCCGGGCCTCTGCCAAGAGACGCCGGGTGGCTGCTTGGAGGTCGCCTAAGAACCCGACCACCCAGATCTGGACCGCCACCAGGGTCAAGACCGCACCGATAACCAAGCTCGGTACCCGGCTCACATAGGGATCGCTGATCATCCACAAGATCAGCCACCGGGCCAAGAGGGAGAATCCCGCCAGGAAGGGCACCAACCCCACCAGGAAGAAAAATCGGAAGGGATAGTAGAGGGCGAAACTCCGCACGATCGTCGAGCCCGAATGGCGCACATAGTGGACCATGCTCTTGGCCAATCGAGATGGCCGGGTGGCTGGATTGACCTCGATGGGCACCCCCACCACGTGGAGGCCTTCAGCACGCGCTTGCACCAGGGTCTCCATCGTGTAGCTGTACTTGCCAAACACCTGAAGTCGCAGAGCAGCATGGCGACTGAAGGCCCGAAAGCCGCTGGCTGCATCGCGAACCTCGGTGCCCGAGAATCGCCGGACCACCCACGAGCCGACCCGCTGGAGTCGTTTCTTGAGGCGAGAGAACTCAGCCACATGCTCGATCGGGCGCTCCCCGATCACCATGTCGGCACCTTCGGTGAGCACCGGCGCAGTCAGAGCGGGGATACAGCGGGCCGCGTATTGGTTGTCGGCATCGGTATTGACCACCACATCGGCACCCACGGCCAGGGCGGCGTCAAGCCCGGTCAAGAAGGCCGCGGCCAACCCTCGATTGTGATGGTGTGAAATCACATGATCGACCCCATTGTCGTGGGCGACCTCCACCGTTCGATCGGTGCTGCCATCATTGATCACCAACCATTCGACAGCATCGAACCCGTCGACCTCACGGGGCAGGTCGGCCAGGGTGGCGGCCAGGGTGGCTTCCTCGTTGAAACACGGGATCTGGATCACCAGCTTCATCCGACATCACCAGACCCAACGATCCCTGCCATGGCCGAACATCTTAGGCCAACACCGCTACGGTCACTGTCGTGAACGATGCCAACGTGGCCGGCAACACCTACGACAAATACGGCTCGACCAACCCGATCGAACGCCGTCTGATGTCGGGATTCTTTACCGCCTTCGACCGGATGCTCGATGGTCTCACCCCCCGTCACATCCTTGAAGTCGGTGCCGGAGAAGGCCATATCACCAGTCTCCTGATCGAGCGGTTTCCCGATGCTGAGGTGAGCGGGATCGATCTCCCCGACGATGACCTGGCAGCGATCTGGGCCGAAGCGAAGCTTCCGATCACCTTCGGCGATGTGACCGCGCTGGACTATGACGACCACTCGATCGACCTGATCATCGGTATGGAGATGCTCGAACATGTCACCGATCCCCAACGCGCCCTGGCCGAAATCGCCCGAGTGGCCGCCGACACGGTGATCGTGTCGGTACCGCGCGAGCCCATCTGGCGGATCGGCAACCTTGCTCGGGGGCACTATCTAGGAGCACTCGGCAATACTCCCGGCCATCTCAACCACTGGTCAGCCCGAGGATTCACCCGCTTTGTGGCCAGCGAACTCACCGTGGTCGACACCGCCCGTCCCCTGCCCTGGACCATGGTGAAAGCGATCAGCACCACCTCGGTCTAGACCGTCATCCCCGCCCCTCGAGAGTTTCACCTACCGAGGCGGTGATAATCCTGACCAGGACTCATAGACTCGGCCCATATGACCGAGCTGTTCCGAGTCGACAACCTCCACGTCCGCCCGGTCAATGACGACACGGCCGGAGACATCCTCAAGGGGGTCAATCTCACGGTTACCCCCGGCGAGATCCATGCGATCATGGGGCCCAACGGATCGGGAAAGTCCACCCTCGGGGCCACCTTGCTCGGCTCATCGGACTATGAGGTCACCAAGGGGTCAATCCATTTTGAGGGCCAGGATGTCACCGAGTGGACCGTCGATGAACGAGCCAAGGCGGGGATGTTCCTCGGCTTCCAGTATCCCCAAGAGATCCCTGGGGTGTCGGTGATCCAGTTCCTGCGCCAAGCCCTCTCAGCCCGCAAAGGCATCGATCTCTCGGTCCTCGAATTGCGTCTCGCCACCATGGAGTGGATGGAACGCCTGGGCATGGATTCATCCTTTGTCGACCGCTATCTCAACGAGGGATTCTCCGGCGGCGAAAAGAAGCGCAACGAGATCCTCCAGATGGCGGTCCTCGAACCAGAGATCGCGATCCTCGACGAGACCGACTCCGGCCTCGATATCGATGCCCTACGAATCGTGGCCAAGGGCATCCGTGAAGCCCGCTCGGAGCGACCCGGCATGAGCGTCGTCCTGATCACCCATTACCAGCGCCTTCTCGATGAGGTGCCACCCGATCATGTCCACATCCTGGTCGATGGCCGAATCGTCGCCTCGGGCGGTATGGAGCTGGTTGAACATCTTGAGCGCGACGGCTACGACGCCTTCCGGTCCGAGTCCTGAGATGACCGATTGGGCGGCAGTTCGCGCCGACTTTCCCCTCCTGTCGCGCCAGATCGATGGCTCACCCCTGATCTATCTCGATTCTGGCAATACCTCCCAAAAGCCGCTCGCTGTCATCGAAACGATGGACGAGTTCTGGCGGTCGGGCTATGGGCCGATCAATCGCAGCGCCTACCGGCTGGCAGCCGAGGCCACCGAACGCTATGAATCAGCGCGAGCCTCGATCGCCCGCTTCATCAATGCTCCCTCGGTCGATGAGATCATCTTTGTCAAGAACGCCACCGAGGGATTCAATCTCTTGATCAATTCGTGGGGATCGGCCAATCTCGGTCCCGGCGATGCGGTGGTGCTCACCCACCTGGAACACCACGCCAATATCGTGCCGTGGCAGATCCTGGCTGCCCGGCTGGGCTTTGAGATCCGCTGGGTTCCCCTCACCGAAGACGGCCAGCTCGATCTCACCGATCTCGACACCTTGCTCGAGGGAGCCAAGGCCTTTTCGTTCACCGCCATGAGCAATGTCTTGGGCACCCTGCCCCCGGTCACCGACCTGGTGGCCCGGGCCCACGCTGCCGGAGCTCAAGCCTTTGTCGATGCTTGTCAGTTCGTGCCCCACTACCCGACCGATGTCCAAGCCTGGGGAGCCGATGCGATCGCGTTCTCCAGCCACAAGATGGTTGGCCCATCAGGTATTGGCGCCCTGTGGGGTCGACGTGACCTCCTTGAGGCCATGCCCGCCTTCTTCGGTGGCGGCAATATGATCGCCGATGTCACCCTTGATGGCTTCGTACCCGCTCCAATCCCCAACAAATTTGAGGCCGGTACCCCACCGATCGCCGAAGCGATCGGGTTCGGCGCTGCTGCCGACTATCTGTCCTCGATCGGGATGGATGCGATCGCTGCCCACGAACGTGAATTGAGCCGCTACTTCATCGATGCCCTGAGCTCAACCTATGGCGACGAGATCACGATCCACGGACCGCGTGACCTCTCGGCGCGTGGCGGTGTCTTCAGTTTTGATTTCCGCGGCATCCATCCCCACGACATCAGCCAGGTCCTCGACCAACACCAGGTCTGCGTGCGTGCTGGCCACCACTGCGCCAAGCCCCTGATGCGAATCTTGGGAGTCAACGCCACCACCCGAGCCAGCCTGGCGCTCTATAACGATCGCTCGGATATCGACGCCCTGGTTGCCGCCCTCGACCACGCGTCAAACATTTTCGGCGTCTGACCAGGCCAGCCACCACATCGCCGCGGCGCGATCTGGCTTGTTAGGCTCGCCTGAACGGAGCACACCATGCCAGGACTTGACGATCTTTACCGCGACATCATCCTCGACCACTCTCGGTCCCCTCGTAACCAGGGCGCGCTGCCCAGCCCACCTGCCCACCAGTCCACCGGCTATAACCCCTTGTGCGGGGACGAGATCACCGTCTATGTCAACCTCGAAGGAGAAGGCGACGATCAGGTCGTTACCGAGGTCACCTTTGTTGGCCAAGGCTGCTCGATCTCTCAGTCATCGGCATCGATGATGACCAACGCGGTGATGGGCAAGACCCGCGCCGAAATCGATGCCCTCACCCGACGATTCAAGTCGATGATGTCGATCGAGACCGATGCTGGCGCCGATTCCTCAGTCCGCCTCGGCGATCTCCAGGCCCTCGAAGGCGTCAACCAGTTCCCGGTCCGTATCAAGTGCGCCACCCTGGCCTGGAACACCCTGGCCGAAGCGATCGAGCAATCGTGATCGACGAACCGATTCCGCGCCGCGAGCCTCCGATCAGTGATGCCGAATCGGTGGCCCGAGCTCGAGTCGGCCAAGCCTTGCGCGATCTCGGCCATGCCTTTGTCGCTCGGCGGGCCAGTGTCGACAAATTGACCGAACTCGCCGAACGGCTCGAAGCTGCCAAAGACTTCTTGTGTCTCCAGCCAACCCGCAACCAGACCTACACCAAGCTGGCACTGTGGACCGAACTCGTCGACTATCCCCAAGGTCGGTTCGAACACGCCTTTGAAGACCGCCCGGTCTCGGGCAAGGCATCGCCGTTGGGGTTGGATCTCGAATTTCATCGTCACGGCGATGAGATCGAGGCCTTTGTCACCTTCCGGGAAGCCCACGAAGGTGCCTTCGGCCGCAGCCATGGCGGACTGGTGGCTGCCCTCTTCGATGATGTCTTCGGCTATGTCCTCGGAGCGATCAGGCAGGGGGCGTTCACCGGCGAACTGACGGTGCGCTATGTCTCGGCGACCCCTCTCCACAGCCGGCTCTCGTGTCGGGTTGGGCTCACCGAGCAAGATGGCCGCAAGCTCTATATGGCTGGGCAACTCACCGAGGTGTCCTCCGGCGAGGTCGTCGCCACCGCCAAAGCCACCTTTATCGCTGTTCCTCCCGAGGTCTTCGACTGGCTCACCGATCAACGACCAGCGCCGCCCGACGAAGATGTGCCCGCCGATCCAGCACCATCAACTCGTTAGCGTGATCAAATACCTCGGTTCAAAGCGTCGCCTGGTTCCAACCCTGACGGAACTCTTTGTCCGTTCCGGCGCCCACACCGCCCTCGACCTGTTCACCGGCACCACCCGTGTTGCCCAAGCCTTCAAACGAGCTGGCGGTGAGGTCACCGCCGTCGACACCGCCCGCTACGCCAAGGTGTTCGGCGACACCTTTATCGCCCTCGACGGCTCACGTATCGGTCGGGAACTCGACGACGAGATCGACCGACTCAATTCGCTCCCCGGTATCGATGGCTATGTGACCGAGACCTTCTGCCGCCAGTCTCGCTTCTTCCAGCTCCACAACGGCCAACGGATCGATGCCATCCGCGAGGCGATCGAGCGCGATCATCCAACCGGCCCGCTACGCCCAGTCCTGCTGACCTCCTTGCTCCTGGCCGCCGACAAGGTCGACTCCACCACCGGCATCCAGATGGCCTATGTCAAGAAGTGGGCTCCCCGCTCGTATCGGGACCTCACCCTGCGCCGACCGGACCTGATCGCTGGATCGGGCCACGCCCAGTGCAGCGACGCGATCGACTATGTCACCTCGACCCAGACATCGTTCGACCTCGCCTATCTTGACCCGCCCTATAACCAACACCGCTATGTGGCCAACTATCACGTGTGGGAAACCCTGGTCGCCAACGATCAGCCCGAACACTATGGGGTGGCGTGTAAGCGGGTCGATATTCGCGACGAGGCCACCCACAGTGTGTTCAACCGCAAACGGGAAATGCCCGCCGCCCTCGGGCGAGCCATCGACGCGGTGCGCGCCGAGGTGGTCATCGTGTCCTACAACGATGAATCATGGATCAGCCTGGACGAACTGGTCACCATGTGTTCGCCCCATGGCCATGTGGCCGTCTTGGGGTTTGACTCAGCCCGCTATGTCGGGGCTCGCATCGGCATCCATTCCCCCACCGGGGAGCGGGTTGGCACTGTCGGCCGCACCCGCAATCTTGAGTATGTGATCGTGGCTGGCGACCGTGACCGCGTGGAACACATGGTCAAGCCCTACAGCGACCAGCGAATCGCCGCGACGATCACCTCGTGAGCTAGACGAAGGCCGCGTAGCCGTCACGCTCCAAGGTGTCGGCCAAGTCAGGACCACCGGATGCAACGATCTGACCCTTGACCAAGATGTGGACGCGATCGGGATGCAGCTCGTTGAGCAGGCGACTGTAGTGGGTGATCGCGATCACCCCGACCGGAGCAGTCGGATCCGAGGAGAGCTCTTGCACTCGACGGGAGCAATCCCGCAAAGCATCGATATCCAGACCCGAGTCGAGCTCATCGAGGATGGCGAACGCCGGATGGATGACCCCCAGCTGGAGGGTTTCGTTGCGCTTCTTTTCGCCACCGGACAGGTCGACATTGAGGGCTCGATCGAGGAATCGTTCATCAAATCCGATACGGGCGGCTTCATCGCGTACCAGCTCATCGAGATCATCTCGGGAGCGGCCTCGCGACTTGAGCGCTTGACCCAACACATCGGTCAACGACACTCCGGGCACCTCGGTGGGATACTGCATCACCAACTGGAGCCCGGCCACCGCCCGCTCCCAGGTGTCCATGGCCAAGAGATCCTGACCATCGAGGGTGATCGATCCCTCGGTGACCTCATAGCCGGGCTTGCCCATCACCACCGCAGCCAGGGTTGACTTGCCAGCCCCGTTGGGACCCATCACCGCATGAACCTCGCCAGATTGGACGGTGAGATCAACACCGGAGAGAATCTCGGTGCCGCCGACAGAGGCCTTGACTCCTCGTATCTCCAGTGTGCTCATGAGAGGGGCTCTTTCTGCGAGGTGGGACGATCGAGGGAGATGATGATCCGGCCATCGATAACCCGGGCATCAAAGACCTGGACCGGTTCGGTGGCTGGCAGATTGCGGGGTATGCCGGTGGTCAAACAAAAGGCGCTCCCATGGCGAGGACACTCGATCTCGATGTCGTCATCCCACACCTCACCACCGGAGAGTGAGACATCGGCGTGGCTGCATCGATCAGCAAGGGCATAGATCTCGTCATCGATGCGGACCACAGCGATATCGACACCCTCGACCGTGAACCGCTGTGAGGTCCCCGTCTCCAGGCTGTCGAATGCTCCGATATCGATACCGTCGGTGAGCGTCATTGAGACTCACCGAGCTTCAACTTGGCTGCCACCCGTTGGCGCAGCTGGCTGAGTTCAGCCACCGCCGGCAGTTCGGCGAGCACCTCGTCGAAGAACCCGAGCACCACCAACCGTTCAGCCACCGCCGGGCGCACACCACGGCTTTCGAGATAGAAGCGCTGATCGGGATCGATCGGGCCAATGGTCGATGCATGCGAGCAGGTCACATCATCGGTGCGAATATCCAGATTGGGCACCGACTGGGCCCAGGCCTCATCGGACAGGGTGAGGCTCCGACTGGTCTGGTAGGCCGCTGTACCGTCGGCCTCCTCGCGCACGATGATCGTGCCGGTGTACACGCTTGCTGATGAGTCTTGCACCGCTCCCTTAAAGAGGAGGTCACTGTGGGTTTTGGGAGCCCGATGATCCTGGATCGACCGGAAGTCGTGCATCTGGTTGCCCCCAGCAAGATAGAGCGCCACCTGACGGGTGCTGGCCCCGACGCCATCAGCGGTCACCTCGGTGTGGACCCGGGCATAGTCGCCGCCGAGCGCGACATTGGCGATCAAGACCGATGAGTCGCGGTCGCCGCTGATCTGCTGATGTCCGATCATCCAAGCATCGGCATCGAGATCATTGATGGTCACATAATTGACTCGAGCACCGCGAGCGGCCCGAATCTGGACCAGGGGAACCACGAGTGAGGGGCCGTGAGCAAACGACTTGAAGCGCTCGACGACGGTGATCTCGCTGTTCTCTCCAGCATCGATCACCACCCGAGGAGCAACCAGGGTGCCCTCGCCGGGGATGTCATGGCGGATCGAGACGGGACGTTCAACCACCCGATTGGGCGCAATGGTGATCGATACCTGCTCACGATGACGCTCTGCCAGTTCGAGATTGGTTTCGGCAAAAACATCGGGAATCTTGTCGATGACCGAGGTGGATGCTCCGATCGACACCTCCCTCGAACGATGCTCGATCCAAGGATGGTATGGGGTAGGAGAAAACCGAGAGGGATCAAGCTGGTCGATCCGGCTATAGCGCCAGATCTCCTCATCGGTGGAGGGCAGCTCGCCGCACAATGCGAGGTCACAAGACATGGTCGGGCAATTCTACTGTGGCGATAGTGGAAATGGGCCGGTCATGAACGACGCCACACGAAGCGCTTCAACCGGTGCCACCAGCGTTGACCTGACCGCTGGCCATCGCTGTCGATCTCCTCAGCGATCTCTCGTCCCACCGCGTTGAGGATCGCTTCAGCTTCGTCGAGGACTGCAGCTGCCGTTCCATCCTCGACACTCTCAGGCTCGGGAGGGGTCGGCGGAACGACCAAGGAACCGTGCGTCCAAGCCACATCAGCCCGGCGACGCTCATACCCGCGGCAGGGTTCGGGGCATCGCCAGGGCGCATCAGGAGCGAGATCAAGACCGCACTTACGCACCGTGTCGCCATTGGGATATGACCGGCTCTCGAAGTGCTTGCACTCGATCCGCATAGCCATGACACCACAGAGTAGTGCCACCATCGGTCGTGTGGATCACCTTTGGCGACCTCCAGGGCTGACTAAGCTCATCTCATGCGACGTTGTCGGTTGGTATTCAAGCTTCTTCTGGTCGGAGGTGTCGGAGCCCTGGCCTGGTGGATGGTCTGCAATCGTGGCTCGTGCCCCAAGATGACCGCATCGACCGGGCCCGATGATCTCCCGGCCGATGATGTCAACACCGACGATGTCACCACCGATGATGAACCCCAGTCCACCCAAACCTGGGCTGAGCCAATTGACGGGCAGTGCCCCGAGGGCTATCCGATCAAGGGCAATGCTGACTCAATGATCTATCACGTGCCCGGTGGCCGTTCCTATGACGCGACGATCCCGGAGCGCTGCTATGCCAACGAGGACGACGCGATCGTCGACGGCTTTCGAGCAGCCAAGAGCTGAACGATCACGACTCGATCACATTGACGCTGAGCACGCCAGGGGCCTGAGCCAGCGCGGCGGTGGTCTCATCAGAGACCGGGTTCGACGTTGACAAGACCATCATGGCGGTGTCAGAGCCATGCGTGTTGAGGCGCCCAACATCCATATCGTCGATATTGATCTCCGCGTCGCCCAGCACCGTGCCGACCCGACCGATCACCCCAGGCCGGTTGTCGTTCGTGATCACCACGAGGTGGTCAGCTGACGGCATATCGATGCCATGACCATTGATCTCGACAACGCGGAACTCTCCTGAGCGACCGACCAAGGTGCCGGCTACCGAATGCGATTCACCATCGCTGACCCGGATCAGGTTGACATAGTTGTCCGATGCTGTTGTCGCGGTCATCGCTAGCGACATCCCCTGCTGACGGGCGAGTCGAGGGGCGTTGACATAGCTCACCGGTTCGTCTCGGGTGCGAGCCAGGATGCCCTTGGTGACCGCCAAGCCAATGATGCGGGTGTCGTCCGACGCGATCTCGCCTTCGCAGGCCACGGTCAAGGTGGAGGGGGCTCGCTCGATAAAGGACCCAAAGATACGTCCCAAGGTTTCTGCCAGCGGCACGAAGGGGCGGACGGTTTCGCTGACCTCGGTCGCTGACAGGTTGACGGCCCACGGGACCACTTCACCGGCCAAGGCCAGCTTGACCATCTCGACGATCCCGGTACCGGCCTTGTGTTGGGCCTCGTGGGTTGAGGCCCCCAGATGAGGTGTCACCACCACCGAATCGAGGCCGAACAGGGGGGAATCAAGGGTCGGTTCTGCAGCGAACACATCGAGCGCGGCACCGGCGATGATCCCTTCCTTCAAGCATTCCGCCAGATCGTGCTCATCGACGATCCCACCTCGGGCCACATTGATCAGCCGCATGGTCGGCTTGGCCAAGCTGAGCAGGGACCGATCGATCAGTCCGGTCGTCTCAGCATTCTTGGGCAGATGGACGGTAACGAAGTCGGATTCCGCCATCAGGTCTTTCAACAGGACCAATTCGGCTCCCGACTGACGAACCGCATCGGCCGACACAAAGGGATCGGCAGCGATCACCCTCATCTGGAGTCCCCGCGCCCGTTCGGCGACCAATTTGCCGATTCGCCCAAATCCGACGATGCCCAGCGTCTTCTCGGCGAGTTCAACACCTTGCCAGTGAGAGCGCTCCCAGCGGCCATCGAGCAAGGCTGAATGGGCTTGGGGAATATTGCGAGCCTGAGCCAAGAGCAGGGCAATCGTGTGTTCGGCTGCCGACACGACATTCGACTGGGGGGCGTTGACCACCATCACGCCCTGACGGGTCGCCGCATCAACATCGACATTGTCCAGCCCGATCCCCGCTCGACCGATGACCACCAGGTCACGTCCAGCCTCGATGACCTCAGCGGTGACCTGGGTGGCCGATCGAATGATGATGGCATGGGCACCACCGATTCGGTCGAGGAGTTCGTCGGGAGACAGCGACAGAGCGAGATCAACCTCGTAGCCAGCTGCTCGAAGGGCATCCAGACCACTCGATGCGATCTTCTCGGTAACCAGAACACGGGCCATGAAGAGTGATTATGACATGGGTCCGCCGGCCAGAGCGCTATCGACGAGACGAGGATGCCACCTCATTCGGTTCTCATCGGGCGACTAACCTGCGAGCGTGAGGCCGTTCTCGGCTGCTTTTGGACAACCACCGCTCATGATTCTTCACGAACTCGAACTCCGACATCTCCGACTGCCCCTGGTCAGCCCGTTCAGCTCAGCCAAGGATGTCCAGACCCACCGCGATGTCCTGGTGATTCGTGTCGGCACCGATCAGGGCGACGGCTGGTCCGAATGTGTCGCCATGAATGCTCCCACCTATTCAGCCGAGTGGGTCGACGGCGCCGAGATGGTGATCGCCACCCATCTCTGGCCTCGTTTGGGAGGCGAGCTGAGCGCTGCCGATATCACTGATCGGGTCTCGGGCATCATCGGCCATCCGATGGCCAAAGCCGCGGTCGAAGCTGCCGTTCTCGATGCTGAACTCAGATCATCGCAGCTCAGTCTTCACGATCTCTTCGGTCGCCACCGCGACCGGGTACCGGCGGGGATTGCGATCGGGGTCATCGGCGATCTCGATGAGCTTCTCGCCCAAGCCCGCCAGGCTGCACACGATGGCTACCGACGGATCAAGATCAAGATCGGTCCCGGTTGGGATCTCGAACCGGTTCGATGCGTACGCCAGGCGATCGGACCCGACCTGGCTCTCCAGGTGGATGCCAACGGCACCTATCACCGCTCCGATATCGCCCACCTGGGTCGTCTGGACGACCTTGACCTGGTCATGATCGAACAGCCCTTCGCCCCCGACGACCTGATCAGCCATATCCATCTTGGCGAGGTGGCGACCACCCCGGTGTGCCTTGATGAATCGATCATCTCGCTCGCCACGGCGGCAACAGCGATCGAGCTGGGAGCAGCCCAGGTCATCAGTATCAAACCGGGTCGGGTCGGCGGCTATCTGGAAGCCCGACGCATCCACGATCTCTGTATGGCCGCTGAGGTGCCGGTGTGGTGTGGCGGCATGCTCGAAACCGGACTTGGACGGGCTCCCAATATCGCCTTAGCCGCACTGCCGGGTTTCACCCTGACCGGCGATCTCAGCGCGTCCGAGCGGTTCTATTCCCACGACATCGTGATCGATCCGGTCACCCTTGACGATGGCTATGTCAAGGTCCCGACCTCACCAGGGCTCGGCTTCGAGATCGACCATGACTACCTCGACTCGGTCACCATCTCATCCCGGGTGATCCCTCCAGCGACCAGCCAGACGGCCAACTAGGGTGCATCCCTATGCCCGCGTTCTTGTCCCCTGACTGGATCACCGCCGCAAACGAGATCTATCAACGCCACCGGGTACCCGATCTCGACCGCCCGATCGGGATCGACTATGTGATCACCACCCCTGACCACCACACCATCACGGTCCAAGCAACCGCGTCCACCAGCGGCTGCACACTGTCAGCCAGTCAGGAGCTCGATGCCACGACCACGGTGGCCACCGATCTCGAAACCGCAGCAACCGTCGGTGTCCGCCTCGATCCCAACCTGGTCATCACGGCATTCCTCGATGGCCGGGTCCAGGTCCAGGGCAATATCATGACCCTTCTGGCACTTCATGAATCCCTTCACGCATCGGGGATCGCTGACGATCTGGCAGCGATCACCGACCCCTGAGTTCAGCTCGGTCGGAATCTCTCCATCGCTGTGTCGAGCTGATCGAGCGTCCACCGTTGCGGCCGCTCGATCGATTCACCGAGGAGGGTCCACGGCTTGAGGCGACGCACCGTCCCACCCTGCACATAAAAGGTCTGGCCGGTGAAGGGACAGGTCGCTCCAGCCAAATAGGCGACCACCGGCGACACATTGGCTGGATCCCACTGATCAAAGCCATCACCCGGAGCTTCCATGATCTCGGGCAATCCCGGCGACGACAGGGTCAACCGGGTGCGAGCTCCGGGCAACACACAGTTGGACACCACTCCATAGCGTCCCAGTTCGGCAGCAGCGATCTGGCTGAAGGTCACGATGCCCGACTTGGCTGGGCCATAGTTGGCTTGCCCAGGATTGGCGAAAATCCCTGATGTCGACGAGGTATGGACCAGATTGCGGGGGCGACGCTCTCCGTCCTTAGCCCGCTGACGCCAATAGATCGCCGCGAACCGGGTCACGACGAAATGGCCCTTGAGATGAACTTCGATCACATCATCAAAGTCGTCTTCGGTCATCTTGATGATGGTCCGATCCCGAAGAATCCCCGCATTATTGACCACGATGTCGAGATCGCCGTACTCATCAAGGGCCCGTTCAACCAGGTCTCGGGCTCCATCCCAGGTGGCGATATCGTCGGTCGACACCGCGGCGGTTCCTCCAGCCTCGGCGATCTCAGCGACCACCCGATGAGCGGGCCCTTGATCCTCACCGTGTCCCTTGGTATCGACCCCGCGGTCATTGACGATGACCTTGACCCCATGAGAAGCAAGAAAGAGCGCATGCTCGCGTCCTAAGCCGCGACCGGCGCCGGTGACGACCGCCACCCGACCCTCTAGTTCAACCATGTCACCCTTTCAGTGGCTGTGGCCGAAATCTAGTCAGCAAAACGCGACGACGTGAAACCGCACCGACCTCGACTCCCTGGTGATACCACGGCAGCGGCGCGTCGCGAGGGGCACCGGGCGTCCGATCGGTGTGGCCTAGGGGGCTTCGACAGCGACGATCTCCACATCGGATCCTCGGCGATACTTCTCACCGGCCACCGCCACTTCCCCATCGATCTTGGCTTCGAAGATCGGACTCTCGGCATCGCCGGTCACCAGCTTGGGAACAAACCCCGCTTCACGCAGTGCTGGCTCAGCATCGACATAGCTGACATAGCTGGACAAGTCGGGGAAGACCACCAGGTCGGGCCCCTTCGACACGACCACCTCGATCGTGGTACCACGGTCAACCTCTTCGCCAGCCTCAACCGACTGGGTGATGATCTCATCGAGATCGTAATCGTCGCTGAACTCTCGACCGGTTTCTCGGATCTCGAGCTTCATGTCCTTCAAGGTTCGCTCGGCATCATTGAAGGATTCGCCGACCAGGTCAGGCACCGTACGCGGTTCAGGACCCAGCGACACGGTCAATTCGATGATCGTTCCCGGCTCGACCATCGAGCCGACGCTCAGGGTGGGATCAGCTGGAGCGGACCACGAGATCACGATCCCTTCGGCGACCTCTTCGTCATACTCATCAACCCGGCGAGGATCGAGACCTTGCTCGGTGAGGTACTTCGCGACATCGTCATAGGGCAGGGCGATCGTTTTGGGGATTTCTCGCAAGACCGGACCTTCGCTGATCACCAAGATCAAGGTCTCCCCTTCAGCGAGCTGGAGCCCAGCACCAGGCCGGGTTTCGACCACCAAACCGACATCGGGCACCTCATCGCTGCGTTCGGTGACCACCACGATCTCCCACGAATACGGCGAGGCAAGGTTTTGGGCTTGGGCCTCGGTGATCCCGGACAGATCGGGCACTTCATGCACCGGAGTGCGCAGACTGTGGGCGATCAAGACCACGATGCCAGCCACCAGAATGAGCCCGATCCCAGCAATCATCCACCAGGGCACCGAACGACGGCGCGACGGCTCATCGGGAACCTCGACCACCGTTGGGATCGCTGCCATCGTCTCGGTCGGAGCGACCGTGCGAACCGGCTCATCGGGAACCCCGACCGTCTCGGCTGGCGGGTTCGGCTCGACCGGCGCTGGAGCGTCCGACTCAGATGCTTCCGGAACCGGTGACTCGGATTCGAGCGATGGCGTGGTTCCGGGCATCTCATCGGGAGCATCGACAGGAACCACGACCAAGGGTTCAAGATCTGACTCGGGCCGAATCACCCCACCGGTGGGGTCATCGGGGCTGCGGAGCTGATCATCAGGAGTATTGAAGACCGCTGATGAAAGCAGTGGGAGGGGCTCGGGACGCGACAGCTTCGATGCCGCTTCGATCAGGGCCTTGCCCAGCTGGGCCGCTGTTGGCCGCTCATCGGGCTCCGGGCGACCGGCGCGCTCCAAGACGGTGGCCATCGAACCCAGATCGGCCGAGACCGGCATCAGCTTTCCTACCCGAGCCGACAGGGTGGACACCGTGGAATCGCTGGAGAATGGGACACTGCCGGTCACCGCTTCTTGGAGCACCAGGCAGAGCGAGTAGATGTCAGTCGCCGCGGTGGGAGCCTCACCTTGCCCCTGTTCAGGCGCTGAATAGACCGCCACATGATTGGGCACCGATTCGGGGGTGGCCCAACCTGGTTCGCTGAGGAGACGTGCCAACCCAAAGTCGACGATGCGGGGTCGACGATCATCACCGAAGAGCAACTTGGATGGGGACAACTCGGTGTGGACGAAGCCTCGACGATGGGCGTAGTCGAGACCGCGGCAGACATCGAGACCGACAACCAGGGCTTGGGAGGCCGACAAGCGCCGTCCCCGGTCGAAGAGGTCGCGCAGGCTTCCTCCGGTGAGGTGCTCGACCACGACATAGGCGACCGACCGATCACCGATCTCATGCCAACCCCAGTCGTAGACGGCGACGATATTGGGATGAGACATAGCCGATACCCGTCTCATCTCCGACTCGAAGGCATCGGCAAACGAGTCGTCGGCACTTCGCTCGGGGTGGACGATCTTGACGGTCACCCGACGACCCTTGTCGGTGTCATCACCGTCAAAGATCATGGTGTTAGCCCCATCGGTCACCATACGAGTGAGTTGGTAGCGACCCGCTAGGACCAAGCCGACAAGGGAAGCCCCATCAAGGGGCTCGGAGGAGAACTGGTTCTTCACGATTCTGCAAAGATTACCGCGTGTTTCGCGGTGACCGGTTGCACGTGTCCGCCCGGTTGGGACGATCACCCCGATCAGGTTGGCAATTCACCACTGGAGAGGAGCTCATCAAAACCTTCGACGTCGACGATGGGGATCCCCCAACGCTCAGCAGCCGACAGCTTGGAGGCTCCCGCACCCGCGCCGACCACAAGAGCAAAGGTCGATGCCGACACCGCTGACGGACTGGTCCCTCCTCGCTGAGTGACCTCGGCGCGAGCGCTCGAACGAGTGTGGCCTGGCACCGTGCCGGTGATCACGATCGACTTCCCGGTGAGCGGGCCAGTCTCATCCGATGCAGTGACGATCTCGGCCTCGGAGCCCATATTGACCCCTGCTCCCGCCAGCCGTGCCACCAAATCACGATTGGCTGGCTGAGCCCACCACACCCGGATCGAGTTCACCACCGCATCACCGATCCCGTCGATCGCCGTCAGATCATCGTCTGAGGCCTCCCAGATCGTGTCCAGGCGACCAAACCGACCGACCAAGGCAGCAGCGACCGTGGGACCGACATGGCGGATCCCCAGAGCGGTCAACACCCGATGCGCTGGACGATCCTTCGACTCAGCGATCGCCGAGATCAAGTTGTCGGTGCTCAGCTCGGCAAAGCCTTCCAAGGCCCCGATCTCGTCTCGGGTCAGGGAATAGAGATCGGCGACATCAGCGACCAGTCCCGCTTCGGTGAGCTGGATGATGGTTCGCTCACCGAGACCTTCGATGTCCATCGCGCCGCGCGACGCCCAATAGGCGAGCTTCTGATCGCGCTGGAACCGGCACGACGGATTGACACACCGGGTATCGGCTTCATCGTTGAGACGGACCAGGATGCTGTCATCGGAGCACAAACAGGTGCGAGGAAACCGCCACGGTGTGGCACCCTCAGGTCGCAGCGACAGGACTGGCCCAACCACCTCGGGGATCACATCACCAGCCTTGCGCACGATCACCGTGTCGCCAGGACGAACGTCTTTGGCGGCCACCTGGTCGGCATTGTGGAGGGTGGCCATCGACACGGTTGACCCAGCGACCACGACCGGTTCGAGGACCGCGAACGGGGTCACCCGACCGGTGCGCCCGACCGAGATCTGGATATCGATCAGGGTGGTCGTGCGTTCTTCGGGTGGAAATTTGTAGGCGATCGCCCACCGAGGAGCACGCGAGGTGTGGCCGAGCCGTTCCTGGCGGGCCCGATCGTCGATCTTGACCACCGCTCCATCGATCTCGTAGCCCAGATCGTGACGGTGGCGTTCGAGATCGTGACAGGTCTCGATGACCTCGTCGATCGTGGTGCACGCCACGATGTGATCATTCACCGGAAACCCTAAGCCAGTCATGAACTCCAAGGTGGCGGCATGGGTGGTCAATTCGGGCCCACCGATGACCTCACCGAGCTGGTAGGCCCACAGCGACAACCGCCGACTGGCTGCCACCGCGGGATCCTTTTGGCGCAAGGTTCCCGCAGCAGCATTGCGAGGGTTGGCCAAGACCTTCTGCCCGGCCTGTCGAAAACCCTCATTGAGGTCATCGAAGACCGAGATCGGCATATAGATCTCACCTCTTACTTCCACCACCGATGGGGCCCCGGCCAGGCGGTGCGGAACATCGCCGATCGTCCTCACGTTGGCGGTCACATCTTCTCCGACACGGCCATCACCACGGGTGGCTGCGGTCACCAGCTGGCCATCCTCATAGCGCAAGCTGATCGCCAGTCCATCGATCTTGGGCTCGACGACATACGAGCCCACATCACCATCGAGACCTCGATCGACCCGATCGGCCCAGGCCCTCAGCTCGTCAGCATCCATCGCGTTGTCCAAACTGGTCATCGCCACCGCATGGGTGACCGGAGCAAAGGTGGCGCTGGCGGCTCCGCCGACCATCTGGGAAGGAGAATCCGGTGCTGCAAGTTCGGGATGAGCTGATTCGAGATCCCTCAACTCGCGAACCAGGGCGTCATAGTCAGCGTCGGGAATCTCGGGCTCATCAAGCTCGTGATAGAGACGGTTGTGGCGAGCGATCTGGGCTCTCAGCTCAACGATGCGACCCTCGATATCAGACACCCCTGCAGTCTAGAACCTGAGGATCTGGCCGATCAGGATACGACGGTGCCACCGCCGAGCACCCGCTGATTGTCCGTCGAGTAGAACACCGCGCTCTGACCGGGAGCAATACGACGCTGGGGGCATTCCCATCGGGCGATCACCCGGTCACCATCGACACTGACCACAGCCGGTTCAGCCCGACCGTGAGCGCTGCATTGGACCAAGACTCGACCGGGACAAGGTCGATCGATCCAGGTCACCGCGGCGACCGTGAGGTGATCGTCGAAAAGATCGCTGTCTTCGCCGACCGTCACCACATGGGCAGCGTGGTCGATATCGATCACATAACGCTTCGGTCCGCCACCGGGAAGCCCGAGGCCACGCCGCTGACCGATCGTGACCACCTCTACCGAGTCGACCTCTCCCAATCGCTGACCATCCCGATCGACCACCACAGCGGGCTGTAGCGGAATTCTCTCCTTGAGGAAGGCTTCGCGTCCCAGGTCGGAGGAAATGAAACACACATCTTGACTGTCGGGCTTGTCAGCGGTGCGCAGACCAAGATCAGCAGCTATCCGACGGACCTCGGTCTTATCGATCGTGCCGAGAGGAAAGAGGGTGCGCGCCAGCGCATCTTGGTCGAGCATGTGGACCACATAGCTCTGATCCTTGGCCTGATCGGCACCCCGGTGCAGCTCCCAACGCCCATCTTCCGTGGCCACGATATGGGCGTGATGACCGGTGGCTACCGCGTCAAAGCCCAGCTGATCAGCTCGTTCGAGCAGACGATCAAATTTGATATGCCGGTTGCACTCGATACACGGATTGGGGGTCACCCCGGCAGCGTGGGCTGCCACATAGGGCTCGACCACATGGGTATCGAAGTCATCACCGAGGTTGAACACCGCGTGGTCGATTCCCAGCTGGTCGGCCACCCGACGAGCATCGGTGACATCAGCCAGACTGCAGCATCCGCTGTCAGCGCTGCCGCCCCACAGTTTCATGGTCACCCCGACCACCTCGTGACCAGCTTCGAGCAGGAGAGCCCCAGCGACCGACGAATCGACGCCGCCGCTCATCGCCAGCATGATCCGACTCATGATCGATCTCGTCGCAGCTGGGCGACCGCGTCGACGACCGCTACCACAGCGTGGTCGATATCGGCAGCGGTGGTGGTGTGGCCCAGCGACAGTCGCAGCGACCCCGCGGCCCACTCTCGATCGATCCCCATCGCCTCAACCACATGGGAGACCTGGATCGCGCCACTGGAACAGGCCGAGCCAGCGCTAGCGGCCACTCCAGCCTGGTCGAGGAGGAAGAGCAAGGATTCACTCTCTACCCCACGGAAGAGCAGGTGGGCTGATCCAGCGACCTTGTGGCGGCGGTCGACCGTTTCGCGAGCATCGGGAACCGCGGCCAAGATCTCATCGACCAGACGATCTCTGAGGAGTCTGATACGGGCCACCTCATCGTCGCGCTGGCGACTGAGTTCACCGAGCGCTGCCGCCAGGCCGACGATGCCCGCCACATTATGGGTGCCGCTGCGCAGCCCCGCTTCTTGGCCTCCACCCTCGATCAGGGGAGACAGGGCGATACCCCGCCGCACGGTCAAGACCCCGATCCCTTGGGGACCGCCAAATTTGTGAGCGCTGAGCGAGAGGGAATCAACCTGGTTGGCCAGTGCGGCGAGATCGAGCCACGGAGCTGCCTGAACGGCATCGGTATGGACCAGGGCCCTGGGAGCATGGTCGGCGACAATCTCAGCGATCGCCCCAAGATCGTTGATCGTGCCAACCTCGTTGTTGACCGCCATCACCGAGACCACCGCCACCTGGTCGTCCAGCGCGTCGACCAGCTCATCGGCGCAAAGACGTCCAACCGAGTCGACACCGACCACCCGGCCGCCACCATGCTCAACCGGGTGAAGGACCCCGTGATGCTCTACCGCCGAACACACGGCGATCCCGTCAACCCCCTTGATCACCGTATTGTCTGATTCGGTACCCCCACCGGTGAAGATGACCTCATCAGGCCTCACACCGAGAGCGTCAGCAACCTGATCCCGGGCATCATCGACCGCCCGACGCGCCCGCCGGGCAACGGCATACGCCCCTGACGGGTTGGCGTAGCGTTCCCCAAAAAACGGCAACATGGCCTGAACCGCGACCTCACGGAGCGGGGTTCCGGCAGCATGATCAAGATAGGTCACCAGTCCACGTTATCGACACCACTCCCGCCGCTGGGCGGGCTTCCTTGCTCCTATCGCACCCCTTACGGCCCAGAATTGCATATCCTGGGAGACCTAATGAGTCAAATGAGGTTGAACCAATTGACCGGTCGATGGGTCACCATCGTTGCTGAACGGGCCGAGCGTCCCACCGATTTTGCCCCTCGAAGCGATTCAGCAGCCCTGGTGGCATTGCGTCCCTGCCCCTTCTGCCCCGGGCATGACACCAGCGAACCGACCTACGAAAAGTGTGACGATGACGGGGCCTGGTCGCTGAGGATCCTCCCCAACCTCTATCCAGCTTTCGATGGCGACGAGGGCTTTGCCGTCCATAACCATGGACCCATCCATGTCAGCGCCGAAGGCACCGGCCTCCATGAGGTCTTCGTCTATACCCCCGAACACGACGCTGCCCTCAACACCCTCAACGATGATCAGGCTGGCGATTTCATGCTGGCCCTCAAGACCCGGTTCCACGATCATGCTGATCGAACCAATATTCGCTATACCCAAGCGATCGTCAATCACGGACGTGAAGCCGGCGCCTCGGTGGCCCACCCCCATGGCCAGATCCTCGGCCTGCCCTTTGTCCCCAATGAGATTCTCAGCGAAGAGCGGGCATTCTCCCGATTTGCTGGTGGCTGTCTGCTGTGCACCACCGTCGAGGCTGAACTGGTGGCCGAAGAGCGGGTGGTCATGGCCACCGATGATGTCTTGGTGGTCTGCCCCTATTGGAGTGGATCGCCCTATGAGCTCCTGATCATTCCTCGGCATCACGAAACCCATCTCGAGAACTGTTCCGATGAGGGCTTGATCCGTGTTGGACAAACCCTGCGTGATGTCACCAAAGCCCTCAACTCGACCCTCGGCGATGTGGCGTACAATGTCGGCTTCCACACCGCTCCCCACCATCACTCGGGCACCTACCACTGGCACATCCATATCTGGCCCAACCTGATGACCCTGGCCGGATTTGAGCGCGGTACCGGGGTGATGATCAATATCGTTCCGCCGGAGCAGGCTGCCGAGATCCTTCGATCAGCGATCACTCAGCCCTGAACGCGCTGCACCGCTCGATCAGGCGGTGATACCGGCCAGCATCTCGTCAGCCGCCGTCCAGGGGTCGGTGACATGGGTGATGACCTCATCGGTGAGCTGGTCCCACCGCTCACCGGTGCACAGGTCCCGAGCTCGATCCCGCAGCCTGGTGGTCACGATCTCACGCAGCTCTTCCCGGGATCGGAAGGATCGACGTTGATCGAGCTGACCGCTCGATCGGGCATAATCTCGGTGGGCGGTGATCGCTGCCCAGACCTCGTCGGCTCCTTGATTGGCCGATGACACCGCGGTCACGATCGGAGGACGCCAGGCATCAGGGGGAAGTTCGGACAGTTCGAGCATCTGTTCGAGATCGCGGCGGGTCTCTTCAACCCCAGCACGATCAGCCTTATTGATCACGAAGACATCGGCGATCTCCATCAAGCCCGCCTTGTTGGCTTGAACGCTGTCACCCCAGCCCGGATTGACGACGACCACGGTGGTGTCAGCCTTGCCGGCGATCTCAACCTCAACCTGGCCAACTCCGACGGTTTCGACCAAGATCCATGCTCGCCCCACGGCGTCGAGAAGACGAACCGCTTCGGGCGTGGCCAGTGCCAGTCCCCCAAGGTGCCCTCTGGTGGCCATCGAACGAATGAAGACTCCGGGATCGGTGGCATGGTCCTGCATCCTCACCCGGTCCCCAAGAATCGCCCCACCGGTGAAGGGAGACGAAGGGTCGATCGCCAAGACAGCAACCTCCATCTCAAGGGATCGCATATGACGGATCAGGGCGCTGGTGAGGGTGCTCTTGCCAGCGCCGGGCGCCCCGGTCAGGCCGACCGTGTGGGCGTGGCCACTGCGAGGATACGAGAGTCGACCGATCCGTCGACTGGGCTCACCACCTCGTTCGATGAGGGACAAGAGCCGAGCCAGCGATGCCCGATCACCGGTGAGCGCCGCCTCAAAGAGCAGGTTCGGATCGGAGGCTCGGGCCATATCTGAATGGCTACCAGATCGCGCCGTCGATCGCCGCCTCGGCAGCACCGACATCGCGCACTTCGACCACGCCATCAACCCGGTCACGCATGATGCGTTCGATACCGCCCTTGAGGGTTTCGGTAGAGATCGGGCAGGTGCCGCAGGCCCCGACCAAGCGAACCGAGACGATGCCGTTCTCTTCATCGACATCGACCAATTCCACATCGCCTTCGTCGGCATTGAGGATTGGACGGATGACCTCGAGACAGGCTTCAACCTTGGAACGCATGATGCGATCTATTCAATCAGCCGAACTGCCGGGTTTGTCGGATCCGATGATCTTGGCCAGCGACGCCGCTATCTAGACCCAGTTCCGAATCTCATCGCGGACTGCACCAGCCCGTTGGGAGAGATCGTGGGGCTCTCCCCCAGCGGCCAGATCATCGATCAGGTGGGCCACCAGGTCCAACAGGGTGGCCCACGGTCGCATCGCCATGCCGAAGGGCGGCAACTCGGGAGCGAGCGACGACATCAACCGATCAAGATCGGTACGAGCCCGAGACGATGCTGGATCGCGAGCCAGTTGGGCCACTCCCGCATACAGATCGTTCAAGACACCCTCGGGCGCCGAACGATCAAACGATGCCACCTCACCGGCCTCGACAGCATCGAGCATCTCGTCAACCATCGATTCATGCTCAGCCCCGATCTCCAAGCGCGACCCTGCCCAGCGATGAGGAATCTCGGCTTCGATCAAGGATTCCCTCATGATCGTCAAATCCGCTGCCGGCCAACCATCGAGGCCGTACTCGACCACCGATACTCCCGGATCAAGTGGGAGCGGGAAGGGACCATATCGAGCTTCGATGGCATCGAGAATCCGGTCAAGATCGTCTTCAAGATCTTCTGGACCGACCAGTTCGCTACCTTCCCACACGTGGGGAATGCCCAGTTCAGCAAGGGTCTGACTCGCCTCGGTGGTGGCGTCCATACTCCAGGCGACGAGATCGTAGTGGACCTTGACCACATCGGGATCGGTGGGATCAAAATCGAGTCCAGTCCAGCGGCGGGCTCCACTCGATACCAGGGTGGCATCCTCGCCACCATCGGGGGTCTTACTCACGAAGGGCACAAGACATCACGTTAGTGGACGATCTCGTGGCGGCGGAGCCCATCTCCCCTTCCCGTCAGGCGTTCTCACGATCTACGGTTGGAACATGCCCACCACGGTGCCCTTCCAACACGATCGCAACCTCGCCATGGAACTGGTTCGAGCTACCGAATCAGCGGCCCTCGCTGCCGCCCGCTGGGTGGGGCGAGGAGACAAAGACGGCGCTGACAAGGCCGCTGTCGATGCCATGCGCCTCAGCCTGTCAAGTGTCCAGATGAATGGGATCGTCGTCATCGGCGAAGGCGAAAAAGACGAAGCCCCGATGCTTCACAACGGCGAACAGGTCGGCGACGGCAGCGAGCCCAATGTCGATGTCGCTGTCGATCCGATCGATGGCACCACCTTGACAGCAAAAGGGCTCGCCAACGCCTTGTCGGTGATCGCGGTCGGCGAACGTGGTTCGATGTTCGATCCTGGTCCATCGTTCTATATGAACAAGATCGCTGTCGGGCCCGATTCGGTCGGCTCGATCGATATCACTGCCTCCCCAACCCAAAACCTGCGCTGGGTCGCCAAATCGAAGCAAAAGAGCGTGCGTGATCTGACCGTGGTCATCCTCGACCGACCCCGCCACGACGACCTGATCGCCGAAGTGCGCGCCAATGGAGCCCGCATTCGTTTGATCCATGATGGCGATATCTATGGAGCGATCGCCACCGCCTGGCCAGCTGCTGGCGTGGATGTCCTGTTCGGCGTTGGCGGAACCCCTGAAGCGGTGATCACCGCCGCCGCGGTCAAGGCGATGCGCGGTGAGCTCCAAGCCCAGCTGGCTCCCCAATCCGATGCCGAGCGCGAGGCGGTCGTGGCCGCCGGCTATGACCTCGATCAAGTCCTCACCCAGAACGAACTCATCCAGGGTGACAACAGCTTCTTTGCCGCCACCGGCCTCACCCAGGGACCACTGCTCAATGGCGTTCAGTTCAGCAGCCAGGGGGCCCGCACCCAGAGCTTGGTGATGCGATCACGGTCGGGCACGGTGCGACGAATCGATGCCTATCACCAGGTACGCAAGCTCCAAGAGTTCTCAGCGATCGACTACGCCTAACCACCTCGTCGGTCATCGATCCTGATCGGCACAAGCGGCGTAGAGAGCGGTCACCGATCGATCATTGAACGCGCACATGATCACCGACTCGATGCTCGACTCGGGATGGGTCGTGAGCCACTTACGAATCGTGCTGACGGCGATCTGGGTTGCCGGTTCAATCGGATAGCCGTAGATCCCCGTGCTGATGCCCGGAAAGGCCACACTTCGGGCCCCGACCCGGGCAGCTTCATCGAGGCTACGCCGATAGCAGCTCGCCAAGAGCTCCGCTTCGCCAGCCGCCCCGCCTCGCCAGATCGGCCCCACGGTATGGATCACCCACCGTGCTGGCAGGCGGTACCCAGCAGTGGCCTTGGCATCGCCGGTGTCGCAACCGCCGAGGGTGGCACATTCGGCCACCAGGTCTGGCCCCGCAGCGAGATGGATCGCCCCGTCAACGCCGCCACCCCCCATCAGGGTGGAATTGGCAGCGTTGACGATGGCATCGACCTCAAGGGTCGTGATGTCGGCCTGGATCACGGTGAGACGAGACACCATGACTCCTCTCGGAGAGACCCGCGTATCTCAGTCGTACATCCCATCGAGGAGCTCACGGTTGCGCTCTTCAACAATCCGACGCTTCATCTTGAGCGAGGGGGTGAGTTCACCGGATTCAACCGAGAGGTCTTGATCGAGGATGCGGAACTTCTTGATCGTCTCCCAGCGGTTAAGGCGCAGGTTGAGGTCATCGACATAGCCCGACACGAGCTCTTCAACTGCATCCGATGTCACAATCTCGGAATAGGACGCTCCCTCCATCCCGTTTTGGGCCGCCCATCCAGCCATTGCATCGGCATCGAGGGTGATCAGGGCGACACAGTAATTGCGCTCATTGCCATGAACCACGAATTGGCTGGCGTAGGGACACACCGCCTTAAACATCGCTTCGATCTGGGACGGGGCGATGTATTTGCCACCCGAGGTCTTGAAGAGATCCTTCTTGCGGTCGGTGATCTTGACATAGCCATCGGCATCGATCTCACCGATATCACCGGTGTGGAACCAGCCGCCCTCACTGAAGACCTCAGCGGTGGCGTCGGGCAGATTGTGGTAGCCCTCCATCACACCCTCGCCTCGGATCAAGATTTCGCCATCGTCAGCGATCATGACTTCGCTACCGGGGAAGGGCGGGCCAACCGTGCCGATCCGGTTATCCCACGGAAGATTGACGCAGGTGCCCGCTGAGGTTTCGGTCAAGCCATAGCCTTCCAGAATCCGCAGACCAGCGATCTCAAACCAGGTTGCAATATCGCGGTTGAGAGCTGCCGAACCAGAGATCAGGAACCTTGTTCGGCCACCGAAGCGATCTCGAATCTTGGCGAAAACAAGCTTGTCAAAGACCGCCAGCTGGGCCTTGAGCAGGAAGGGCACCTTCCGGCCGGCTTCGTTCAGCTCATAGACCTTGCGGCCAACCTCAAACGCCTTGTCGAAGATCTTCTTCTTGGCCCCGCCAGCTTCTTCTTGCATGGTCACGATCCGGCCGTGGGCCTTCTCAAAGATGCGCGGCGCGGCCCCCATAAAGGTGGGCTTGACCTGCTCCATGTTCTCGATGATCTTCTCGACGCGACCATCGATCACGGTGGGGAATCCCACCGAGAACTGGGACGAAAGGAGGACTTTGCCAAACGAGTGGGCGAGGGGCAACCAGAGGTACTGCAAGTCGTCCTTGCTGAAGATCCCCATCGAGTTGAGCGCGGTGCCCTCATAGGTCCAGGCGCCATGGTGCAGTCGGACACCCTTGGGTTTGCCGGTCGTCCCGGAGGTATAGATCAAGGTGGCGAGAGCATCAGCAGGAGTCTCCTCACAGATCTTCTGGATTGCTCCCGGATGCTCAGCGAGATAGGACATCCCCCGGCTTTCCAGATCGGCGAGGCTGATCACCCAATCGCCATCGACCCCAGTCGCTCCGTCAGCCAGCATGACGACCTTGGCCACGTGGGGCAGCTCGGCCCGCTTTTCGATCAGCTTGTCAAGCTGAACCTGGTCTTCAGCGAACACGATCTTGACGTCGGCATCGGTGAGGATATAGGTCATGTCGTCGGCATGGGTCGACGGATACACCGTGGTCGTGGCCATCCCAGCGGACATGATCGCCATGTCAGCGAGCACCCACTCATAGCGGGTGGTCGAAATGATCCCACACCGATCACCACGGTCGAGCCCATACGACACCAGTCCAGCGGCGATCTGCTCTACCCGAGCGCCGACTTCGCCCCAGGTCACCCAGGTCAAGCCATCGCCAGACGGGTAGCCATAGGCGCGATCATCGCTTGAGTCGTGCACCCGCGCAAAGAACTGCAAGCCAACATTGGCTGGTCGATGCTCAATGACCGACATATCGGGTACTTGTGCCGTCGTGGGCGTTGCGTTCATCCTGCCTCCAAAGGTTGTGACATCTGTCTATGGGTGTCCTTCGACACACTAGTTGGTTGTGACCTTTGTCGCCTACGTCTCCGCGGAACTCAGCGCTCAATCCAGTGGCCGCCACTTCCCCAACAAGCCAACCACCCGATGTCGAACCCAGCGCGGGGTCACACCCGCCCACGCTGCCATCGCTCGATACTGGGTTCCCGGCACCACGATCGCCTTGTTGGCGATCACTCCAGCGAGTCCCGCTCGGGCCACCTGATCGGCACTGGTCACCAGGGACGATGGGGTCTCGTCAAACACGTCTTCAGCACCGGCGACCTCATGAAACTCGGTCGGGGTAATGCCCGGGCACAGGGCGCTCACACAGACCCCGGTACCGGACATCTCGTGATGCAGGGTTTCGGTCAAATAGGTGACATAGGCCTTGGTGGCTCCATAGACCGCATAGCCGGGCGATGCGAGGGTGGGAATCATGCTCGACACATTGATCAGCCAGCCTCGCTGACGCGGCACCATGGTGGCCAGCGCTGCCTGACTGAGCCGGGTCACCGCCGCCACATTGAGCTCGATCTCGTCAGCGGTGTGATCAGGATCGCTCTCGACAAAGCGAGTCCGCGTTCCCCGGCCAGCATTATTGACCACCAGATCGATCGGGTCGCTGTCGAGCCGTTCAACCACCGCGGCCTGTCCGGCCGAAGTCGAGAGATCGGCGGTGATCACCTCGACCACGCCATATCGCTCGGCGAGTTCGTTGAGGCGATCCCCACGTCGGGCGACCAGGATGAGACGAAGACCGGCATCACCGAGGATCTCGGCCATCGCCCGACCGATGCCGGACGATGCCCCGGTGATCAAGGCTGACTGGAAGGGAAAAGCTGTCACCGACCCAGCATGTCACGCGGTCGGCGATGATCGACGACCTAGCCGGCAGAGATGACGAGAGCTAACCAGCGCCTACTTACCAGCGGTGATCGCGAAGCCCTTCAAGAAGGTCTTCTGCAAGAGCACAAACACCAGGGTCGGCGGAATCGAGGCGAGGACCGCACCGAGCATGAGGGGGCCATAGGACTGGCCACCGCCCACATTCTTGAGGGATCCCAATCCAACCTGGACCACCTGCTGCGACTCGCTCTGGATCACCAGGGTGGGCCACAAGTACATGTTCCACGAATAGAGGAACTGGATGACCGCCAGGGCCCCGATCACATTCCACGACAAGGGCAAGAGGATCTTCCACAAGAACTGCATCGGTCCTGCCCCATCGATACGCGCTGCCTCAGAGAGCTCTCGGGGCAGGCTGGCGAAGTGCTGACGGAAGAGGAACGCACCGGTAGCTGATGCCAAGAAGGGCACCGTGATGGCGGCCATCGAGTCACCCCAGCCAAAGTCACCGATGATCTCGGCCAAGGCGATGATCGA
>PDSL01000077.1 GCA_002748455.1 Ilumatobacter coccineus
ACACGCACCGGCCCAGCCTCAGAGCTGCGAGCCCATTCGTGGTCTTGTGAGTACGCGAGGTCCTGTGGGACATTCATGGTGCTTAAGCTAGTCGATCTTGCAGGTCAAGGCGACACAGAAACCGCGTGATCTGAGAAAAAGTCTCAACCTGTAGGCAAGGATCGGTGCTGAACGTTTTGTTTGATCCGGGGGATGTAGGTCAGCCCGGCGTAGTAGCTCAGGATCAGGCCGGGAATTCCGATGATCCAGGAAGCGACACCAAACCAGTCGGCGATCACGATTGAGCTATGGGAGAGAAGGAATCCAGGCACCGCCAACATCAAGAGGAAGGTCGCCCACTTCCCCACCAAGGTGACATCAAAGCGTTTCATGTGGAAGAACACGGTGGCGATGGCCACGCTGGCACCAACTGCAACCTCGCGGAACAAGACGGCCAGACCAAACCAGAGTGGAATCGAGCCATCGACGATGATCGCGATCAGGGCGACGAAAAACACCAGCCGGTCAACGGTGGGATCGAAGGCTTTGCCAAACTCGCTGACCTGGCCCAAACGTCGAGCGAGATATCCATCGACCCAGTCGGTGGCACTGAGGGCACCGAGCATCCAACCGGCAGCCTGGCGCTCGCCGCGCACGAGGAGCCAGACAAAGATCGGCAAACAGAGCAGGCGTAGCAGGGTGAACAAGTTGGGGATCGTCCAGATCGTGTTGACCTCACGCGGTGTCGTGCTCACGGTAAGTGAGCATACGTCGTGGTGAGCGCTCGCCTATCCTCGTGCCTATGGCGACCATCTTTACCCGCATCATCAATGGCGAGATTCCCGGCACCTTTGTGTGGCGCGACGAGCGGTGCGTGGCGTTCTTGTCGATCAATCCGATGGCCCACGGGCACACCCTGGTGGTGCCGATCGAGGAGATCGATCACTGGGTGGATGCCGATCCTGATCTGGTGGCTCATCTGTGGGAGGTGGCTCGCCTCATTGGCCAGGCCCAGATGGCCGCCTTCTCGCCGGAGCGCATCGGGATCATCGTCGCTGGATACGAGGTGCCCCACACTCACATCCATGTGATCCCCACCAATTCGATGTCCCAGATGGCCTTTGCCAATGCAGCTGCCAGCGTGGACCATGACGAGATGGAATCAGCCGCCAACGCCATCCGAGCAGCGCTCGCCGACGCCGGCTACTCCCCCGCTGCCTGAATCAGTCCTCGGTAGGCTTGCTGGCGACCACTCGAAACCGACACTCCTGTCGGACAGAAAGGACACCACGTGACCATCTCTCACCGCGCCTCGCGAGCGCTGTTCGCCGGACTAGCCGTTTCAGCTCTGGTGATCACCGGACTCAGCGCTTGCAGCAGTAGCAGCGACGAGGGTTCAACCGCGACAACTGCCGCAGCGGCGGCTACCCCGACCTCCAGCGCAGGTGCTCAGCCCTCCGGTGCGAGCGCTCAGGCGACTCGGACCGATGGCCAGTCAGCCACGGTGAGCTCCAGCCTGGCCGATCTCTCGACCACGATTCCCTCGTCGATGGACTCGGTCTACACCAAGAATTTTGTCAAGTACACCGCGGTGATGGCTCCGAACGGGAAGCCGATCCATATCGTTGCCCAGGACAAGCTCACCGATGAACAGATCCTTCGGTGTCGGAACATCTTGTTGCACTATCTCAACGATTACCCCGGCTCGACCTATGGTGCCGACAAGTCGGCGGTGGCCAACAAGATGGCTGACAATGGAGCGGTCCTGGCTCTCCTCAACGGCCAAGACGATGGCAGCAACCCGGTCGGTGAACAGGTCAACGGCCAGCCCCTGTATCAGAACGAGATCCAGAACGAGGGCGGTGCGTGGTATATCAACCAGAACTATGAGCATCGCGATGCGGCCTATGAAGAGATCCTCCACTTCGTCCACGACAACGGGATCGGGGTCGACGGCGGTGGTGAGTTCCGCGGTGCCCTGCCCGAATTCCAGACCGAGATCAGGAATGCCCAAAAGAACGCGTCGGCCAACAATCTGTGGGGCCGAGGTGCAGACAACAAAGCCTGGCTCGATGAGCTGGCCAAGGAAAACAGCCTCAGCCAGGAATATCTGGCGGCAGTGATCGACACCTACTACGGCCTCTGGGGTGCCTGGACCGGCGGTGACACTGGCATGTGGGGCATGTATGTGTCCAAGGTCCGCGACGAGATGGCCGCCGGTGATCCGATGGGTCTGGCTGTCGCTGAGGGGAAGTTCTTCCAGCCCTACCTCACCTACAACGCCCGTATCGATCCCAGCTTTGACGGCACCTTCTCACTGCGATTCGATTCGGCAACGCCCTACACCCATCACTCTCGCTACCTGCGAGATGTGACCCTGGTGGGATCAAACAATGTTGGTGTGATCGTCAACGAGTTGAACAACTCGGTCACCGGCAACGATGGCACCAACACGGTGATCTTCAGCGGAGCGTCGAGTGAGTACAAGGTGGAGACGGCTAACGGTGTCACCACTGTGACCGACACCGTCGATGGTCGTGATGGCATCAACACGGTGACCCTGGTGGAAAAGCTCCAGTTCACCGACGCCACCACGGATCTCTAGGTCGGCAACGCGCTGCTGCGACAAGACGTCGCTCCGCAGCGTGAGTGACGTCTTCTCATGGTGCAATCCGGCGGTAGTCCTCCATCGATCATGTCGATTGAGCACGTTCCAGCTGAGATGCTTGTCGGTGCCGTGACGTCTGAGGGCCAGCAACGCGTGGGATAGTCTCATCTTGTGGAAAAGCAGATTGCTGTCATCAACCAGTTCACTGTCCCGCGATCGTCAGAACGTGATTTTCTTGATTTCTTTACGACCCATATCAAGCTCATCGCGTCGCAGCCTGGGAATATGGAGTGCCGCTTGTTCAAGAAAGCTGCATCAACGCAGGTCGTCGAGTACATTTCCCTCGTGAGTTGGGCGGATCAAGAGGTGATGAAGGAGGCGGGCGCCAACATCGACAAGGCGTCACAAGCCGCCGGAATCGATGTTGCAGCGTTTCAGGCGGCGCACAGTATTGAGGTCGTCAACAACAGGTGTGTCGAAGTTGATGTGTTGTGACCGCAGCGTGAGGTCACGATAGGAACTTCGCATCCGGAGTCGCACCAACGGTACGGCAGCGGGCGATGGAGCCAACACGGTCCATCGCCGAAGCAATTCGTCGGTGGACCGATGGTTGGGAACCGTTGGCGCGGGATCGGGACGGAACCTCGACGAAGAAACTGAAACCCAGAGTATGTTCTGCCGTTCGGGCGAATCTCAATCAAACGCGAGACTCAAAAGCCCTGGTGAGATACTCTTTTTCGTCGGGCTGAGAGGATTTGAACCTCCGACCCCTTGTCCCCCAGACAAGTGCGCTAACCAAACTGCGCCACAGCCCGTTCGCCGACAAGTCGGCTATGTCAGCGACCCGCGGCCAAGAATCGACCCCGCTTGGGGATCAGAACACCATCTGGAAGAACCGATAGGTCAGGTAGATCACCAGGAGCACGATCAAGAGCTTGAAGTGCCACGGCGCTGAAGTCTGCTCCAGCTCGCTTGCTGCCCGTTCCTCGACTTCGCCAACCTGGGCGCCGCAGGTCGGGCAGGTGCCGTCCGCGTTGAGCGAACTTGGGGTTCGGTACTTGGAACAGTGCTCACACCACGGCATGGACGCTCACTCCGTCTTCTTACGCACTCTCAGTTTGATTGGCGTTGAGCCGAACCCAAATGCTTCCTTGATCTTGCGCTCCAGATAGCGCAGATGATGGGTTGGCAGCTCCCGGTTGACAAAGAGGGTGAAGGTTGGCGGATCGGTTGCTCCCTGCACCGCATACAGCACTCGTGCTCCCCCGCCGGCGGGCGCTGCCTGCTGGGCAGCAGCGATGACCTGGTTGACATCACGGGTGGGCACTCGGCGATGGTATTGGGTGATCGCCTCGGCGAGCCGAGGACGCAACTTGTGGACACCCTTGCCGGTGAGGGCCGAGATCTTGAGCACCGGAGCATCGCCAAGAAAGGCCAGCCGCCGCTTGACATTCGCTTCAACCTCGTAGCGGCGCTCGGCATCATCGATGGTTTCCCACTTGTTCAACAGGATCACGATCGGACATCCCGAAGCATCGACCCGCTCAGCGAGGCGTTGATCCTGTCCGGTCACGCCTTCGGTCGCATCGATCACCAGGAGGGCGATATCGGCATCATCGATCGCCCGCAAGGCTCGGACCATCGAGTAATACTCAGCCGAATCATCGATGCGCGATCGCCGCCGCATGCCAGCGGTGTCGACGAACACGATCGGGCCATCCTCGGTCTCGATCCGGGTATCGATGGCATCACGGGTGGTGCCGGCGAGGTCGTGGACCACCGAACGATCGGTGCCCACCAAACGATTAAACAAGGTGCTCTTGCCCACATTGGGGCGTCCGACGATCGCCACCCGAGGAGCTTGATCGTCATCATCGATCGGGGCGGTCACCGTGATCTCATCGTCGTCGTTGGGCACCGTGACCTTGTCGCCCAACCGTTCGAGCACGACATCGAGGAGATCACCAGCTCGGCGGCCATGGAGCGCACTGATCGGATAGGCATCACCCAATCCCAGGGCCAAGAACTCCCAGGCATCGTCTTCGCGGCGATTGTTGTCAGCCTTATTGGCCACCAGGATCACATCACGATCGCTTCGCCTCAACCAATTGGCGACCGCTTCATCGTCTTCGAGAATCCCCACCGATGCATCCACGATCAGGAGGACCAGATCGGCTTCTTCAACAGCGGATTCCACCTGGCGGCTGACCTTGTCGTCAAGATCGGATCCCCGAGGCATCCATCCCCCGGTGTCGATCACCCGGAAGGCCACACCCAGCCATTCGGCATCGAGGGCTTTGCGGTCACGGGTGACCCCTGGCTGGTCTTCGACGATGGCAGCCTGCTCCCCCACGATCCGGTTAAACAGGGTGCTCTTGCCCACATTGGGGCGACCCACGATCACCACGGTGGGCAGGTCATGTCGCTCGGATGGCTGATTCACGTCAGTCATGCTGCCGGATTGAGGGCCAAACGCAACGCTTCACCATCGGTTGGGACGACTTCTACTGGGCGTGGCAGGTCATCGAGGGTGGTGCCATCAAGGAACCGCCCATCATCGGATAGGCACACATCGGGCAAGAGATAGCGGTGCCCAACCGGCTGATCGGCCAAGACTCGGGCGATATCGGCCCCGGTCATCAGCCCGGTCACGCCGGTATTGCCACCGAAATATTGGTTGTCGACGGTCAAGAGCCGGACATCGTTTCGTTCGAGAGATTCCACCAGCGGGGTCAGAACCTGTTTGCCAAACTCTCCGGTGAGGATCGCCACCGGCGCGGTGCGCGAGGGGGTGAGCGAGACCGGCACGGGGGCATTGCCAAACTGGCGGCTGTGATAGGCGGTGGGATTGGCCGGCACATCGACCGCGGCAAAGAACCCTTGGCGGGTCTGCATCACGTGGGGTGTGGTGCCCTCAAACTCGCTGGCAAAGGTGCGGGCCATCCCAATCCCGTCTTCGACCATGTCGACCTCGTCGTAGTGCTCTGAGGGTGGGAAGGGTCGCCCGGTGAGCAGGTAATACTCATCGGCAGCAAACACCATCCGCCGCCCCACCAGCTGGGTAAAGATCTCTTGCCACTCGTGAACGATGTCGACCACCCGCTCAGCTTCGGCTTGGGTGTGGTTGCGCATCGCTGGTTCGCTATTGAACTGGGACACCCCCAACGGCACCACCGCCACCGAGGCCAACTCGGGGAACCGATCAGCGATCCCCGCCAAGGTGTCATCGAGGACATCGCCATCGTTGACTCCCGGACAGACCACGATCTGGCCTCGCACCTCGATCCCTTGGTCGAGTAGGGCTCGCAGCCAGCGCAAGGACATGCCGCCGCGGCGGTTGCGCAGCATCCGGCTTCTCACCTCGGGATCGGTGGCGTGGATCGAAACATGGAGTGGTGAGAGTCGTTCGAGGACCACCCGTTCGAGATCGGCCTCGGTGAACCGGGTCAGGGTGGTGAAATTGCCATAGAGGAAACTGAGGCGATAGTCGTCATCTTTGAGATAGAGGCTGCGCCGCATCCCCTTGGGCAGCTGATAGATGAAACAGAACTCACAGTGATTGTCACAGGTGCGTACCCGGTCAAACACCGATGACGACACCTCGACACCCAACGGTTCGCCCTCGCGTTTGAGCACCTCGATGTCGTGATTGACACCGTCGCGGACAATCTCGATGATCAGGTCGGCATCATCGATCAGAAACTGCCACTCGATCACATCCCGAGGCACCTGGCCATTGACGCTGGCGATCTGGTCGCCGACGGTCAACCCGGCGCGCGCTGCTGGCGATTCGGGCGCAACGGTGATGATCGAGGGCAGCGACATGATGGTGCCAGGCTAGGAGATAGATGGTGGAGACGGCGTTCCGTCGTGGTGTCGGTGGCCAGATACGCTAGGGCGGCGATGGAAACGGGAGCAGTCGAGCGGGTCTTGCTCGCCCAGCCGCGCGGCTTTTGCGCCGGAGTGGAGATGGCGATCAAGGCACTCACCTGGATGGTGAGAGCCTTTGAACCGCCGGTGTACTGCTACCACGAAATCGTCCACAACAAGATCGTTGTCAGCCGGTTTGAAGAACAAGGTGTGATCTTCGTTGACGACATCGCCGAGGTACCGCCGGGCAGCCCAATCATGTTGTCGGCCCACGGCTCAGCTCCCGAAGTGGTCGCTGCAGCGCGAGAACGAGGCAGCTTTGTGGTCGATTCGGTGTGTCCCCTGGTGACCAAGGTGCATCACGAGGTCAAGGTGCGAGCTAAGCGGGGCTATCGGATCGTCTATGTCGGACACGAAGGTCACGAAGAAGCGGTCGGCACCATGGCGGTCGCTCCCAATTCGATCAGCCGAGTCGAGTCGATCGCCGAAGTTGATGCCCTTCCAGTCGGCGGCGACCAGCCGGTGGCACTCTTGGCTCAAACCACGCTTTCGCATCGAGAATGGGCCGGATTGGCCCAGCGGGTCACCGAACGCTTCCCCGATGTGTGGACTCCCAACCGAAGCGATCTCTGTTTCGCCACTACCAATCGCCAATCATCCTTGTTGGCGATCACCGATCGGTGTGATGCCATCGTGGTGATCGGGTCGGCCAACTCATCCAACACCCGAGCCCTAGCTCAGCTGGCTGCCAATACTGGGATAGAGCGGGTGTATCGGATCAATACCGCTGCTGAAGTGCCCGATGATCTCACCGGCGTGGTCGGGGTCACCGCTGGAGCGTCCGCTCCCGAAGAGCTGGTCACCGAGGTGATCAACCGGTTGGCACCAGCGAACGGGGTGGAGCTGGTCAGCGTGACCGATGAAGATGAGTACTTCCCGCCGCCTCGCAATATCCGTCAGCTCCAAACGGCAATCGAGATCGCTGCCACCGGGATGCTGGGGGGATCGGTGGCCGACCGGCCGGTGGTTGAAGATCGCAACCTCCCGGCCAGTGAAGCCCTCGCTGCCCTAGCCGACTAGACCATCGTGAGCGGTGGTGTACTCCACCTGCCGGCCAGCAGACCGTCATTCAGAACGTGTGGCCTCCTCGTTCCCGTCCTCCATGTGGCAGGAACCGCCCATCGCACGACAAACCGCCATCGATCCAGATCGCATCGGACGCTCGACACACGTCAACCTGTCCATATCCAATCTCGATCGAGAGGACCAGCTTGGGATCCCGATCGCCGGACTCGACGGTCAAATTGCGTTGCCATCCCGACACAGCCTTGTCGAAGAGGCGAATCTGGCCAGCTTTGATCTTCCCCATGGCATAGATCCCGAGATCATCTGGGACGACGATGATGGTTTCTCCGATTCCTTGAGTGATTCGGATGCCTCCATTGTCGGGAATCCTGTCGATGCGGGACAGGTCGATCGTTTGGCTGCCGATCGCCATCTCATAGACCGGGTCAATCTCATCGGTTGACTCGACCACGACGGTACGCAAGCCGACCGGGCCGTTGACATAGCTCACATTGACGGTGGCGATACCCACACCAAGAACCAGGATCAGGGACACCATGATCGGCCACACCCGGCGCGAGATCGAAGACCACACCGCCAGATTCACGACCGTCAGGGCGGCGAGCACGAGGAGCAGCCCTGACCAGGGGATCTCTAGGACACCAGCATCATCGGCAAACATGATGCCGAGCAC
>PDSL01000078.1 GCA_002748455.1 Ilumatobacter coccineus
TACGGTACCAACCGGACGCCACCGAACGCGGCGACCCCTCGTCGGTGAGCGGGATCAGATTTCCATCACGACCGGAACGATCATCGGCCGCCGACGAGTGCGCTGGCTGACAAAGCGTCCCGCAGCTCGACGGACATCACGCTCCAGCGATTCAACATCGCGTTCACCGCGAGCCAAGGCTTCTTCGACCGCCGCCGCAACCGTGTCACACGCTTCATCGAGGAGGTCTTCCGCTTCTGGTGCGTAGACCCAGCCCCGGGTGATGATGTCCGGCCCGACCAGGACCTTTCCGGTCTGGATGTCAACGGTCACCACGACGACGACCACCCCTTCGGCCCCCAACACGCTCCGGTCGCGGATCACCCCTCGACCGACATCGCCGACGATCCCATCGACATAGACATAGCCCGATGGGACCCGTCCGACCGGGGCGAGGCCCTCATCGGAGAGTTCGATGACATCGCCGTCGGAACAGGTGACCACCCGATCCTTGGGCACACCCATGACTTCAGCGAGCTGGGCATTGGCCATCATGTGGCGGTATTCGCCATGGATGGGGACGAACCACTCCGGTGACATCAAGGACACATAGGTCTTGATTTCCTCAGCCTGGGCATGGCCGGTGGCATGAACATCAGCCAGACCAGAGTGAACCACCTCAGCTCCACGGCGAAGGAGGCCATCGATGACCTTGTTGACATTGCTTTCGTTGCCCGGAATCGCGTGGCTGGACAGGATCACGGTGTCGTTATCTCGCAGCTTGACAAATCTGTTGTCTCCCCGAGCCAAGAGCGAGAGGGCTGACATCGGCTCTCCCTGAGAACCGGTGGAGATCACACAGATCTCACCTGGTGAATACTCGTCCACCTGGGAGACATCGATCAGGGCCGATGCTGGAATGTCGAGCACACCCAGCTCGATCCCGAGGCGCACATTCTTCTGCATGCTCCGCCCGAGGGTGGCGATCTTGCGACCGGTGGCGATCGCCGCATCGGCGATCTGCTGGATGCGATGGAGATGGCTGGCAAAGCTGGCGGTGATGATGCGACGGTCGCGATGTTCAACGAAGAGTTGGTGGAGGACCGAACCCACACTGGTTTCACTCGGCGAATAGCCGGCTTCTTCAGCATTGGTCGAATCCGACATCAAGAGCCTGACTCCCTCACCGGCGGTGAGCTGGCCGAGACGAGACAGATCCATCCATCGGCGATCGACCGGAGTCAGATCGAGTTTCCAGTCGCCAGAGTGAAGGATCAGGCCCTGGCCGGTCTTGACAGCGATCGAATGGGCGTGAGGCACCGAATGGGTCACCGAAATGAACTCGACCTCGAACGGCCCGACCTCGATCACCTCGCCGTCGCCGACCGGGCGCATGTCGCATCGGCCGAGCAGACCGGCTTCCTCGATCCGGCTGCGAGCCAAGCCCAAGGTCAACTCGGCTCCATAGATCGGAAGGGGCTCGTCACGCAGATGACCGATCCCATCATGTTCACGCAGCAAGAACTGGATCCCTCCGACATGGTCTTCGTGACCATGGGTCACCACCAGGGCCGAAATCTTGTCAGCGTGGTCGCGCAAGTAGGAGAAATCGGGAAGGACCAGATCGATGCCGTGCATGTCGGCATCGGGAAACATCAAACCGCAGTCGATCAGGAGGATCTCTTGGTCATCACCTTCACCCTGCTCGATCGCCATACAGTTTCGGCCGATCTCACCGAGACCGCCGAGAAAGGCAATGCGTACCGGCTCAGCCACGGGCAGCCACCAAATCAGCCCACACCCGGCGAGCCCGATCCTCAAGCCCATCAGGAGCATCACCGAGCGGGAGACGGCACTGGCCAACCTCCCATCCCAGGGTTCTCATCATCGCCTTGGTTGGCACCGGGTTGGGGGCTTCATCGCCGGTTTCAAACACGAAGCTGTCATACATCCGCTGGTAGGCGGCACGAGCCCCAGCGATGTCGCCGCGATCCCAGGCCTCAAACATTTCAACATGGTCTGGTCCCGTCCAATGCGTCGCCACCCCGATCACCCCTCGAGCTCCAACCGCCATCAGGGCCAGGGTCATGGCATCATCGCCGGAATAGACCTCAAAGTCATCGGGTGTCGCCGCGATCACCCCACCGGTCGCCCCCGGATTACCGGCAGCATCTTTAACCCCCACGATGTTGGGTACCTCGTGGGCAAGGCGGATCAGGGTGTCCGACGGCACCTTACGACCGGTGCGGACCGGGATGTCATAGATGAGCTGGGGCAGGGGGCACGCGTCGGCAATCGCCCGGAAATGGGCTTCGATCCCGGCCACCGATGGCCGACTGTAATAGGGACACAGGGCAAGAATGCCAGCAACGCCCAACTCAGCAGCCCGCTGGGTCAACTCGATCGAATGGCGAGTGTCATTGGTGACCGTGCCCGCCACGACCGGAACATCGACCGCCTCGACCACCGCAGCGATCAGCGAGAGTTTCTCATCATCGGTCAGGGTTGAGGACTCTCCGGTTGATCCACCGACAACGAGGCCATCATTACCTTCAGCCACCAGGTGACGGGCCAAGGCTTGGGCGACGTCATAGTCGACCTCGCCATCAGGACCGAAGGGGGTGATCATCGCCGACATCAATCGACCGAAATGTGACATCAGTTGAACTCCACTGTGAGAAACAGAACGTCTTCATCCTGCCCGACTTCGGACGCTGACGCCAAGGGAAAACTCGATCATTCTGATCGACAACCGATACGCCCCATCGTGGAATTCGACAAGCCCCTCGGCGACCAGATCAGCGACCAGACGCTGGGCGATGGCATGGTCACGGCCCATCACCTCAACGAGAGCGGTGTCAGCCACCGGCCCATCGGCCGCCGCGGCAAGAAGTCGGCCCCGGGCTTGACGGTCACTGCCTTCAAAGCGGGATTGGCGACCGCTGACACCGGCTGAACCATGTGCCGGATCATCGCCTCCATCGAGATTCCAGGTGCACCGATCAGCGACCGGACACTCGACACAGCGGGGCGATCGAGCCCGACAGAGACGAGCACCGAGATCCATCAAACACTGGTTCCATTCCCACGAACGACCGGCAGGAAGATACCGATCAGCGGTTGCTTGAGCTTGGCGAGCCGACAACCGCTCTCCACCGATCCGGGCATAGACCCGAGCGATATTGGTGTCAACCACGGCCACATCGCGTTCGAACGCAAACGCCAGAACCGCTCGAGCGGTATACGGGCCGATCCCCGGCAAGTCCAAGAGCTCATCGAGAGAGTCAGGCACCGGCCCGCTTCCGATCTGTCCAGCCGCCCGGTGAAGGTTGCGAGCCCGCCGGGGGTACCCCAGTCCCTGCCACAACCGCAAGACATCGGCCAGCGGCGCGCGAGCACAGGCCAGTGGCATGGGATAGGCCGCCAGAAAGGCGTGCCAGGCCGGAATCACCCGTTCGACCTGGGTTTGTTGGGCCATCACCTCACTCACCAAGATCGCCCACGGATCACGGGTGGTCCGCCAGGGCAGATCGCGCAGTTGGGGTAGTCCCCACGCCAGCACCTGTTGGGCGAACCCCTCGATCATCGACTCGGCGCATTCCCGCCGATCCAGCTCGCTCACTTGGGCTGACGACGCCAACGCCAGAATCGCCACTTTTCGTGGGCCACGCTGCCGGGATGAGGCTGGCGAATCAGTTCGCCAGTTTCGTCACGGGTGGGGATCCGAAGCTCAAAGTCGATCTTTGACTCACCGCGTTCGGTCTCATGTGCTGCCAAGGTTCGCAGACTCTCCAGCTTTTCATGACGCTCGATCGACCACGGCCCGACCCTGAGTGAGGCGTAGAGGATCCCACCCCACAAGATCGGGAAGAAAAACTGGGCAAATCGATAGGCCGGCACCGCCAGCGAGGCCACCCGGCCCGACACGCCAAACCCCTGGAGCATGCCGATATAGCCAGTGTCGACATAGCCCAATCCACCCGGCGTGATCGGGATCGCGGCCAACACGTTGGCAATACCAAACGCAATGATGACGGCATCGGGAGCCATGGTCAGCCCGAAGGCTCGGATAAAGACCCACAACGATGCAGCGTCGAGCAGCCAGTTGACGCTGGCCCACAACACGACCCGCCGAAGGAGCTCCCGATCGCTGATCAGCTGTTCGAGGCGCTCAGCGACCCGGTGCAACACGGTCACCGCTCGATCGGGATTGAGGCGGAACTTGCTGGCGATCCATCGGATCACCCGTTCGGAGCGACCCTGGCCTTCCATCAGCCCAAACACCAAGGTGGCGACCAACCCCATGATGATGATGCCGACCACCGCAGCGGTGCCATAGATCGGGTTGACCCCCCGGATCGGAATCGAGATCACCAGGCCGATCCATAAGATCAGGTTGAGGATCACCGCGGAGCCCAATCCAGCCACGCCCAACGCGAAGCCAGCATCGGTCCCGCTCACCCCAGACAGGGTCAGGAGCCGAAAACCGAGGGCTGATGACGCAGCGTTGCCACCGGGAACGATGCTCGAGAGGGCTCGGGTGCTCATCTGGATGCGATAGAGCCGCCCAAGACTGAGACTGTCCCCAGCGCTGCCCAGCGCCGCCCTCATCAAGGGCGCATAGCACCACAAGGCGAGCATTTCGAGCGAGAACCCGAGCACCAGGAGGAGGGGCTTGACCCGGCGTAGCTCGATGAAGGCATTGGTGAACTGAGGGATCAGAGGAACGGCAAAGTAATAGAGGACCGTGACAACAATCAGCAGCTTGACGGTGAACCGGAAGGTCAGGAACCGTTGGCGCAGGGTTGGTTTCGTGACTGCCTGATCGTGGGCATCGCTACCCAACTCGCCATCGACCAACGCCCCATCATCGACAGCCGGCGGGGCAGCGTTCGAGAAGTCGTGAGAAGGATTGTCGTTCATCGTTACACCCACCGGTCACGGCGGCATCAGTGTAGAAGACCTGAAGCAAGAATGGTCTCACCTCATCTGAGGATCGGTCCATTTCATCGGGGTCACCGGAGCGGGACCGGTGGCGATCGAGATCGCCTCGGTCGCGGTGGTGGCGCGATGGGCCATCGCCGCGTGAGCCGACATCACAAACCCGGCAGCAACGGCATGATCCAGGAATCCAAACAGACGGGTGTAATAGCCGCCAACATCGAAGAACACCACCGGTTTGGCAATGATCCCGATCTGGTTCCAGGTCAGGATTTCGAAGACCTCATCCAGGGTGCCAAACCCACCGGGCAAGACGATGAACCCGTCAGCGCGTTCACACATAGCGGCCTTACGAGTGTGCATCGAGTCGGTGATGTGGAGCTCGGTCAGATCGTGATGTTCAAGCTCCTTCTCGGTCAGGGATTGGGGCAAGAATCCAACCACCTCTCCCCCGGCACCCAACGCGGCATCGGCAACTGCTCCCATCAGGCCAACGCGACCTCCGCCATACACCACGGTGTGCCCGCCAGAGCCGAGTGCTGCACCCAACTCGGTGGCCGCGCCAAGAACGCTCGTATCGGTTCCTGGATTTGCCCCGCAGTAGACCGCCACCGTTGCCATCGTCACAGTATGCCAACCCCACCTGGACACCTCCTGATCCACCAGGGACAACTAGGTTCATCGATATGGGTACATCTCCTGATCTCCGCGCTGCTGGCTTGGTGCTCGATGTTGCCGATGGGGTAATCGCTGCCGGTGTTGATCAACTCGCGTCGCTGGGCGGGCCCGACGCTCATCAGGTGATCGCCTATGACTTGGCCCATGCCGCTGCGGGTATTGCGATGGCCCGCTCGATGATCGACTATGGCGAACTCGGTCCAGTTGAAGCTGCCCTGACGTGCGGATTTGTCGCTGATGCAGTCCACGACCTGGCAACCAAGCTGATCGGACGCGAAGCGGTGTGGGGAGTCGAACGCGATGCCCTCGATTCAACCCATGAGTTCGTGACCACCTATCGCGATCCGGGCTTTATCGCCTCCTTGAGCGACACTCCGGGCCCCCGGCATCTTGACGACGACATGGACATGGTGCGCGACACCTTCGCGTCGTTCGCCCTCAAGGTGATCGCTCCCCACGCCGAACATGTCCACCGCACCAACGGTGATGTTCCTGAAGAGATCATCTCCGGCATGGCCGACCTGGGTGCATTTGGCTTGAGCGTTCCCGCTGACTACGGCGGATACAGCGAGGGCGGCGAGAACGAGTATCTGGCCATGGTGGTCGCCACCGAAGAACTCAGCCGGGCCAGTCTGGGCATCGGCGGTTCCTTGATCACCCGACCCGAGATCCTGACCCGAGCCCTGGTCAAAGGAGGAACCGAAGACCAGAAGACCACCTGGCTTCCCCGCCTCGCCACTGCCGAAGTGATGCCCGCTGTTGCCGTCACCGAGCCCGACTATGGCTCCGATGTGGCTGGCATCAAGGTCACCGCCACCCCCGCTGATGGCCCAAACGGGGAACCTGGCTATGTGATCAATGGGGTCAAGACCTGGTGCACGATGGGAGCCCGAGCCGAGGTGCTCTCCCTTCTCGCTCGCACCGATCCAGACCGTTCCCAGGGCCACCGCGGCCTCAGCTTGTTCATCGTTCCCAAACAGCGCGCCGATGGCCACGGCTTCGTGATCGAACAAGATCCGATCGGCGACCGAAGCGGCAAGATGGAAGGCCGTCCAATCGACACCATCGGCTATCGAGGTATGCACTCCTACGAGATCGCCCTCGATAACTGGTGGGTACCCGCTGACCACCTGGTTGGCGGCGACGATGGGATCGGCAAGGGGTTCTATCTCCAGATGGCTGGATTCGAGAACGGTCGTCTTCAAACCGCGGCCCGGGCTCTCGGCGTGATGCAAGCCGCCTATGAGGAAGCATCCAGCTACGCCCAGGATCGACAGGTATTCGGCCGTAGCATCGCTGACTACCAGCTCACCCAGGCCAAGCTCGGCCGGATGGCGATGATCATCCAAGCCAGCCGTCAATTCGCCTATCGGGTGGCTCGTCTGATGGCCACCGGCGATGGAGCGATCGAAGCCTCAATGGTCAAGGCCTATGTCTGCAAAGCAGCGGAATGGGTCACCCGAGAAGCGATGCAGATCCATGGCGGATTCGGCTATGCCGAGGAGTATCCGGTCAGTCGCCTCTTCGTCGATGCCCGGGTGCTGTCGATCTTTGAGGGCGCCGATGAGATCTTGTGCCTCAAGGTGATCGCCCGACGACTCGGCGCCTGAAGCTCAGTCGGACGCCGGATCGCAAACTGTGGCGCTATAGCTGATGATGGCGTCGGATGCAGCGTGCAGCTCAGCATCGGCAAGCGCAGCCAGATCGGCTGAGGCGACGTCATAGTCAACCTCCGCCAATTGGTCGCGAAAGTTGACAAACCCATCCCTGAGGACCTTGGTGTCGGCACTGACCTCGTCGGGGGCAAGCTCAGCGATGAGCGGTGTGATCAGGCTCGGTGGTGGTCGTTGTCGATGGATCGATTGCAGCGACGGTTTCGATGGTCGCCGCCTGCTCATCACCGCCACACCCGACCGCCGCGAATGCGGTGATCACCCCGATCATCAAGAACGACCTCGTGCACATCTGGCCAGTGTAAGAACTGAACATCCCCAGATGGGGTCACCATGGGAAACGGTCGGCCCGCCCTATCGCTACGATCGCTCTGGATGCCTCTCCACCCGGTGACATGCCGATGAGTCCACGCCAGCTTCCCGATCTTCCGGTTGTCGATGTCCTCGACGAGGTGAAGCGCGCCCTCGAACACACCGGACGAGGAGTTGTGGTGGCTCCACCAGGAGCCGGCAAAACCACCCTGATTCCCCTCGCCTTGCTCGACGAATCCTGGCTTGGGGAACAACGGATCGTGATGCTTGAACCTCGCCGGTTGAGCGCCCGAGCTGCAGCGCGGCGGATGGCGCTACCAAACCCGAGACGAACGCAGGATTGGTCCGGCAACCCGTATCGAGGTGGTCACCGAGGGGATCTTGACCCGGCGACTTCAGCGTGATCCTGAACTTGTCGGAACGGGGCTGGTGATCTTCGACGAAGTCCACGAGCGTCATCTTCCAACCGATCTTGGCTTGGTGATGGTGTCCGAAGTTCGGGCCACCCTACGGCCTGATCTTCGGGTGCTCGCCATGTCGGCTACCCCCGATATTGCCGCCCTCACCGCGGTCCTCGATGATCCACCGGTGATCGAGAGTGTGGGGCGCATGTTCCCGGTCGATATTCGGTGGGCACCCCGTCAACGCCGCGACCGTCTCGATCTGGCGACCGCCCGTACCGTGATGGATGCCCTGACCGCCGAATCGGGTGATGTCCTGGTCTTTCTTCCAGGGATCGGCGAAATCATGAAGACCAAGGCAGCGCTCGAACCCATGGTGCCCAGCGATGTCGATCTCTTCCCCCTCGCCGGAGCGCTCTCGCTCGAGGACCAAGACCGGGCGCTGGCTCCCTCAGCACCCGGTCGACGCCGAGTGGTGCTGTCTACCGATATTGCCGAAACCTCACTCACCGTCGAGGGGGTGCGAGTTGTGGTCGATTCGGGATTGGTGCGCTCGCCGCGCTTCGATGTCGGAACCGAAATGACCCGCTTGGTCACCCACTCCACCAGTCGAGCCTCAGCCAACCAACGAAGTGGGCGAGCTGGCCGCCAAGAACCAGGCGTGTGCTATCGCATGTGGAGCCTCGTCGAACATGGCGCCCGGTCTCGCCATGCCCGGCCCGATATCGCCAAGGTCGACCTCGCCGGTCTCGTTCTCGAAGTAGCCGCCTGGGGATCACCGATCGATGAGCTGAACTGGCCGACTCCACCGCCACCCCAAACGGTCAAGATCGCTCGCGACCTCCTTCACGATCTTGGCGCCCTTGACGAAGAGAACCAGATCACTCCACTCGGACAGGAACTCCTGGGCCTTCCGGTCCATCCTCGCCTGGCTCGCATGCTGGTCAACGAACGGTCGGCTCTGGGATGCGCGCTGGCCGTCTTGATCGATGAACGCGATGTCTTGCGGGGTCGACCCGAAGAGGTTCCCGCCGATCTGGGGATCCGATTGCGCTTAGTGACAGGCCGGGGCAGCCACGACCGAGCCGACCGTCGAGCAGTCGAGATGGTCAGACGACGGGCTGGCGACCTGGCTCGGCGACTCAAGATCCGCTTCGATCTTGACGAGATCGATATCGACCACGCCGGATCGGCCCTGCTCCACGCCTTTCCTGACCGACTGGCCTATCGACGTCGTGGTCGACAGTTCCAGCTGAAATCGGGCGGTAGCGCGTCGGTGGGAGCCGACGATCCCTTGGCCCAAGAGGCCTTCATCGTCGCTGCCGAACTCGATGGCAAGAAGCGCTATTCCCGTATCCGTCTGGCGGCCGGTGTTGATGCCGACACGATCGCGACCCTGTTCGGCGATCAGGTGCGGGAGCGCTCAACCCTGGTGTGGGACCACGATCGAGATGACCTGGTCGACATCGTTGAGCGACGTCTGGACAGCATCCAGCTGGGAGCGACCACTCGCCCAGCGCGACCCGGTGCCGACACGACCGCAGCCTTGGTCGATCGGGTGATCACCACCGGCCTGGCGGTCTTGGGATGGAATTCCCAATCCCTCTCGCTGCGCCAACGGGTGGCATTCCTGCACGACCGGGTCGGAGAACCCTGGCCTGATTGGAGTGTTGACACCCTGTTGGCGACCACCGACACCTGGCTCGTCCCCTATCTGATGGGGATGACCTCTCGACGCGACCTCGAACAGCTCAATCTGACCACGCTCTTGCGGTCTCAACTGCCGTGGCCAGCCGGAGCCGATCTTGATGAGATCGCGCCAGCTGAACTGGCGCTGCCCACCGGTCGCTCGGTGCCGATCGACTACAGCGCCGACGAACCGACCGCTTCGGTACGGGTCCAAGACCTCTATGGAACGACCACCCATCCACGCGCTGGTGACCGCCCCCTCGTCCTCCACCTCCTCTCCCCAGCTGATCGACCGATCCAGGTCACCTCCGATCTGCGCAATTTCTGGGCTGGAAGCTGGACCGAAGTTCGCAAGGAACTAGCCGGGCGATACCCCAAGCACTATTGGCCTGATAATCCGGCCACCGCCCAACCACGTCGCCTCAAGAAGGACCGATGATGGTCGCCCTCACCGTCTTGGATATCGATGTCGCCTGGCTGGTGGTGTGTATCGCGATGATGGCGGTCGGAGCAACACTCCAAACCACGATCGGGATCGGACTCGGCCTGGTCACCGCCCCACTCCTCAGCCTGGTCGATCCATCCTTTGTCCCGGGGGCTCTGGTCTTGTCGACGATCCCGTTGACCTTGGGTATGGCGATCCGCGAACGCCACGCCATCCATATGCGACAGATCTGGTGGGCGATCGCTGGACGAGTACCAGGGGTCATCCTCGGATCATGGGTAGCCCTCATCGGAGGGCGGTCAGCGGTGGCCATCGTGGTCGGCGTCTCGGTCCTGATCGCCGTAGGAGCCTCGCTGACCAAGATCCGGTTTCATCCCTCCCCTCACAACCTGCTCGCCGCCGGAACGGTGTCGGGGTTTAGCGGCACGGTGTCAGGGATCGGTGGACCGCCGATGGCCCTCACTTATCAGCACGCCGACCCGGCAACGATGAGGGCCAACCTGGCGGTCTTCTTCGTGTTCGGCTCAACCTTGTCGGTGATCAGCTTGACCGTCTCTGGGGTGATGGGGACCCGGGAGTGGATCCTCGGGGCAACCCTGATGCCCGGCGTGGTCGCCGGTCTTGTGATCGGCAAGACGGTCACCGCCCGACTCCCGGCCTCGGTGATTCGCCCCTTGGTGCTGGCGGTGTGTTCGATCTCGGCGATCGTCCTGATCCTCAACACCCTGGTGTGAGAATCCGGGAGATTATGCCCCATCGAGCGGCCCTGTCTAGGGTATTTCTATGCCTGAGCGTGACGATTTTGGCTTCACTGAACTCCTCCCGTTAGGGACTGATCCCACCCCCTATCGCCTGCTCACCACCGAAGGAGTGTCGACCTTTGAGACCTCCGAAGGGGTGTTTGTCAAGATCGATCCCGAGGCCCTGACCGTCTTGGCCGAGACCGCGATGGTCGAGATTGCCCACTTCCTGCGTCCCGGACACCTTGCCCAGCTACGCAAGATCCTTGACGATCCCGAAGCCAGCGACAACGACCGCTTCGTGGCCCTCGATCTTCTCAAGAACGCTGCCGTGGCATCGGGTGGGATACTCCCGATGTGCCAGGACACCGGCACCGCGATCGCCAAGGGCAAGAAAGGCCAGTTCGTCTTCACCGGTGGCGGTGATGAAGAAGCGATCGCTCGGGGCATCCAGAACACCTATCTCAAGAGCAATCTGCGCTATAGCCAGATGGCGCCGCTGACGATGTACGA
>PDSL01000072.1 GCA_002748455.1 Ilumatobacter coccineus
ACCAAAGCCCACCACGTGATCTGGTGGCGCAACGGCGGAGAAACCAACCTCAACAACCTCCTGCCAGTGTGCACCCACCACCACACACTGATCCACGACCACGGCTGGCAAGTACAACTCGACGAGAACCGAGCCCTCACCATCACCCTCCCCGACGGCAACGTGCTAAGCACCGGACCACCCGGCAGAGCAGCGGCCTAGCTGGCCGCCCACCACCCCGCCAGCTCCACTGCCCATCACCACCTCACTCGCCATGCCCGCGCACCCGACACTGACAATTGACCGGGTGGTTCTCCCCATCGAGGCGAAACGGGTGCCCGACTACTGTCGTCACCATGCGATTTGCCTCCTGGGCCCTCACCCTCGCCGTTGTGGTTGCACCGGCTGCCTGCTCATCCAGTGACGAGTCCACCACCAACACCACTCACATCGCCGCCGCGACCGTTGCCACCACAGCTGCCACGCTTCCCCCAACGACGACAGTGCCGCCGACAACCCTTGCACCAGCAACCACCACCACAACAACGACCACGGCGCCGTCGACCACACTGCCAACAACCACAACCACCAGCCGAGTAGTTCCCCGACCAGTCGGACTCACCGACGAAGAACTCGAGCGCTACACCACCAACTACAACCAAGTCCTCGACACCATCGAAGCCAGCCAAGCAACATGGCTCGCATTCACCCAAGATCCGTTTAACGAGGAACTCACCGATGCCTACCTCAGCTACCGCGTTGAGCCCCTTCTGAGCACCGCGCACGAGTTGATCGAGGAATACCGTTCCAATAACTACTTCGTCAAGCTAAGCGGAAATGAGGCGTTCATCGTCAAACCAACTTCGGTGAGCTTTGACGACGACTACACCCGTGCCTACGCAATCGCTTGCGAAGTCGATAGTGTGCTGGCTTTTCAAAAGCAACCAGATGGAAGTGATGTTCTTCTCAACGACAACTCAGTAGTCAAGAACTGGTTCTACGAGTTAGAGAAAACTCCAGATGGCTGGAAAGTTGCCATCCGATCTCGCCATGGAGACCAAGATGCATCTGTCTGCTCGTAGCGGCTCGATTGTGCCTGTTGCCGTCATAGTGTCGGCCTTTTCCTGCCAAGAATGGTGACCGCCGACGAACCGGTGAATGAGGACGTAGGAACTGGCACAAGCGACAGGAACAACGAAAAAGTAGAGAACAATACACCGACTGGTGGGTGTTGGTGGAAACCAGCTCGCGGCACCCCAGAAGACGAGACCAAACTCTTCCAATTCCTCAAACACCTGGACGGGGGCGTCCTTCAAAACCATCACCACCACTACCTGGATGATCGAAGAAGAAACCAGCGTCGGCTTCTACCGACGCCGCGCCGACATCCACCTGACCACCGAACACCCGACTAGCGTCTGGGAAATCACCACCCGCGGCGGCAACCTCTAAACCCAAGATCAGGATTGATCACGATGTTCGCCCGCCCGAACAATCAGCCGATAGCGCGCCACTAAGCTCGTCCGCGTGACCGAGAACGACACCACCCAGCCCCTCAGCGACGATCCCACCACCGATGGACTGCGCTCGGCGCCATCTCTCGTGGTCATCAATACCGGTGATGGCAAGGGCAAGTCATCGGCGGCCTTTGGGGTCATGTTGCGAGGTCTCGCTGCCGGATGGCCGATCGCTGTCGCCCAATACATCAAGTCGTCCGAATGGAAAGTCGGCGAAGAAAAGATGGGCACCAAGCTCGACGTCGACTGGTACCCCTTCGGCGAAGGATTCACCTGGGATTCGGACAATATCGACCGCGACATCGCCCACGCCCGCGACGGGTGGGCCAAAGCCAAAGCCCTCATCGAAGCTGGCGAACACCGCCTGATCATCCTCGACGAACTCACCTATCTCTGCTCCTGGGGCTGGATCGACACCGCCGACGTGGTCAACACCATCGTCAATCGTCCTCCCAAGGTCAATATCGTCATCACCGGCCGCGACGCTCCCGCCGAACTCATCGAGATCGCCGACACGGTGACCGAGATGAAGGAGATCAAACACGCCTACCGTCAAGGCATCAGAGCCAAGCGCGGCATCGACTACTGATCACGATCGTCGACCACAACGACGACCACGTCAACCACGACAACCGCCACAACACCTCGGGCCAGCCCAGAATTCTCCGGGCCAGAATGGCATCATCGCCTCATTTCTGATGTGATGGAGATATCAACATAGAGGAGGACGAAATGTCTGATCGTCGTGCGGTTGTTGCTGAGGCGCTACGGGTCCACGGGACCTTGTATGCCGATGAGCGCGAGACCTTGATTCGCCGATGGTCTCGCCTCAACCAACGCCTCCAGGCCTTCCACAACGTCACGATCGACCTCTATATCCGAGATCGCGATGCCAACGAGCACAAGGTCACCCTCGAAGTCCGAGCCGATGGCTTCAACACCTTTGTTGCCAAAACCTCAGGCCGCGACCTGACCGGCAGTTTGAACGAGGTTCGCGACGACATGGTTCGCCAGCTCAACCAAGCCAAAGAGAAGCGGGAACCCAAGAACAACCGTCGTCGTCGCACCACCGACTGAGACTCGTCGCGCAACACTCGTCGCACAACTAAGACTCACCACACGACACCCCGGTTGGGCGACCTTGCGGTAGCGTCGCACCCCATGGCCTTGCCTCAACCCCTCGTCCAAATCGGCCGTGGCTTCGCCATGGGCGCTGCCGACATCGTGCCCGGAGTCTCGGGCGGCACCATCGCCCTCATCGTGGGCATCTACGAAAAACTGGTGACCACGATCCGGACCGGCACCGCTGCACTCGCTGTTGTCCTCAAGGGCGACTGGGCAGGAATGAAGCGATCGCTGTCGGCCATCGATTGGACCTGGATCATCTCACTCGGCATCGGCATCCTCGCCGCGGTAGCGCTCTTGTCCTCGGTGATCGAGAACCTCCTTCACGATCAACCGATCGCAATGGCGGCCCTCTTCTTCGGCTTGGTCAGCGGCTCGTTGGTGATCGCCTGGCGACTGATCACCAACCCGGCCAGCCTCCATCTTGCCGTCACCGCCACCGTCGGGATCGCCTTCTTCTTGATCCTTGGCTTGCGTTCGGATACCACCGCCACCGCTGCTGACACCGTCACCCATCCCTGGTGGATCTTCTTTGCCGCTGGAGCACTGGCGATCTGCGCCATGATCCTGCCCGGCATCTCCGGTTCATTCATCCTGGTCATGATCGGGATGTATGCCGATGTGCTCGGGGCAGTCACCAGCCGCGATCTGGCCGCATTGGCTGCCTTCGCCATCGGCGCTGTTGCTGGATTGGCCGGATTCTCCACCTTGTTGAACTGGGCTCTCACCAACCACCACGACCTGGTGATGGCAATCATGGTCGGCCTCCTGGTCGGTTCGCTCCGAGTGGTGTGGCCATGGCCGAATGGCACCTGGACCACCGATCTGGCCGCCCCGAGCGGCACGGTGATCGTGCCCATCCTGCTCGCCATCGTTGGAGCGGGCGCGGTGGTCGGACTCGATCGCCTCGCCCGACGGTAAGGCTGGAGCTTGAGTAACAGTCCTGACGATCACCCCGCCAGGACTGTCTTGTGCCGTACTGACTCGTGCTGAGCTCAGCAGCGCTCAGCTGGCCAGGGCTGAGCTGACCAATACTGAGCAGACCAGGGCTTAGCCAACCAGGGCCGCAAAGCGCGAGATGCCCTCGATCAGATCATCATCGCCGAGAGCGAAACTGAACCGGGCATAGCCGGGCGCACCAAAAGCTTCACCGGGCACAAAGGCCACCTTGGCCTGGTCGAGCACCAGATCGGCCAGCTCCAACGATGAGTTGGCCACCTGGCCGCCGATCTCCCGACCGAGCAAACCGGTGACATTGGGGAAGCAATAGAACGCCCCCTGGGGCTCCAGGCAGGTCACCCCATCGATCTTGCTCAACATCTCGTGCATGATGGTGCCACGCCGGGTGAAGGCGTCACGCATCGTGACCACATCATCGAGCGAACCCGACACCGCTGCCAACGCCGCCCGCTGGGCCACATTGGCCACATTTGAGGTGGCATGGCTCTGGAAATTGGTCGCCGCCTTGACCACATCGTTGGGTCCGATCATCCAGCCAACCCGCCAGCCGGTCATCGCATAGGTCTTGGCAACCCCGTTGAGCACCACACACTGGTCGGCCAAACCGGGCACCTGAACCGCGATCGACGCGAACTCGTGATCGCCATAGACCAGGTGCTCATAGATCTCATCGGTGACCACCCAGACACCATTGTCCAGCGCCCACTGACCGATCGCGGTGACTTCATCGGGTGAATAGATCGCTCCCGACGGATTGTCGGGGCTGACGAACAACAAGATCTTGGTCCGCTCGGTCTTGGCCGCATCGAGCTGGGCGGGAGTGACCTTAAACCCGGCCTGATCGTCGGTGTCGATCACCACCGGCACCCCGCCAGCCAATGTGATCGCTTCGGGATAGGTGGTCCAATAGGGCGCTGGCAGCAGCACCTCGTCGCCGGGATCGCACAGGGCGGCAAAGGCAGCAAACACCGCGTGCTTGCCTCCGTTGGTGACGACCACCTGGCTGGGATCAACCTGATAGCCCGAATCCCGCAAGGTCTTGGCAGCGATCGCTTCCTTGAGCTCGGGCAGACCACCGGCG
>PDSL01000015.1 GCA_002748455.1 Ilumatobacter coccineus
AGTGATCTGACTGGTTGGATGATCAGCCTCGCAGCAGTCCTGCTCGCTGCTGGTGTTGGTCTCTTGCTCATCAGCCGACGCCGCCGCACAACCTGATCCCATAACCCGGTAGTCCATTGGCGGTTTCGCCGCTGCTGTTGCGCTCGTCAGGTGTAACAGCAGCGGTGGTGACCGCTTTCTCACACACGTCCAGGAATCCGGCACCTGCACCTCTCCATGAGTGGAATGGATGGGCCTGTGGATGGAGCTCTTGCTGAAAGAGCAGATCCGGTGTGAATCGTTCACCTTGAGTCTCAAGCTGAGGATGAGGTGCGGGGAGCTGGAGAGGTGATGCTGCCCGAAGAGGGCTTTTCGCCTGCAAGACTCAGGTGGTAGCCTCAATACAGCTAGTCGGGGTTAGATCATTCGCGTGTGGCGTACAAAAACAGCCACATGGATGCGGCACTCGTGAATGTGAGAATTGAAACGGAGTCCACCCAGATGCGAAACAGTCGACCCTCGCTGAGTTCTAACCAGCGCCGCGTTCGTGACCTTGCTCGAATGATGATCGCGCTCTCGATTGCCTTGATGGGTGCGCTGATCCCTGTCGGCAGCTCTCACGCCGCTGATCGAGTCGTTTCCGGTACGGTCTTCCGGGACATCAATGGTGATGCTGTATTTGATAACGGGGTCAATGTGATCGGTCCCTTCGGCGATCCCCATGTTCCGGGCGTCGGAGTAGAAACCGGGTTCGACGGTGTCACCGTTGAACTTGTTGACGCTGGCGGCACCGTTGTCGACACCCAGGTGACAGCGGGCGGCGGTCTCTATAGTTTCGATGCCGTTCCCGAGGCAGGGGATGCTGGCTACTCCGGCCCGTACACCCTTGTGGTCGCCGCTCCACCAGGCTTCGACTTCTCTGACCTGGGCCCGTCCGCCGACCACGACTTCACCAGTGACCCGCCCCCGACGCCCCCGGATCCTCAGACGGCTCGGACTTCGGTGCCCGACACTGGGCCGTTCACCGCAGACGCTGGAGTTGAACCGAAGGCCTCTGTCGACCTTGCCTTCGTCGATGTCGACGGCAACAGTGCCAATGGCGTTCAGGGCATGGAGACCGGCACGGCGCCGTTTAACAAGTTTGGTAACTGTACTCCAGCCCAATCCAACGAAACCGGCTATGCGGCGGCGACTCCGCCCGAAGATGGTGATGATTGTTCGAAGTACGACCAATACGTGATGTCCAATGACATCACCACGCTCACCGTGGCAGCTTCCGCCAACAATCTCGATACCCCGCTACAGGATGTGGTGATCGAGATCGACATTACTCCGGTGGGAGATGCCGACGTCGTCTTCGATGTTGATCCTTTCCTTGGTGTTCCATCTGGTTGCGAAACCGGTGGAGGAGCTGACCCGGTCTCGACCATCGTCGACTTGGGTGGCGGGAGATCTCGTCTGATCTGCAATGTCGGCACCATCAGTGGACCGGGCATTCAGTTTATTACAGCGTCCGTGAAGGCGCTCGGAACAAGTGCGGATGGATCATCGTATGATGTCGCCGTCAAGTCGTACTCGGCGGACAACGACGCGTTTGCCTCCGGCGACCTTGCTGTTCCATCGCCCGAGATATCAGCTGTGCCGCGATTTGATTTGTATAAGGGTCGCGATGACGGAAACAACTTGAACCGAGCGGTCATCGGTCCATTCCGTGAGGGGGTAAACCCCAGCACCGGACAAACCGAATTCGGGTCGAAGGTGATCCACGACCTCTCGTTTGTCGTGTCAGGCGACACTCGAGGGGTTGAGGCACTTGGTGATTCAGTGACGCTCACCGATTTTGTTGCCACGCCCAACGCGGTCATGTTGGCATGTGATCCCTACGTCTATTTCACGTCGAATGCGCCGATACCTGGTGATGGGCAGGGTGGTCCATTCCAGCCTGAATACACCTCCGACAACGGAGATTGGGATTGCAGCCAACCGCCAGGTGGTGGCGATATCTCGATCGCCATCAACAATGCCGATTGGTCGATGACGCATGTTCCAACGTCAACACCAGGAGGGACCGATCTCTCGGCTGGTCCGTATTTCGCGGTCACCGGGCGAATCGAAATTTGGTACCCGCTCTCCGATCTGTATCTCTTGCTTGATCCCACGTGGACACCGGGCCAGGCTCCGCCGGAGGGCGATGCCAAGGTCACCAATTGCGTTGGCAACTTTGATCCTGACAGCGCTCACGGAACATCGAACTACGGCAGCGGTGTGGAGCCGGACGGCCGGACCAACAATGATCCTCCCTACGGCAACAACTGCCGTGAAGTCTCGATCCCCATCTATCCGGCAGGCGGATTTGACAAGAGCAATTCCGGGCCAGCATCGGTTCTTGAACTTGAACCCGGAGCGGGATCGCCGTGGATCGGGTATGGCCCACACAAGATGTTGCCGACCATGTCTGGCAACTCGTCAGGTGATGGCCAGGTAGTGAACCAGCAGAAGTTCGGCACCGAGATCGTCCGAATCAATAGTGGTGCAACACCCTTGCCGAACCAGCAGCTGTGTGATGCATTCGATAATGCGGTGGCGGTTGTGTCGCCCGAGCCTGGCGTCATGCCCGATGGCGGTGGATCGCATTGGTTCTCGTTCAACGGGAGCGATGCTTGGGATCGCATCTACCGGAACAACAACACCTCCGGGCCGAACTCGGGCGTGTTCGCGGTGGAGTGGGCTCGCTTTACCCCAGCGTCGGGGCGGAACACCTGGCAGAACGATCATCTGGTCAGCCAGAACGTGAGCACGAGTATCTGGGAGATCGATGACAGTGAGATGTCAAACGCCGCTGGTGACTGCGGTACGGCGCTCACCGCTGCCGGTCAGCTCGAATGGTCCGAGGATCCAGTTGCCGACTATGGCGGCTGGGACGATGTGGTCATGGTGCGTGCTCGGCCGGTTGATCCGACCTTTGCACTTCCGCCGGACAGTTCGATGAACCTGTTTGTTCAGTTTGAAGCTCGCAACACCTTCTATGGTGACGGTGGTCAGCCCCATGCTGGTGAGCCAATCCCGTCAGGCGTGATCATTGGCAACGCTGCAAACCACACGAATTTTGATGGTGTGACCTATAGCGATAACCGGTATCAGGGGACACCCCACACCAATACCGTCTATGGCGACCGAGTGCTCTTTGCCAATGCGGAGCTCCGGATCGCAAAAACCGCTGAGTTGCCCGGCGAGGTGCCCGGTTCTGATGGGGCAACAGCAGTGTTCGCTGGTGACCGTATCCAATGGACACTCCAACCTTCCGTGGTTGACATTACGGGTCTTGGCGTTGCTCAAGATGTTGAGATCACCGATGTATTGCCTCCCTATACGTCGTACAACGCGGCGTGCTCGACCACGCCAACTGGCTACGGTGGTCCGGCGATTACGCCTGGTCCAGGTGCGGGGGAGACCACCTTGACGTGGACATTGGGAGACCGACCGGCGAACACGCCGCTCGAACCGATCGTGGTGTGCACCGATACAGATCAGTTCGCACCCGCCCCGGTTGACGTGAAGAATACGGTGCGAGCTGCCGCGAGCAATATTGCCTTCAACGACAATCTCCAAATGGATGACCGCGGAGTGCGTTTGCTCCAGATTGGCGGAATCCGCATCAAGAAGAGCGTGGATCAGGCTCTCGACTATCCAGATGATGACCAGCTATGGACACTTCGCTGGGCGAATCTGTCCGACACCGTTGCCGCTTCCGCGGTCGACCTGATCGATGTGTTGCCGTTTAACGGTGATGGCGCTGTTGCCGGTTCGTTGGCGCCTCGCGATGACTTCCCCAGCGAGTACACCGGCACGCTTCAGCTGGTTGATTGGATGCCAGCCCCCACGCGGATACTGAGCGATGGGAGCGAGGTCCCCGAGGCTGGTACCTGGTATTACACCGGCGCCGATCCGGCCACGGTCAATCATATTCCGTCGGACCCGAGCAACGATCTCGCGACCGGCACCACCAGGTGGTGCACCCAAGCAGACATCACTGGCGGTGCTGCTGGCTGTCCGGCTGATCTGGGTGCAGTGACAGCAATTCGTTTCGTTTCTGCTGATGATCTGACGGCGCAGACATCGGTAACGGTGGATCTTGCCGTGCAGGCCGGTGTTGGCGACCCCGCTGACCCCGATGAGGTGAATCGTCCCTCCCAGGTGACGAACGCGCCGAACGACTTGTATGTCAACCGGTTCGGGGCATGGTCGGCCACCTTTGCCACTCAGCCGGTTGAGTCAAATGAGCCCCACGTGCAAGTGGTTGGCTTTAGTGTTGGTGACCTGATTTGGATTGATGTCGACGGTGATGGAACCTACGACCCCAGTGTTGACGGACTCATTCCTGATGGAACAACGGTCAACCTGTATCGGCAAGGTGACACGCCAGGCACCGACACTCCTCTGATGACGACCACCACAACCGATGGTCGGTGGATCTTTGAGGCGGTGCCAGGAGGCACGTACTTTGTTGCCGTTCCCACCCTGCCGGCGGGGCTCGCGGCGAGCACAAACTCACAGAGTGGCACGATCACCGGTGACGAGCCAACCGGGGACAATGTTGCTCAGTTGGGAGATCCGCTTGTTCACGACGATCTCACCAATTTCACGATCGACCTTGCCGTGGTCGGTTCGCTGTCGATTGGTGATCGGGTGTGGATCGACGAAAACGGTGATGGTGTTCAGGATCCTGGTGAGCCGGGTTTGAATGGTGCCACGGTGACCTTGACCTGGCTCGGCGGGGATGGTGTTCCTGGTGGTGGTGATGATGTTGTGTACACGACCACCACTGATGGTGATGGCAATTACAAGTTTGAGAATCTGCCATCGGGCGAGTACTCGGTGACCGTTTCTGATGTGTCGTCCGATTTGGTGCCAACGTATGATCTTGATTCCGGCACCACGTCGCCCGATCAGACCACACTGGTCACGCTGAGCGAGAGCCGGGACGATGTGGACTTTGGTTATCGTGCGAGTTTTACGTTGGGTGATCGTGTGTGGCTTGATGTTGATGCTGATGGGAAGTATGATCCGGC
>PDSL01000016.1 GCA_002748455.1 Ilumatobacter coccineus
CTCGGCACACCAAGGGGGTTCAAGATGATGTCGACCGGGGTGCCATCGGCGGTGTAGGGCATGTCCTCAATCGGCAGGATCTTGGAGATCACACCCTTGTTGCCGTGGCGACCGGCGAGCTTGTCACCGACCGAGATCTTGCGCTTCTGGGCCACATAGACCCGGACGAACTGGTTGACCCCAGGGGGCAGCTCATCGCCTTCGTCACGGTTGAAGACCTTGACCGCAATGACCTTGCCGGATTCACCATGGGGCACCTTGAGCGAGGTATCGCGCACCTCACGAGCCTTCTCACCGAAGATCGCCCGCAGGAGGCGTTCTTCGGGGGTCAGCTCGGTTTCACCCTTGGGGGTCACCTTGCCGACCAGGACATCGCCAGGGCCAACTTCGGCACCGACCCGCACGATGCCTCGATCGTCGAGGTCGGCGAGGATGTCGTCGCTCAAGTTGGGGATGTCACGGCTGATCTCTTCGGGGCCGAGCTTGGTGTCTCGGGCATCGACCTCGTGCTCATGGATATGGATCGAAGTCAAGACATCGTCGCGCACCAGACGCTCAGACAAGATGATGGCGTCCTCGAAGTTGTAGCCCTCCCACGGCATGAAGGCCACCAGGAGGTTCTTCCCGAGGGCGAGTTCGCCCATATCGGTGGAGGGACCATCAGCGATGATCGTGCCGGGCTGCACCTTTTGCCCTTCGACCACCCGGGGACGCTGGTTGATGCAGGTGTCCTGGTTGGAACGACGGAACTTGGCTAGGCGGTAGACCTGCTTGCCTTCTTTGGCGTACTGGACGGTGATCGACGACCCGGTGACCTCGGTGACCGTGCCCTTGTCGGTGGCCTGGATCAGATCGGCAGCATCGCGAGCCGCCCGATCCTCGATACCGGTGCCGATATAGGGAGCTTCGGCCCGCAAGAGCGGGACCGCCTGACGCTGCATGTTGGCCCCCATCAGGGCCCGGTTGGCATCGTCGTGCTCAAGGAAGGGAATCAACGAGGTCGCCACCGAAACGATCTGCTTGGGCGAGACATCCATATAGTCGACCTCGGCTGGGGCGACCATACCGATATCGGTGGTCGCACCGAAGAAGCTCTCCTGTTCGAGCATCTTGCGCAGATCATCGAGGCTGGCGGCCTGGGGCGACCGACGCACGAGGACCCGGTCGTCCCTGAAGGTGCCATCCTCATTGATCGGGGTGTTGGCCTGGGCGACGACATAATTCTCTTCTTCGTCGGCAGCCATATAGACGATCTCGCCGGTGACGCGACCGTTCTCGACCTTGCGATAGGGCGACTCGATAAAGCCAAACTCGTTCACTCGAGCAAAGGTGGACAGCCCACCGATGAGACCGATGTTGGGACCCTCAGGGGTCTCGATCGGGCACATGCGCCCATAGTGCGAGAAGTGGACGTCGCGAACCTCAAACCCGGCTCGTTCACGCGACAGACCACCGGGGCCGAGCGCCGACAGGCGACGGCGGTGGATCAAACCCGAAAGCGGGTTGACCTGGTCCATGAACTGGGACAGCTGGGAGGTTCCGAAGAACTCCTTGATCGAGGCCACCACCGGGCGGATATTGATCAGGGTTTGGGGGGTGATCGCTTCGACGTCTTGGGTGGTCATCCGCTCGCGGACAACCCGCTCCATCCGGCTGAGACCGATACGGACCTGGTTCTGGATCAGTTCACCAACCGAGCGAATGCGGCGGTTGGCGAAGTGGTCCTGGTCGTCGAGGCGATACCCGGGCTCCTGCTTGACCAGGTTGAGCATGTAGGTGATCGCTGCCAGCACCTCGATGCGACTGAGCACATACTGCTTGTCTTCGGGCAGATCGACCAGGGGATCACCGGCAGCATTGACCTTGCCTTCCAGATCGAACTGGGCGGCGACCTTTTGGACCTCAGCGCCGAGCTTGCGATCGAGCTTGTAGCGCCCGACCCGGCTGAGGTCGTAGCGACGGCTCTCGAAGAAGGCATTGCGGAAATAGGCCCGGGCCGACTCAGCGGTGGGCGGCTCACCGGGGCGGGCCCGCTTATAGATCTCGATCAGGGCTTCTTCTTGGGTGGGAGCGATCTCGCGCTCCTTGTCCCACTGGCCTTCCAAGAAATCGAACTCAGCAACGAACCGATCGAGGAAGCCGGGGGCGTTCTCTTCGTCATAGCCCAAGGCTCGCAGGAGGGTGAAGATGCCGAGACGGCGCTTGCGAGCCACCCGAGTGCCGCAGGTGACATCCTTGCCGGGACGGTGTTCGACATCGAACTCCATCCATTCGCCGCGATAGGGGTGGATCGTGCCCTTAACGAGCTGGTGCTTGTTGAGGTTACGCAAGCGGTACCGCTCACCGGGCTCAAAGATGACCCCGGGGCTGCGGACGAGCTGAGACACGACAACACGCTCGGTGCCGTTGATGACAAAGGTGCCCTTGTCGGTCATCGCCGGCAGGTCACCCATGAAGACCGTCTGTTCCTTGATCTCACCGGTCTTGCGGTTCATGAAGCGAGCCCTCACGAAGATCGGCGCGCTATAGGTCATGTCCTTCTCTTTGCACTCTTCGACCGAGAACTTGGGCGGCGGCCGCAAGTCTTCGTCGAAGGGATCAAATTCCAGCTCAAGCTGGAGGGCATCGGAGAAGTCAGAGATCGGGCTGATGTCGCGGAAGGTGTTGGCGAGCCCTTCTTCAAGGAACCACTGGAAGCTGTCCCGCTGGATGGCAATCAGGTCAGGGAGCTCGAGCGGCTCATCCAAATTCGCAAAAGAGAAACGCTCACGGGAGGTCATGCGAGTAGCCACTAATCACCTCGATATTGTCGGCACGGTCGGGAGTGCGCGCCAATCCCACCATCGGAAGGGGTAGGGCAAAGCAACACACGGCAACTGACAACAATACCGTGGGCACGCCAAAAGAACCAACCACGAGCGTGGCGAAAAGTGGATCGGTCTCGGTGGGGCCTCCCGGCCGACCGCCCGAATTGGTTTCACCGTAAGAAACTTCGGTCGGCCCTGTCAAGTATCCCCACCGAATCCATCGCTCGTCGCCCCCCTGACCCCAGACGCGACCGAGCCCCAGGACGATGTCCTGGGGCCCTGGATTCACGCGGTGAGCATGATGCTCACCCGATCATGGTCACTTGAGCTCGACGGTGGCTCCCGCCTCTTCGAGCTGGGCCTTGGCCGCCTCGGCAGCGGCCTTGTCGGCCTTCTCGAGGACCGGCTTGGGGGCGCCGTCAACGAGATCCTTGGCCTCCTTGAGACCGAGCGAGGTGATCCCACGCACCGCCTTGATGACCTGGATCTTCTGGCCGCCAACCTCGGCGAGGATGACGTCGAACTCGTCCTGCTCGGCCGCTTCTTCCTCGGCGCCGCCAGCAGCCGGGGCACCGGCAGCAACAGCGACCGGAGCAGCAGCGGTCACATCGAACTTCTCTTCAAACGCGTCGAGCAGTTCCTTGAGCTCGATCACGGTCATGTTGGCAATGGCTTCGAGGATGTCGTCCTTGGTAATAGCCATGGTGTTGTCTCCTTAGTGAAATGGTGGCGCTCATGCGCCAAAAACTGGTTGTCGAAATCGGATAGGGATGGCCTAGGCGGCTTGCTTCTCGATGAGAGCGGAGAGGCCGTAGGCAAAATTGCGAGGCAGGGCTGCCAAGAGACTTGCAGTCTTGGACAGGGGGGCCTGCAGGGCGCCGGCAAAGCGAGCAAGGAGCTCGTCGCGCGACGGAAGATCAGCGAGAGCCTTGATGTCGGCATCGGTCAGAGCCACATCACCCAACACACCGCCCTTGATCGTCAGTGGGGCGAGCGCCTTGGCCGAGTCGCGAAGCGCCTTGGCAGCGCTGGCAACATCGTCGGCCACAAAGACCAGGGCGGTCGGGCCGGTGAGATGGTCGTCGATCGCCTCGATACCTACCTGGCGAGCGGCCAGCTTGGCGAGGGTGTTCTTATAGATCACCATCTCGGCCCCACCGGGACGCAAGGCGTTTCGAACCGTGGCCATGTCGCCAACGGTCAATCCGCGGTATTCGACAACAAACACTGCCTCAGCAGCATCGAGCTTGCCGGCAATCTCGGTGACGATAGCCACCTTGTCGGCGCGAGGCTCTCGAATAGTCGTTTCACTCATATGTGCACCTCCTTTCGCTACAACTCATGGCTCGCACGTGCGAACACCATGAGGAGCGAGGTCGTGAGGACCATGTCCCTGATGGAGCGTGCACCTCGGCTGGCGGGATTCCCCATTGTCGTCAACCCGTGAGAGCGTCTGACCAGCGGTCTTTGGCGAGCAACCGTATATGTCAACCCACGACTGTATCGGTGAGTGGGATCACCACCGACCCAGCCGTGAGAAATCGTGATCAGTCGGATTCGGGACGCAGGCGGCCGGTGTCCATGCGAACGCCGGGGCCCATCGTGGCCGACACCGTGATTTTCTTGATGTACCGGCCCTTGGCTGAAGCTGGCTTGGCCCGCTGGAGCTCATCGAGGACCGCTCGGAAGTTCTGCTGGAGCTTGTCTTCGTCGAAGCTGGCCTT
>PDSL01000111.1 GCA_002748455.1 Ilumatobacter coccineus
CGCGAAAAGGACAAAGCCGAACAATCGGCATAGTCATAGACGTCATAATCATAACGCCTACGACGTTTATGACTAGAGGTGCTTCATAGGACGCTTACGTAGAAGAAATCACCCCAACACTAACAGAACTCAGAGAACCCCAAACAAAAGTGCGAAAAAATCTGGACACTACCCCAGTTTTTCGGGGTCAGGTCAACGGGGTTCAAAGCTTTGACAAAAGTCGTCAACCGGGCAAAAGAGGGCTGTGAAGTCAATCTTCATGGGCGGGTTCGGATGGTTTTGTTAGTCGGACAACCAACAATTACACCGAATCCGCCACTTCTCATGGATAATTAGGGCTTCTTAAGCAAAACTCAGGTTGCCTGATTCCCCTGCCGGCGAGAAACCCGGTAGTCCATGCGTTTTGGAAGTTGAAACCTCCGGTGACGCCGTCCACGTCTAACAGCTCTCCCGCAAAATGGAGGCCGGGGGTGGTTTTGCTTTCCATGGTGGCGAGGTTGACTTCTTTGAGCGGCACTCCGCCGCAGGTGACAAACTCGTCTTTGTTCAGGCTTTTGCCGGAAATGTGGTAGCTGGCTCCGGTGAGTTCCCTCGCGAGCGAGTCGGCGGATTTTTTGCCGAGTTGTGCCCACTGGCAGTCGGGCGGGACTTCGGCTGCGGTGCAAAGTTTTTTCCAGAGCCGTTTGGGAAATTGCCCAAGTGGTGCGCGGCTGTGGACCTGTTGTTTGCCCCGGCTTTGGCGGGCGTCGCGCAGGACGTCGGCGGCACTGGTGTCCGGTAGCCAGTTGATGCGGACGGTGAACTGGTAGTTGCGGGCGTGCAGCTCGCGGGCGGCGTGCAGCTCGCGGGCGGCCCATGCGGAGAGCTTGAGGATGCCGGGGCCGCTGAGGCCGCGGTGGGTGATGAGCACGGCACCCCGGGTGGTGAGTTTCATGCCCTCGACGGAGGTTTCCGCGTCTGGCACGGAGACTCCGGCGAGACCTTCGAGGCGTGGGTCGCGGCAGTCAAAGGCAAACAACGAGGGCACGGCAGGGACGAGCGTGTGGCCGAGCGTTTCCGCAAGCCGCGCCCCTGCGGCAAGCCGGCTGCCTCCGGTCGCCAGCAGCACTGAGCGGGAGGCGATGGTGTCGCCGTGCCCGGTGGTTAGCTTGAAATTGGCACCACGGGA
>PDSL01000004.1 GCA_002748455.1 Ilumatobacter coccineus
CGGGCGAATCATGGATGAGCTTGAAGAGCGTGGCGTCGTTGGCCCATCGGTGGGATCCAAAGCTCGTGAGGTCTTGATGACCGTGGAGGAGTTCGAGCTCCTCCAAGACAGCGGCGCGCTCTGAGCGATCTTGACGACCGCGGTAGCGGTGTCGACGATGACCATCGTTGTTCTCAGATAACGTAAATAGTTCATGTCGTCGCGCTTTTATGTCGAAACTCTGGGGTGTCCCAAGAACCAGGTTGATTCCGACAAATTGGCGGGGACCTTGGTGGCATCGGGAATGGTGGCCACCGACGATCCCAGCGCTGCTGACATGGTGGTGGTCAATACCTGCGCCTTTATTGGCGATGCCCGCCAAGAGTCGATCGACACGATCTTGTCGCTCTCCGACCGTCGCCGCGACGGTGCTCGGCTGGTGGTGACCGGGTGCATGGCCGAACGCTATGGCGATGAATTGGCTGCTGAGCTGCCCGAAGTCGACCAGGTGGCCGGCTTTGGGGTGCCCTTCGTGTCCAACGGTGAGCCCTCTCGTCGTCGTCTCGATCTCTCGGTCACCGAGGTGCCCGAGTTCGATCTGCTGAATCTGCCACGGCCGGCAGCCACATCACCGTGGGCTTATGTCAAGGTCGCCGAGGGCTGTGATCGACGGTGTGGATTCTGCGCGATCCCGTCATTCCGCGGTGATCAGCGCAGCCGCACTCCCGAGGAGATCATCGCTGAAGTCGACCAGCTCGGGGTCAAGGAAGTGGTCTTGATCGCTCAAGATGTGGCGTCCTATGGCAAGGATCGCCCCGATCTGTTGGGGGCGGGATCGATTGTGCCCTTGGTTGACGAGGTGGCCAAGCGCGCTGAGTGGGTGCGCCTGCTCTATCTCTATCCCAGCGATCTGAGCGACGATCTGATCGATGGGATCTGTGCCACTGGGGTGCCCTATTTTGATCTGTCCTTGCAGCACACCAGTAAGCGCCTCCTACGTCGGATGCGACGGTGGGGCGATGGCGACCGATTCCTTCGCCGGATCGCCGACATTCGTCAGCGCGAGCCTGACGCAGCCTTCCGATCGAATTTCATCGTTGGCTATCCCGGCGAGACCGAAGCTGATCACGATGAACTCCTGCGATTTGTCGAAGAAGCTGAGCTCGACTGGTATGGCTTCTTTGCCTATTCCGCCGAGGAGGGCACCTATGCCGCTGATCTCGATGGTGTGGTGCCCCAATCCTTGATCGATGAACGCCTCATCGAACTCAGCGAACTTGCCGATCAGGTCAGTTCATCTCGTCGAGATATCCAGATCGGGCGTCGGATGAGAGTCCTTGTCGACGATGTTGGGGTTGCCCGCAGTACCCGGGAAGCTCCGGAGATCGACGGCATCGTGAGGGTGTCGTCGTCGCTGCCGGTGGGTGAGTTCGCCGATGTCGACATCATCGATGCTTGGGGTCCTGATCTCGTGGCGGCCGGTAGTGACGTGATAGACGAGAACTGATGCCGGTCAACCCTGATGCCCTGGCCACGTGGGCCAACCTGATCACCGTGAGTCGGATCGCCCTGTCACCGGTCATGTTCTTGGTGATTCCCCCCGATGATCGGGGGTCGTGGGTGGCCTTTGGCTTGTGGTTTGCCCTGAGTGTGAGCGATATGGCCGACGGTTATCTCGCTCGTAGGCATGGCACCACCACCTCGGGAGCGTTTCTCGATCCGTTGGCCGACAAGGTTTTGGTGCTGGGCGCCATGTTCACCCTGGTCGCCCAAGACGTGTTTTGGGTCCTGCCGGTGGCGATCATCGCGGCTCGGGAACTGGTGATCAGCGTGTATCGCACCTTGGTTGCCCAAAAGGGTGTCAGTGTGCCCGCCAGCATGATCGCCAAACAGAAGACCTTGGTCCAGCAGATGGCGGTCGGCTTTGTGCTGTGGCCGTGGTTCGCTGCTGACTATCGCTGGTTGTGGGTATCCCTGCTCTGGTTGGCCGTTGCCCTGGCCGTGATCAGCGGGGCCCAGTATCTGTGGTATTCGAGGGTGACCAAGAAGGCCCTGGCCGAAGCCGGGCTGAATTAGTGCGGTCGTCTATGCGCTGTGATGTTCTCGCTGTCGGTACCGAGCTTCTCCTCGGTCAGATCGTCGACACCAATTCGGCCTGGATCGGCGACCGGCTGGCCTCGGTGGGTATCGACTCAGCGGTTCAGGTCAAGGTCGGCGACAATGTTGGACGGCTGGCTGGCGAGCTGAGGCGGCTCTTGGTTGATGCCGATGCGGTGATCATCTGCGGTGGGTTGGGTCCAACCCACGACGACATCACCCGTGAGGCGATCGCCGAGGTGATGGGTGTCGAGCTCGACGTCAACGATGAGGCTGCTGAACGGATCGGCGCCCTGTTCGCCAGCCGAGGTCGGCCGATGCCATCCAACAATCTTCGCCAGGCGATGGTCCCGGTCGGGGCTCGGATCATCGTCCAAACCCGAGGCACTGCACCGGGATTGATCTGCCCGGTCACCGTCGATGGAGCGGACAAGGTCGTGTTCGCCGTGCCGGGTGTGCCCCATGAGATGAAGGACATGGTCGAACGGGCAGTGTTGCCGGAACTGATCGATCGCTCGGGTGAATCCGGCGTGATCGTCAGCCGTGTGCTCAAGACCTGGGGAGAGAGCGAATCGGGGCTCAATCAGCGCCTCGATCGGATCATCGCCGAACTCGATGAACTCGGTACGCCGACCTTGGCGTTCTTGGCCAGTGGATGGAACGGGATCAAGGTTCGTCTTACCGCCAAGGGTTCAAGCGTTGATGACGCCAATCGGGCGCTCGACCGGTGGGACGGCCGGGTGCGCGCTGAACTTGGTGACCTGGTCTATGGCGTCGATGACGACACGATGGAGTCGGTCGTCTTGGCGCTCTTGGAGGAGAAGGGTTGGTCGTTGGGTTGCGCGGAGTCGGTCACCGGTGGCCTGGTTGGAGGACGGCTCACCGAGGTGCCCGGGGCCAGCAAGGTCTTCCGCGGGTCGGTGGTGTCCTATGCCAGCGAGGTGAAACATCGGGTGTTGGGAGTTCCGCAAGGGCCGGTGGTGTCTGAGGATGCGGCTCGGGCGATGGCCCGGGGAGCTCGTCGGGTACTCGGTTGCGATGTGGCCCTTGCCCTCACCGGTGTTGCTGGACCATCAACCCAGGACGGTCAGCCGGTGGGCACCTTGTGTTTGGGGCTGGTGTGGCCTGGTGGAGAGATTTCGACCACAGCTCGGGTGCCTGGCCAGCGAGAGCAGATGCGCCAATACAGCGTGATTACCGCCTTGAGCTGGCTTCGACGCCAGCTGTCCTCGCCGGTCGCCGATTCATGCTGACACCTGTGTGTTGGGACATCGAACGCTGTCGAGCCTTGTCGTAGCACCCGAAGATCGGGCGTTAGCCTAGACCTGCCCCCGTAGCTCAGTTGGATAGAGCGTGTCACTTCTAATGACTTGGTCGCAGGTTCGAATCCTGTCGGGGGCGCGTTAGTCTGAATGCCCACTCCTGGGCCCCCGGGAGTCCACACCGTGTGAGGTACTGAGTGAAATTTAAGAAGGGCGAAACCGTCATCTATCCCCAGCATGGGGCGTGCGTCGTCAAGGGCATCAAGAAGATGGAAGCCTTCGGCGAGAAGCACGACTATCTGATCCTCGAAACGGTGATCAATGAGATGACTCTCAAGGTTCCGGTGGCTAAGGCCGAAGAGGTGGGGGTACGTCCTCCGGTCAGTGCTGATGAGCTCGAAGATCTGGTGTCGGTGTTGGCCAAGCCCGACCCGCGGGTGCCGTCCAACTGGAGTCGCCGGTTCAAGAATCACCAAGAAAAGCTCAAGAGCGGTGATGTCTATCAGGTGGCTGAAGTGGTGCGTAACCTCGCGGCCCGCAACCGTGACGCTTCACTGTCGGCTGCTGAGCGCACCATGTATGAGCGGGCTCGCGTCAATCTGATCTCGGAGATTTCACCGGCCCTCAAGGTGTCCGCCGATGAGGCCGAGGCCTATCTCGACGCCGCGCTGGCTCAAGGGGTGCTCAAACCCACCGACGACGCCTGATCTGTTCGGCGGTCTAGAGCGGGGTTCAGCTCGCAACCGATGCATGCCCACCGGGGGTGGCCAACATGGCAGACTCGGGGGGTATGGCACATCTCGCATTTCTTGGTCTTGGGGTGATGGGCGCTCCGATGGCTGGTCATCTCGCTGCCCAGGGGCATTCGGTCACCGTTTACAACCGGACCGGGGCTCGATCGCTTGAATGGGTGGCGGCGTATGGCCATCGGGCTGCTCCCACCCCCGCCGAGGCGGTTGATGGGGCTGACTATGTGATGATGTGCGTC
>PDSL01000112.1 GCA_002748455.1 Ilumatobacter coccineus
CTGAGTTTGACGCCAAGTCGGCTGAGTGCGACTCGACGGTTGATGATGCTGAGCGTGCAGCGTGCTACAACGAGCTCGACAAGTATGTGACCACGCTCGCGGTCGACTCCAACGGGTTGGTCGTCATGCCGATCACCCAGAAGCCGTCGTTCTACGGCTACACCTCGGCCTTGTCGCAGGCTGGTGTCGCTCCCGATGCCGGCCGCGCTGGCCCGTTGACCAATGTCGCCGACTTCATGCTCGCTGGCTGAGTGAACTGACCATCACCAGCACGTGATCGCGTGCGTCGGGCCCCAGCCGGATATCCGGCTGGGGCCCGTTGTCGTTTCTGAGCTGGTTTAGGCACAGAGTGCCGATTGGTTGCCCGATTGTGCTACGGTGACTACTCGCCCGTTTCGATCGGGGAGGACGACACGGGCGACGGTGTTTAGCTTTCGATCAGCGTTCAGTGCTGGTCTCTAGGCATCACCCCTACCTCTCTCCATGATCCTTTGAGGAGGAATTACGTGAAGACGACCCGTAAGAGCACCAAGCTTCTTGCTGTGGCCGCCGCTGCGTCGCTCGTGTTTGCTGCCTGTGGTGGTACCGGCGGCGTCCTGATTTGGGCTCATGAGCAAGAGCCGCCCGATCTCCACCTGGACGATCCTGAAAACAACCTGAGCTCGACGGCGTGGCTCCGCACCGCTCTCCTCGAGGGTGCGTATGGCATCTCGGCGACGACCGAGTTCTATCCCGAGCTCTTGGCTCAAGAAGCTGAGATGACCGACAACGGTGACGGCACCTTTACGGCGACCTACACCCTGCGTGACGGGTTGATGTGGTCCGATGGTGAGGCGCTCACCGCGAATGACTTCAAGTGGACGTTCGATGCCATCATGTATGCCGATGGTGTTGACGATGAGGGCAACCCCAATTACGTCTACCTGCTCGGTGACCGCACCGGTCTCGACACCATCACCAGTGTTGAGGTTGTCTCCGACACCGAGTTCAAGGTCACCTGGTCAGCATTCTTTGCTGGTTGGAAGGCCGTGTTCGCCGAGGTCTATCCGGCTCACCAGTTCTCTGCTGATCCCGCCGAAGCTGCAGCCCAGCTGAATGATGCGCTGCGCGAGTGGCAGGCTCCTGATGGCAACGTGATCGCCTCGTCGGGGCCGATGGT
>PDSL01000005.1 GCA_002748455.1 Ilumatobacter coccineus
GGTGAACCCAGCCTTGGAAATCGCTTCGACCAGGAGCTTGATGGCATCTTCGTTGGAGTCGAGATCGGGAGCAAAGCCACCCTCATCGCCAACCCCGGTGGCCAGACCCTTGTCGTGGAGCACGCCCTTGAGGACGTGGTAGGTCTCGGTGCCCCAGCGCAGGGCCTCAGAGAACGAAGCCGCGCCGACCGGCATGATCATGAACTCTTGGAAGTCGACCGAGTTGTCGGCGTGGACCCCACCGTTGAGGACATTCATCATCGGCACCGGAAGGACATGGGCATTGGTGCCACCGACATAGCGGTAGAGCGGAATCTGAAGCTCGTCAGCAGCGGCTTTGGCCACCGCCAGGGAGGTACCCAAGATCGCGTTGGCGCCAAGGCGAGCCTTGTTGTCGGTGCCATCGAGGGCCAAGAGTGCATCGTCGATCGCCCGCTGGTCGAGGGCATCGGCACCGAGCAGGGTGTCGATGATGTCGGAATTGACATAGCCGACCGCCTTCTCGACCGACTTGCCACCATAGGCATCACCACCGTCGCGCAACTCCACCGCTTCGTGTTCGCCGGTGGAGGCTCCGCTGGGAACGGCCGCTCGCCCGAAGGCTCCCGAATCGAGGAGGACTTCAACCTCCACGGTGGGGTTGCCACGCGAGTCAAGGATTTGGCGGCCGAGAATATGGACGATCTCACTCATGATGGCCACGGTACCGCCGAGACGTGAGACCGGGCCGCTCGGGCCGTGATCGATGAGGATTTCTTTCTAGAGATCGTCGGTGTCGACCTCGTCCATGGCGAGCCGCTCGGGTGGTGCCTCCTGCAAGAGCTTCAGATAGTCATCGAGGATGTCGTCGATGCTCAAGGCCCGTCCCGTGCGCTCAGACTCGTACCACCGATGTTCCAAGATCTGGTGGAAGATTTCGGCAGCTTCAAGTCGATCAAGCAATTCAGTCGGAATCGCCGCGATCGTCGGCTCAAAGACCCGGTCGAGCCAGCGCACGGCAGCGATATTGAACCGCACTGGCGCTCCGGTTTCGGCAGTGAGTTGGGCCTGGTATTCGGTGATGTCCTGGAGGAGACGGCGAGCCTGATTCTCGCCGGCATCCAAGCCGGTCAGGTCAGCCAGGCGTTCGGCGTGATAGCCGTGTTCGACCACCCGGGGAACAAAGGTCACCCGTTCGCCACTCTCACCTGGACCGGTGACCACCTCGATCTCGTCAACATCAAATCCCGCTTCCTGGAGACGATTGAGCCGGTCGCGCATCGCTGCGGGGGTATCGGTGGTGGCATCGCCTGGTGCGGTGATCTCGTTCCACAACGCGCCATAGCGATCGCTGATCTGGAGGGCGACCTCGATCGGATCGATATCGGGAGCCAGCTGGCCGCCAGCCTGAAGATCGAGGAGTCCGCCAGCCACATTGTCGGTGGCCAAGGACAGGTCATAGGCCCGCTGTCCCTCACTGAGGTGATCATGATGCTCAGCGGTTTCGACATCGATGATGAAGGCTCGTAGGGCCCCGGCATCGCGGCGAAAGAGGGTGTTGGACAAGGAACAGTCGCCCCAGAAGAATCCGGCCAGATGGATGCGCACCAAGAGCACGACCAGGGCATCGAGCAGTTTTTCACCCAGATAGGGGATCGCCAGCCCGCGGCCCATCAAGAGGGTGCGGTAGGGGAGTGAATAGTCGAGATGGCGGGTGATGACCAGGCCGTGGCGGCCATCGCCTCGCTCGGTCACCGCAGCCACGCGATCAACGGTCGGCAGACCAGCATCGGCGATCTCACCGAGGAAGCGATACTCGCGATCGACCAGATCGTCGGGGAGCTCCTTGACCACATAGGACAGGTCGGGAAACTCCACCAATTTGACCGTATTGCGGTGGATTCCCAGGACGTGATGGACATTGTCCATCGTCCACTCCTCAAGATCGACCTCGAGGGGAAGGTCGTAGAGGACGCTGTGGTCGGCTGGGTGGGCAACACGAACCCTCATCGTCGACCAATCCAGGTGGGTGGCAGCAAGGCCGGCCAGAGCGGGGTGGTCATGAGGAGCTGCATCAGGTGATCGGCTCGATCGAGAGGGTGGACCACTCCCAGCGGCCATAGCGGGGATTCACCTCGATGTCGGCATTGGCGATGAACCCATCAAACAGATAGCGGCCAGCAGAGATCGCCGTATAGAGCGAATCGATCTCGTCAGCGATCTCGGCCCAGGGGCGCACCACCAGGATTGTCCACTGGCCACCCAGCTCGAAGGGGCCCACCACACCGCCTTCGATCGTGTCGAGGAGGGTGCTGATCGGATCACGTCCATAGGCGTTGAGGGCATCTCCGATATTGGTGCATTCCGGGGTGCGTGCCGGCTCAACCGCCTCGCCGCGACGGATCGATGCGATCAGATCGTGTGCTGCGGCCTCGGTGTCCACCTGGTGGACCGCAACACAGATCACACCCAGTCGGGTGGGATCGTCGTGATAGAGGGCGGCCAGCTCGTCATCGGAGGGTCGTTCGGTTCCGTCGATCAGTTCGATCGGCAGCGAGCTCTGGGTGTCGATGATCAGCTCCTGGACGTTGTCAGGAGCAGAGCGTAGGGGATCGTCCTCGGGTAACGATGAGGTGAGATAGTCGGCTCTGGCAGCTTTGAGATCAACATCTCGTGCCGTGAGGAACGACTGGAGGAGCTCTTGGACGATCAGGTTGCGAGCGGTGCGTCGCACCTCGTTCGGCGCGGTGATGCCGCCGTCGGGCACGGTGGCGGTCGGATTGTTGTAGGTCGCCGAGGCGGTCAGCACATCGTCAAGCTCGCTTGCCGTGATCTCCACACCATTGACAGTGGCCACCGGGGCGGTACCACATCCGCTCAGTGCGGTGACCAGGCCAGCGGTGACGAGGGCTGGACGAATCAAGGATCGAATGCGACTCACGATGCCCAACCTACCGGTGGGGGATCAGGCTGGGGTAGTCGCCTCGTCCGGCGGAGGAATCAGTTGGCGCAGGAGATCGACCAGGACCGGAGCCGGGTCGGTTCGGCTCGACAAGGGGATCACCAGCTCTTGCTGGTCGTCCTTATAGAGCGACCCGATCTGGACCTCGGTAACGCCCAGACGATGGCATTCAGCTCGCAATCGTCCCACATCGAGCAGGGCATCGGCTGGCTCAGGGAGGGGACCGTATCGGTCGAGCCATTCGGCTCGAATATCGTCGACCTCATCGTGGGTGGTGACCTCGGCTAGGCGTCGATAGGCCTCCAGGCGCGAGACCTCCTTGGGCACATAGTCGGCGGGCAGATAGGCATCGGTGGGGACATCGAGTTTGAGCGGCGAGGGTTCGGTGGGCTTCTCACCCTTCATCTCACCGACCGCCTCGGTCACCATCTGGACATAGAGGTCATACCCGACCGATTCGATATGGCCCGACTGGGTCTGTCCCAGGAGGTTGCCAGCACCACGGATTTCGAGATCACGCATCGCAATCGTGAATCCCGACCCCAGATCGGTGGCTTCACCGATGGTCTTCAAACGCTCGTAGGCAGTCTCGCTTAAGGCCTTGTCCGCCGGATGGAAGAGATAGGCATAGGCCCGGCTTCCCGACCGGCCAACCCGGCCCCGGAGCTGGTGCATCTGGCCCAGTCCCAGCAGATCGGCTCGCTCGACGACCAGGGTGTTGACCATCGGCATATCGATCCCCGACTCGATGATCGTGGTCGAGACCAAGACATCGTAGAGGCCATCCCAAAAGTCGACCACGACCCGTTCGAGGGTGCCCTCATCCATCTGGCCATGGGCGACGGCGATCCGGGCTTCAGGAACCAGTTGTCGTAGCCGGGCCGCGGCACGATCGATCGACCGCACCCGGTTGTGGACCCAGAACACCTGGCCCTCGCGCAACAGCTCACGCCGGATCGCTTCGACAGCGACCTGTTCATCGTATTCGCCGACATAGGTCAGGATCGGCTGGCGGTCGGCTGGCGGGGTGTGGAGCAAGGAGAGATCACGGATCCCCACCAGGCTCATCTCCAAGGTGCGCGGGATCGGGGTCGCCGAGAGGGTCAGGACATCCACATTGGTGCGCAGCTTCTTGATCTGTTCCTTGTGGTTGACTCCGAAACGCTGTTCTTCATCCACGATCAAGAGCCCAAGATCGCGGAACACCGTGTCGGCGGCCAGAAGGCGGTGAGTGCCGATCACGCAGTCGACCTCGCCAGTGCGAATCCCGGCCAATACCTCTTTGGCTTGGGCCGGGGTCAAGAACCGAGAGAGCACCTCGATCCGGATCGGATAGCCAGCAAACCGGTCGGCAAAGGTGGAACCGTGCTGGTTGGCCAGCAAGGTGGTCGGGGCGAGGACCGCGACCTGCTTGCCATCCTGGATCGCCTTAAAGGCCGCCCGGATGGCGATCTCGGTCTTGCCAAAGCCGACATCGCCGCACACCAGGCGATCCATCGGATAGGGCCGCTCCATATCGGTCTTGATGTCGGCGATCGCTGTGAGCTGGTCGGGGGTTTCCACGAAGGGGAAGGAATCTTCCATCTCGCGCTGCCAAGGCGTATCGATCGAAAAGGCGTGACCTTCGGCGGTGACCCGCTGTTGGTACAGCACCACGAGTTCTTGGGCGATCTCGCGCACCGCTGAACGGACCCGGCTCTTGGAGGCGGCAAAGTCGCTGCCGCCCAGGCGATGCACCGACGGGGTCTCGCCACCCACATAGTGGCGCAGGGTGTCGATCTGGTCGGAGGGGACATAGAGCTTGTCGTTGCCCTTGTAGGCGACCATGAGATAGTCGCGCTCCACCCCGCCGATCGCTCGCTGGGTCATCCCCTCATAGCGGCCAACCCCATGGGTGTGGTGAACCACATAGCTGCCCGGAGTGAGATCGGCAAAGGTGGTCACCGCGTCGCGTCGTGGCACCGCGGCCCGGCGGCGGGCCCGGCGGCGCCCGGTCAAGTCTGACTCAGCGATGATGGCTACCCGAGCCCGGGACAGGGTGCATCCCCGGTGGAGCGAGGCGACAGCGATCGAACCCCCCGGAGACGATGACACCGCTCCATCCGCGATCGGGAAGTCGAGCCCGTGGTCGAGCAGGATGTCATGCAACCGGGTGGCTGAGCCCACACCGTCAGCAGCGATCACCACCCGATATCCGTCACCGATCAGGGAGGCGATACGTCGGGTCAGGCCGGTGGTGTCACCCCCAACCGGTCCCCAGCCACTGGCCTCCACCATCGGAGTGTCAGGAGATTCGGGAGTGGAATCGATGGTCCACAGGTGGTCGGTCCCGGCCAGAAGGGTGTCAGGGTCGGCATGAAGGCGGGGAAACTCCCGGTTGGGATCGCGTTCCCACGTTGATGCTAAGGCCCGAGCCAGGTCTTTTTCTTCCTCGATCAGGTCGGCTGACCGGTCACGCACCCGGCGGGGTTCGACCAGGATCACCTTGGCATCATCCGGGCAGATATCGGTGAGGAGGACCTCATCATCGACCAGCCACGGCACCCACGACTCCATTCCATCGAAGTGATCGCCATCGGCCAGGCGTTCCCATTGCTCACGGCCCCACGGCTCGCTGGCCACCAGGTCTTCAGCCCGGCGTCGAACCTCGTCGGACGGGATCAGCTCGCGTGCTGGAAAGATCACCGCCTGATCGAGATCGTCAATCGATCGCTGGGTCGACACGCTAAACCGGGTCAACCGGTCGACCTCATCACCCCACAAATCGATCCGGATCGGGGTGTCTGCAGTGGATGGGAAGACATCGATGATCGCGCCGCGGCGAGCGAACTCGCCCCGATGTTCGACAAGTTCTTCGCGGCGATAGCCGCATTCGACCAGTTCGGCAGTGAGCTGGTCGGGATCGACAATCGCTTGAGGATGGATCATGATCGGTTCAACCTCAACCGCCCCCGGTCCGATCTTCTGGAGCAGGGCGCGGGCCCCAGCGATGATGATCCGGGGCGTGTTCAGCCGGGCTGGACGATCGGGGCGGTAGCCCTGTTGGAGTCGCCAGAGCACCTCCATACGACGGCCCATCGTCTCGACCGCTGGGCTGACTCGCTCGAAGGGCAGGGTCTCCCAAGCAGGGAAGAGTGCCACCTCATCGGGATCGACAAAACTGACCAGATCATCAGCCAGTCGGGCAGCCATCGATCCGGTGGGACACACCACCACAAGGGGACGATGAGAGGAAAGATGGCTCAGCGCGGCGATCGAGATTGGACGGGCAACTTCAACGATGGCCAGGCGAGCATCCGGTTCGCCCAAGGCCCGGGTCAAGCCCGGCTCGTCGCGCAAGAGTGGAGCCAGCGCGCTCAGAGCAGTCATATCGGTCATCGGGCGTGATAGGTCTGCATCGCCTGGTCGATCCCCTCGGTGATCACCATGTCGACCGCGTCGGCTGCCTCGGCGACAGCGGTGTTGATGATCTCTCGCTGGGAACGAGGGATACGGGACAAGACGTGGCGAGCGCCGCGCTCTTTGGATGGCGGCTTGCCAACCCCGATACGAACCCGTCGATAGTCCTGGGTGCCGAGGTGTTGGGTGATGCTGCGCAACCCGTTGTGGCCCGCCAACCCACCACCGTCCTTGATGCGGATCACGCCGGGCTCAAGATCGAGTTCATCGTGGACGATGATGATCCGGCTGGGATCATCGATCTGGTATCGCCGCACGAGGGCGGCTACCGATCGACCGGATTCGTTCATATAGGTCACCGGACAGGCGAGTACCACACGCTCAGCATCGAGGTCGCCAGGCAGCCCCCATCGGGTTTCGGCGACCAGAGCGTGATCACGGCCCCCCCGCAGGGGGGTGCCGTGCCGCTGGGCGAGGAGTTCTACACAATCCTGGCCCACATTGTGGCGGGTATGGCGATAGGACTCGCCGGGATTACCCAGGCCAACAACGATCCAATTGAACGGGGTGCCCGAGCCGGACGGCCGGTCGAACAGGCCCATCGTGTCAGACGGGAGGGTTATTCGTCGTCCGATTCGGCATCGGACGGCTCGGCGTCGCCCTCAACCTCGTCGCCTTCGAACTCGTCAGCTTCGGCGGCTGCAGCATCCTCGGCGTCGAGCACCGGCGTGCTCATGGTGAGGACGGTCACGATCGTCATCTCATCGTCGCCGATCGCCTCCACCCCAGTGGGCAGGGTCAGGTCGGCAAGGGTGATGACCGAATCCATCGTCATCTCCGA
>PDSL01000023.1 GCA_002748455.1 Ilumatobacter coccineus
GCCCAAGCTGACCACCTCAGAACCGGTCTCTTCCACCCAGTCCCGGCCGGTGATCCCGATATCAAACAAGCCTTCAGCCACATAGGACGGAATCTCTTGGGGCCGCAGAATACGCACCTCATCGATACGCGGATCATCGATCTCGGCCTTATAGGCCACACTCGACGAACGGCGGATCGTCAGATCAGCCGCCTCAAACAGTTCGAAGGTCGACTTCTCCAGCGACCCCTTGGGCAGCACCACATGCAACATGACCACTGAGGCTACCCCGAGTCAGCGATCGCTGATCGTTCAGCGATAACCCAGTGCTGTTCAGTGAGTCTTCAGTGATCCGTGGGCAAGGATGCCAAGAGCTTGACCGCATGAGGAATCACATCGATCACCGCATCGATCTGCTCGATCGCCCCCTTGGGACTGCCCGGCGTATTACAGATCATGGTCGTACCCCTGATCCCGGCCACACCGCGCGATAAGCGCCCATAGGGGCTCACCAGCCGCATCGCTTCGGCAATGCCTGGTGCTTCTCGTTCGATCACCGCCCGGGTACCTTCAGGGGTTTGATCACGGGGACCGAACCCCGTCCCCCCGGTGGTCACCACCAAGCCAGCGAAGCCCTCACACATCTCGGTCAAGGCAGCCGCCACCTCATCAGCACCATCCTGGGTGACCCGATGCTCAACCACCTCAAACCCCGCGGCCACCAGGTGAGCAACCAAGCCCCGCCCTCCGGTGTCGTCACGGGCACCAAACGCCACACCATCGCTCACGGTGAGCACCTTGGCCCTGAGGTTCACTGTCTGATTCATGACTGCCTGCCCCACCACTCGAACGCTAACGCCATTCAGCGGACTCGCCGATAGCGAATCAAGACCATGCCATCGGTGTCGGCATCGTGGGGAAAGACCCGCCACCCCTGGCCATAGGGCCGCCACTGGCCCAAGGGTGGCGGCCGATCATCGATCACAAAGCCCTCTGGCGTGGCGTGGTCGATCGACTCGGCAGCGGTCAAGGTGCACACGCTGTACACCAGGCGGCCACCCGGTGCCACCAGTCGAGCCGATGCCGCCAGGATGCGAGACTGGAGGGCCACCAGATCATCAAGACGATCCGGCGTGATCCGCCACCGGGCATCCGGTCGCCGCCGCAAGGCTCCCAGCCCGCTACACGGGGCATCGATCAAGACCGCATCAAACGAACCGGGCTCAAAGGCTGGAGCGCTGGCATCGCCCACCACCGCGGTCAGCTCACAGCCGAGCCGCTGCGCATTCTTGGCCACCAACGACACCCGGTTGGCCCGCACATCCATGGCGATCACCTCAGCTCCGGTGGCCGCCAGCGCTGTGGCCTTGCCACCAGGAGCAGCGCACGCATCGAGCACCTTCTCCCCCGCCTTGGCCTCCACTGCAGCAGCAACCCACTGGGATGACTCATCTTGGACATAGCCATCGGTTCGCACCGTCACCGGCGGCACCTGATTCATCCGCTCCAGCGCGGCCACAGCATCATCGTCACCCAGCTCGGCGGTTAAGCGCTCTCCGATCCAGTCGGGATAGCTCAATCGGGCCCAGGGCGATGGCCACACATCACCGGGGTCGCGAGCGATCCGCCGCAGCACCGCGTTGACGAATCCCTTCTGCGACCGTGGTGCCAGGTTCACCGTCTCGGACACGCCAGCATGAGGGGCGACATCGCCGAACACGATCTGATAGACCCCGATCCGCAAGAGGGTGCGGATCGGTGGACGTGGATCGGTGGTCACAAACCGATCGATGATCACATCACAGGCACGACGCATCCGGGTGGTGCCATAGACCAACTCGGTCACAAAGCGACGATCCCGATCCGACAACTCGGACCGGTCAAGCTCAGCGCCGACAACGAGGTTGGCAAATGCCCCCTGATGATCGATACGCAGCAGGGCGTCATAAGCCACTTGACGAGATGATCGGCTCACTCGAACCACTCATCAGGATCAAGCTGGGCACCGCGACACCAAGCGTCATAGTCCATCGGCTTCTTGCCTGCCGGTTGGATTCGGGTGATCACCAGATCGCCATCGACCAGATCAGCTGCCAAGATCTTGACCCGCTGGCCTCGGAAGCTGGTCCACGCTCCCCCAGCTCGGATCACCCGGTCAATCTGGATCGGTGGATCAGACCAGTCGATATGGCGATCATCAGCGGTGATCTTGTGGGCATAGGTCACCTCACCCACCTGGGGCTCGGGTTCGCCCAAACCCTGAACCAGACCCTGATCAGCAATACCGGCCAGCGTGTCGACCACGAGCTGACTCCCAGCAGCAACCAGCTCGGCCCTGAGTTCGTCGGCGGTGGCCCGGTCCCCGATCGGCGCCTCAACTCGGGCATAGACACCCCCGGTATCAAGGCCCGACTCAACCCTCATCACACACACCCCGGTGACTTCATCGCCAGCCAGGATCGCTCGCTCGACCGGGGCCGCGCCTCGCCAGCGCGGCAAGAGCGAAAAATGCAGGTTGACCATCGGTACGGCGTCGAGGACATGCTCCTTGACGATCTGGCCAAAGGCGACCACCACACCGAGCTCAGCGCCCGAGTCGACCACCTCGTCAATGTCGTGAGACACCTTCAACCCAAGCCGCTGAGCTGCTTCTTTGACCGGAGACGGGGAGGTCTGCTTACCTCGCCCTCGACGGCGATCAGGATTGGTAACGACCAGAACGATCTCGTGGCCAGCTTCAACCAGTGCTTCCAGCGGGGGCACCGCCAGCGCTGGGGTGCCAAGATAGACCAGCTTCACCGCAGTCGCAGACGACGGAAACGCGAATCGGATCGAGTCAGCTCACCAGCTTCGCCAGCACGTTGGATCCGCCGATACTCGGCGAGCGCTTCCCGACGCTGATCGGGAGGCAGACGATCGAACATCAAGATGCCATTGAGATGGTCGATCTCATGCTGAAACATGCGAGCTTCCAGCTCGTCAGCCTCATAGTCGACCGCTTCACCATCGATGCCGAAACCCCGCACCAAGACCGTTTTGGGACGCACCATCTCGACATAGAGCCCAGGAATCGATAGACAGCCTTCGTCATAGACCCATTCACCATCGGATTCGACCACCTCGGGGTTGATGATGGCGTGACGCTGCCCCTCACCCAGATCCCACACGACCACCTGCTTGCGCACTCCGATCTGGGGAGCTGCGAGCGCCAGCCCGTTGCCACTCTCAGCAAGGGCATCAAACATGTCATCGACGAGGCGCACCACCTTGGCATCAATATCGCCGACCGCGGCAGCTTTGGTTTTGAGCACCGGGTCGCCATAGGTGCGGATCGCATAGGTCACGTCCCCACACTACCGGGCTGACTCTCAACGAACGGCGTGACAAACAGGCGATGACGACCACAGCGATAAGCGATCCAACAAGCGATCCAGTGAGCAATCCAGCTCGGCAGCTGCCAAGCTGAAGTCGTGGGACACTATTTCGACGCCGATCCGGCAACGACCAGTAAGACCACCACCATCGATGTCACCCTGGCTGATCTGGCGTTCACCATGACCACCGACCGTGGTGTCTTTAGCCACGGCAAACTCGACACCGGCACCGCACTCTTGCTCAACCAGGCCCCGCCACCACCAGCGACCGGCCACCTGGCCGATATCGGATGCGGCACCGGGGCGATCGCCCTCACCCTGGCCCAACGATCACCCCAGGCCACCGTGTGGGCGATCGATGTGAACCAGCGAGCCCGCGAGCTCACCCACGCCAATGCCGAACGACTCGGTCTCACCAATATCACTGTGGCCGCTCCCGATGATGTTCCCGACACGGTGACCTTCTCAGCGATCTGGTCCAACCCACCGATCCGGATCGGCAAGTCGGCCCTTCATGAGCTCTTGACCACCTGGCTGACCCGCCTCGACGGCACCGCGATCCTGGTGGTTCAGAAGCATCTCGGCTCCGATTCACTCCAGCGCTGGCTGATCAGCCAGGGCTACCCCACCGACCGCCTGACCAGCCGGGCGGGATATCGACTCTTCGAGGTCACCGCGGCGCGCTAGCGCCACCACCCGATCCATCCGGTGATCGAACAGTCGACGAAGACGACGATTCACGGATCACCGGGGCGGATCGACCGCTACCCGTAATCGACTTCCCGATGGGCGCACCCCATCACGAAGAACCTGTCCCAGGGTCATCCAGTCATCGCATCGGATCAGGTACCGCCCCTCGCTCCCACCGATGCGGACATCTCCCGACAAGGACGCCACAAACTCCTCACTGCCAGCTCCCGACACCTCGGCATAAGCCCCAAAGGGCGGCAAGCCCAGCATCTGGCGGCGCTCCCGATCAGGGCCGACCATCACCCCCGGATCAGCCGCCGCCGCTGCCCGGATGACATCGTGATCGGGCACAAAGGTCTGGAGCAGGATCTTGCCACCCCGATAGCCCGGCCCCACCAAGCGAGCAGCCCTCACGATCAGGGCCATCGCCTGCTCGCCAGCCCGATAGCGAGGAGCCAAGATCTCTCGATCGATATCCAAGAACGCCACCGTCGATGCGGCGGGCACACGATGTAGCGCTGCCTCGGTACCGACATAGACCCCGGCAACCGGTGGACATTGGGGCCCCTTGGCGGTCACCAAGACCGCTGGGCGCCCTGCAGCAGCTTCGATCTCTTCTCGCAACCGAGTCACCCCAGGCCTCAGATTGGCAAACCGGGTCCCACCACAGGCCTGACACACCGCTGGACGCTGAGCGCCACATCGCCCGCATCTCAAGGTGTCGTCATCATCAAGCCCAACCGCTGCATCACACACCTCACAGCGGGTCAAATCCCGGCAGCTCCGACAGGCCAATACCCGAGCCCGCCCGGTGGTATTGCTGACACACACCACAGTTCGCTCTGAGTCACGCAATTCGGCGATCAAGGCTGAGGTCATCAAGGACCGTTTCCACGGCTCTTCACCGGTGCGATCGACCACCTCAACCACCGGCCAGGCGCGACCTTCCCGCTCGGGCGGCGGAACCACCGGCGACCGCCACTCGAGAACATCCACAGTCGGACAGGGCGACACCACCGCTACCGGCACCCCTTGGCGACGTCCCCGCTCGATCGCCACATCACGGGCGTGCCAGGTGGGCGACGATTCATCGCGCAAGGCTTCATCGTGTTCATCGAGGACCACGATGGCCGCCAGATCGCGACACGGTGACCAGGCCGCCAGCCGCCCCCCGATCACCACATCAACCCCACTGGCTGCCGCTGCCCACTCATCGGGGACCTGAGCCACCGTGAGCCCACCATGGCGCAGCCGCCCAGCCAACACGCTGGCAGTCTCGACCGAGGCCACGATGACCACCGTCGGCCCCAGCCGGGCCGCGCTGGCGATCACCGGCAAGGGATCGCTGGTCGGCGGCAATCGGACCACTCCTCCCCCCTCGTTCAGCACCCGCTCGGTAGCTGGCGAATGAGGCGAGATCGTCGCTCCCGACCGACGTGGTGACCCGAGCGCCACCACCGCCCGCCTTGGCGATCCAGCATGCAGAAAGTGACGCCGCCGTCCAGCCCAGCGAATTGCTGCCCACTCGGCCAACTCGATGATCTCTGCTGAAGGTCCACACCCGGTTCGCTTGGCCAACGGTTTCAGCTCGCCGACATGAGCATCGTCGGGATCAAGCCCGACCACCCAGCCGCCAACCCGGCGACCATGCAGCTCGATTCGCACCAGATCGCCGAGGGCTAGCGTCCAGTCAGCCGGCACCTCAAAGTCGAAAGTCTTGTCGAGACCGCTGACATTGGGAAGGACCCGGGCGATCATCTCCTGTCTAGAGGCCGACAGCCGAGCGGAACTCGTCAAGCCGAGTGAGCTGTTCCCAGGGGAACTCATCACGTCCGAAATGGCCGTGGGCAGCGGTCGAACGATAGATCGGTCGCTTCAGATCAAGGTCTCTGACGATCGCTCCCGGTCGCAGGTCAAAGACCTCACGCACCGCTCGATCGATCTGCTCGACGGGCACCGTATTGGTGCCCTCGGTGTCGACATACACACTCAAGGGGTGGGACATCCCGATCCCGTAGGCCACCTGGAGGCTGCACCGGGTCGCTGCTCCCGATGCCACCACATGCTTGGCAACCCAGCGGGCCGCATACGCACCAGAACGGTCAACCTTGGACGGATCCTTGCCGGAGAAGGCACCCCCACCGTGATGCCCGATCCCACCATAGGTATCGACGATGATCTTGCGCCCGGTCAAGCCACAATCCCCCTGGGGACCACCGACCACAAAACTGCCGGTCGGGTTGACGAAGACGTCATAGTCGTCATCGGCAAATCGCTCCGGGATGATCGGACGAATCACGTGGTCGATCAGGTCAGGACGAATCACTGTGTCACGATCGATCCCCCCAAGATGTTGGGTGGAGATCAAGACACTCTCCAACGCCACCGCCTTGCCGTCTTCGTAGGCAAAGGCAACCTGGGTCTTGCCATCAGGCCGGAGATAGGGCAACTGGCCGGACTTGCGCACCTCGGTCAGCCGCTCAGCCAACCGGTGAGCCGTCCAAATCGGCAACGGCATCAAGGCCTCGGTCTCATCACATGCATACCCGAAGACCATCCCCTGATCACCGGCACCCTGTTCATCGATCAGATCATCAGGGCTCGCCAGACCCGAGCGAACCTCTTCGGAGTGGTCAACACCCTGGGCGATATCGGGGCTTTGGTCGTCGATCGACACGATCACCCCACAGGTATTGCCATCAAACCCGTAGGACGCGTTGTCATAGCCGATCTCGTTGATCGTTTGGCGAACGATCCGAGGGATCTCCACATACTCACTGGTGGTGATCTCACCGGCGACTACACACAACCCGGTGGTCACCAGGGTTTCGCAGGCCACTCGACCATCGGGATCAACAGCCAAGATGGCGTCGAGCACCGCATCGCTGATCTGGTCGGCCATCTTGTCAGGATGACCCTCGGTCACACTTTCAGAGCTAAAGGTCCACCGGGCCATGAATTCTCCTCACAACGGTCACGTGACCTGGGATCCTAACCGACGCCAAGCCGAGCCTCTACCGGCCCAAACGATCGGCAACCCGATCGAGAACCGCTTCAGCAACATCGCGCTTGCTCGTCAAGGCAATGTGGACGGGCGCATCGTCCACCGAATAGATCGTGACTGCATTGGTATCAAACCCAAACCCGGTCAAGGGAGCGTTCACATCGTTGGCCACGATCATGTCGAGCCCCTTGGTGACCAGCTTGTGACGGGCGTTGGCCTCCAAGTCGTCGGTTTCGGCAGCAAACCCCACCACGATCTGGCCCTCAGGCTTGTGGGCTGCCAGCTCGGACACGATGTCGGGGGTGGGCTCGAGGACGATGTCAGGGATGCCGTCACGCTTCTTGAGCTTGTGAGCTGATGCTGCTTGGGGACGGAAATCGGCCACTGCAGCGGCCATGATCACCACCTGAGACTGAGCAGCTAGCGGTTCGATCACCGCCTTCATCTCGGCAGCGGTATCGACACCGATCACCTCGACCCCAGCGGGCACCGGAAGATCAACCGTGGAAACCAGGGTCACCTCGGCACCACGAGCTGCAGCAGCGGCGGCCAGGGCATAGCCCTGTTTGCCTGAACTGCGATTGGCGATCACCCGAACTGCATCGATCGGTTCGCGAGTGCCTCCAGCACTGATCACGATCTTGACGCCATCGAGGTCATCATCGTGAAAAACCCCATCGATGGCGGCGACGATGGCAGCGGGATCAGCCAGCCGTCCAGCGCCCTGGTCACCACCGGCCAGCCGTCCGATCGTCGGTTCGACGATATGAACACCGCGCTGGCGAAGAACAGCAATATTGTCGACCACCGCTGGGTTGTCCCACATCTCGGTGTGCATCGCTGGACAGATCATGACCGGAGCGGCGGTGGCCAACAAGACATTGGTCAAGAGGTCGGTAGCCAGCCCCATCCGGTAGGCCGCAATCACCCGAGCGGTCGCTGGGGCAACCACCACCAGATCGGCCGACTGACCGAGCTTGGTGTGAGGAATCGGGGTGTCGGGATCATCCCAGAGCCGGGTGCGAACCGGTTCGCTGGCCAACGCTGACAAGGTGGTGGGGCCAACAAAGCGCTGGGCTGCCTCGGTCATCACCGGGATGACATGGGCTCCAGCATCGACAAGACGACGAGAAATCTCGATCGCCTTATAGGCAGCAATGCCCCCGGTGACGCCAAGAACGATCCGTTTGCCGGCCAGCACGACGCTGAATTTAGTCGTCGGTTGGTTCGTCAGCCGAGTCGTCAGCCGACTCAGCAGCATCGTCAGCGGTGTCAGCAGACAGATCGGCATCACCGGTGGGCAGGTCGAGGGGATCGACCGTCTCTTCGGGAGCATCGGTCGCCGTGATCTTGTCGGCAGCGATCTCTTCGAAGGCAATGCTCAAGGGCTTGCGAGAGGTGGACGACACCTGAGGTGGCACCATATGGCCAAGCCCATCACCAAGCTGGTTGAAATAGGAGTTGATGTTACGAGCCCGGCGAGCGGCCAAGGTCACCAAACCAAACTTCGAGTCGGCGCGACCGAGAAGATCCTCGATCGGGGGCGTCATCATCGTGTCATGGGGCTGGGGCATTGCTTCCTCCGGGAACGAACGGCCTATCTATCCTAGTCGAATCGGTTGCCGTTAACTCCCTGATCCCACCAACCGATCCTCAGCCCGATGGCGGGCGCTCTGAGCGACCACGTTCGGTGCGGATGATCGAGATCATCTCATCCACCGTGCGCTCGAGATTGTCGTTGACCACGAGATAGTCAGCGACCTTTCGACCGATCGCTTCCTCGCGCTTGGCCTTGATCAATCTCTGCTCCACCTTGTGGCCAGGATCGCCCCGCCCCCGCAGGCGCCGTTCTTGTTCCCGACGCGATGGCGGCACGACAAAGATCAGGATTGCACCGGGATACTTGTCAACCACCTGTCGAGCCCCATCGAGCTCGATCTCCAACACGATGTCTGGAGCGTTTGGCTCATTGAGCACAACGGGGCACGGGGTGCCGTAATAGTTCCCCAAGAACTCGGTCCATTCCAAGAATCCGCCAGCGCGGATCTCGGCTTCGAAGGCAGCCCGGTCGGTGAAGACATAGGCATCTTCGCTCTCGCCAACACGCCGGTCACGAGTGGTCCACGACCGGCTCAACCACAGATTGGGGTCGCGCTCGACCAAGGCATTGACAATGGTCCCCTTGCCGACCCCGCCGGGCCCGGAGACCACAAAGATCAGGGAACGACTAGCCGAGGAGTTCAAGGAGCTCCGCGCGCTGTTTGACCCCCAAACCTTGGACCCGACGATTACGGGCAATCCCGATGTCGTCCATGATCTTGCGCGCCTTCACCTTGCCCACACCGGGCAATGATTCGAGCAGCGACAACACCTTGAGCTTGTCGACATGGGGGTCGTTAGAGCGCAAAGCCTGCTTCAGGGTCAATGAGCCCATCTTCAAGCGAGCCTTGATCTCGGCGCGCGCCGCGCGCGCTTCGGCTGCCTTCGCAAGTGCCGCTGCCCTTTGCTCAGGACTCAACTGAGGTGGATGTGCCATAAGTCCACGCTACACCGCCCGCCACCGTCAAACGGGGACTGTGCTCACCAAAGCCCTACTCACCGCCGCGCGGCGGCAGCGGAATCGACCGATCTCGTTGCCACAACTCCCAATAGTCATTGGCTGACACCTTCACAAATGCAGCATCGATCTCCTGGAAATCGACCTCCAGCTCGATCGGACGGTCGATCGGCAAGACCAGATACTCAACGCGCTCAGCTCGCTCGATCACCCGGCCGTTTTCATCGGCGATATCGGTTCCATAGAGCACGATCCGGAACGGATTCGGAAACTGATAGATCTCCGGGCGATGAGCCAGATGAGCGGTGGCGGCGTAATGGGCTGAGACCGCGACGCCATCGGGCACCTCGGCGACGATCTCTCGAGCAGCAACGGCGACGGGATGGTCCCCACTCCAATGAGGAACCGAGCGACGTCCCCACGGCACCGGCGACCAGAGAACCGAGGCGATCCCGGCACTCACCGCTACCGCCCCAAGCGCGATCCGGCGCCGGGCGGTGGTGGAGAGCTGGGCGATCGCGTAGCCAGCGCCGATCACCAGAGCGGGCACCGCGATCAGGCTGTAGTGGTATTCGATGTGGTACTGGTACCAGAACTGGCTGAGAATATTGGTGAACAGCACCACCGCGCTGGCCATCGCCACCCAGGGACGGCGCACAAAGATGAAGGCCACCGGCACCATCATCTGGAACAGGTACCAGGGCCGACCATCCGAGACCAGGTAGGAGATCACCTCACCCGGCGAGGTGACAAGTGTCGAGAGCACTCCCCAAGGCCCACCAAAGGGGATCCGCCAGCCGTTGCGGGTGGGCACCCCGATCAAGAGTCGCATCACCCCAAACATGGCGATCGCCATATAGATGATGCTCCCAACCACTGTGGCCAGTCCGATCCGACGATCGCGACGCCATGCCACCCAGATCCCGATCGGAACGATCACCAGAGACACATCCTCTTTGACCAGGAGGGAGAGGACGACACCGACCAGATAGAGCCGCCATCGACGGTCGAGAGCTCCCCACAGGGCCAGCCCGATGGTGAACCCGAGCGCGGCATCGGGATGGAAATTCTCCAGATTGGTCCACCCCACCGCTGGATGCACCAGATAGGCGACTGCCAGAAGGGCTGCTCCCCAATTGCCCAATCGAGACTTGAGCGCCCCATAGATCGGCACCGCTCCGGCAGCGATGATGATCGATTGGGAGCCGAGCAAGGTCAACGCCCCCGGAGCGATCCAATAGAACGGCACCAAGAAGATCACGATGAACGAGGTGTGGTCGCCGAACAGGTTGCGCCCCATCAAGGTGATGAAGGGCTCCCGAAACCGCGACACCAACCAGATGCCTTGGTCATAGAGCCCGTAGTCATACGACGAGGTGCCCAACCCCTGATGGATGTCATAGGTCAGACTCCAGAATCGGAGCACATAGGCGATGATCGCCGCGCCAACCAGCACACCAGCAGGATGTAGACGACGGACCACCACAGGCGAATGGTAGCGAATCGACCGACCCAGCCTGGTCGGCCCGGTCATCGACTCACGGGCAGGAATTAGTCCCTCACCTCGGCAGCGATCGCTGCCAACACCCCATTGACAAAACGACCAGAGTCATCGGTGGAATAGCGCTTGGCCAGTTCGACCGCTTCATCGAGCACCACCGCAGTCGGCACGTCGGGCCGCTCGGTGAGTTCGAAGATGCCCAATCTCATCACATTGACATCGATGACCGGCATCCGAGCCAGGGTCCAGCCATCGGCTCGGGCAGCGATCATCTCATCGAGATGGTCGGCTGAAGCCGCTACCCCACGCACCAACAACTGGGTCAGCTCGTCGGGAGCGATCACCTGAAGATCGATGATGTCGACCGGGTCGAGCCCTTTGGCCTGGGCTTCATAGAGCAGGTAGAGCGCCCGTTCTCGGGCATCGGATCGTGAGTCGGGGCGATCCATCAGACGCGAGTGATGTAGTCGCCCGAGCGGGTATCGACCCGGATCTTGTCACCGATCTCCACAAAGAGCGGGACCTGAACCACCTTGCCGGTTTCCAAGGTGGCCGGCTTGCGCGCCCCCGATACCCGGTCACCCTGAAAACCCGGCTCAGTATCGGTCACCGCGAGTTCGACCGAAGCGGCGATCTCCACCCCGATGATCTCGTCCTCGAAGAAGGCCACCTGAGCCACCATCCCTTCGACCAGATACTCGGTGGTGTCGCCCAGGGTTTCAGGCCGAATATTGATCTGGTCATAGGTCTGGTTGTTCATGAAGACATAGTCTTCGCCATCGCGATACAAGAACTGCATATCGTCGCGAGTCACGATGGCCTGCTCAACCCGCACCCCAGCGTTGAAGGTCTTCTCCAGCACCGATCCGGTACGGATATTGCGCAGCTTGGTGCGCACGAAGGCACCGCCCTTGCCCGGCTTGACGTGCTGAAACTCGACCACCTGGAAGAGGCCGTTGTTGAGTTGGAGGGTGATTCCGGTCTTTAGATCGTTGGTGGTGATGGCAGGCATGGCGTGTCCTTGGGCGATGAAGTAAGTACGCGGAGGCCGGTATCGGAAACGACCACAAGGTCTTCGATACGAAAGCCACCGAATCCGCCACGATAGAGGCCAGGTTCGACGGTGACGACATCACCGGCGCGAACAATCGCGTGAGATGTGGGCGACAAGAAGGGTTCTTCGTGAATTCTCAGCCCCACACCGTGGCCAGCGGAATGCAGATACCAGTCGCTATATCCGGCGCGCTCACACACCTCCCGACAGGCCTGGTCGATGTCGACACACGCCACCCCAGCCGCCAAACGATCCAGTCCCGCCTGTTGGGATTGGGCGACCAGGTCATAGATCTCGGCCTGCTGAGGGGTGGGATCACCGATCACATAGGAGCGAGTCATATCGCTGCGATAGCCATCGACGCTGGCCCCGACATCGATCACCACGGTGTCGCCCTCGATGATGACCCGACGGCTGACCTCGTGGTGGGGTCGAGCGGCATGCTCAGGTCCACTGGCCACGATCGTGTCGTATCCAGCACCATCGGCCCCGTGACATCGCATCCGATACTCGAGCTCATCTCGGATATCGGCCTCGGTCACCCCGGTGCCCATGAGGGGTGCACATTCGGCCAGGGCAGCATCAGCAGCGGCCGCGGCGATCGCCATCCGCTGGATTTCAGCATCGTTCTTGGCCCGCCGAACCGACGCGATCGCGTCATCACCGGCCTTCAGAGGCAGATCACGAGCGAGTTCGATCCACTCAGCATGACTGGTCGTGCCGGCCGACATCCCCACCTGGCGACAGCCCTTCATCGCCTCGACCACCGCTGCGATCTGTTCATCTCGAGTGGATCGAACGACAATGGTGGCTTCAACGCCAGCAGCAGTCAACTCGACGACCGCTCGATCGCGATACCGGCCATCGGTGACCACCACGATGTCGTCGGGGGTTACAGCGACGCGCGCGTTGGAGCCACCAAACCCGGTCAGCCAGCGGGCATCGACTGGATCGATCACCAGCACCCCATCGCAGCCCGATTCGGCCATGACCGCTCGAAGTACATCAGCGCGCCCCGCTGCGAGCAAGGGCAGGAGGTCGCTCATGTGCTCAAGCGGTCAACGATGGCCGCCACGGCGAGGTCATAGCCCAACATGCCAAACCCGACGATCGAGCCGGTCGCCACCGGAGCGACCACGCTGGTGTGACGCCAGGGTTCACGAGCTTGGGGATGAGAGATATGGACCTCGATGATCGGCCCCTCGAAGGCTGCCAGGGCATCGTGGAGTCCCCAGGCGTAATGGGTGAATGCCCCGGGATTGAAGATGATCGCATCATGGTGGCCCCGAGCTGCCTGGATCTGATCGATCAGGTCACCCTCGTGGTTGGATTGGAAGGCCTCGACCGTCAGACCATGTTGTGCAGCTACCTCGGTGACCCGAGCCACATAGTCGTCAAGGGTGGCGGCTCCATAGATCTCGGGTTCGCGCTCACCGAGCAGGTTGAGATTGGGGCCGTGAAGCAGGAGAAGGCGGCGATTCACGGTGTGAATCGTAGTTCGTCCCGGCGACGGGGTCACATGAGATCGAGAACCGCGGCCAAGTCGGCATCATCGACACCGGTCACCACCTCAACCCCAACCCGACCGTCGAGGACGAAGGTGACTCCCCGCCGGGCCTTCTTGTCTCGCTTCATGAGCTCGATCAGGACATCGTGGTTCAGCCCATCGGGCAAGTCGATCGAGAGGCCATATTCGCCGGCGACCACCGCCACATGGTCCTCCACCCGCGATGCCGGAATACGCCCGAGCCTGTGGGCTAAGCGGGCTGCATAGATGAGCCCGATCGCCACTGCTTCACCATGAGCCAGGCCATGATCGGTGGCGATTTCGAGAGCATGGGCCATGGTGTGGCCATAGTTCAAGATCGCCCGACGACCGCCTTCTCGCTCATCGGCAGCGACGACCTCAGCCTTGATCTCAACACACCGAGCGATCCGATCACCCAGGCTGAGGGCCAGGAGATCGTCCCCGGTGAGGAAGTGATACTTAGCCATCTCTCCCAGACCACAACGGTATTCCCGCGGCGGCAAGGTATCGAGTGCATCGAGGTCACAGATCACCCCCGATGGCTGCCAAAACGCTCCAACCAGATTCTTGCCTTCGGGAAGATTGACTCCGGTTTTCCCGCCGATCGCCGCGTCGATCATGGCCAGCAGGGTGGTGGCCACCTGGACCACAGCGATACCTCGGTGATAGGACGCTGCCGCAAACCCGGCAATATCGGTCACCATGCCACCACCGATACCGATGACCACATCGTCGCGAGTCATTCCCATCCGGGCAAAGCCGCTGGTTAGTTCACCGATCGTGGCCAGGGTCTTGTGGGATTCTCCAACCCCGATACGAAAGACCTGATGTTCAAGAGGGATCGACCCGGTGAAGGGCACCCCGTCCTGGGTGACGATGGCTGCTCGTCGAGCCGACGACGGAATCAGAGAGCCAAGTTCAGCGATCGCTCCCGTCCCGACCACCACGTCATAGGACCGCCCAGGCACCTCAACGGAGATACGCCGATGGGCTGACACCGGCTATCCCTCCCAGCCAGCGTTGCGGACAAACTCGGCGACCGAATCGCCACCAAATTTGCGCTGAGCTTCTTGAGCCAAGACCAGGGCCACCATGGTTTCGGCCACCACCCCCATCGCTGACACCGCGGTCACATCGGTGCGTTCCTTGAACGACACCCCCGATTCTTTGGTCACGGTGTCGACGGTTTCCAGCGTTGGACGGTTGAGGGTGGCCAGCGGCTTCATCGCTGCCCGGGCGATCACGGTCTCACCGATGGTGATCCCTCCTTCGACCCCACCGGCTCGATCGCTCAAGCGCCGATAGCGCTCAGTGCTCGGATCCCAGCGGATCGCGTCGTGGGCCTGACTACCGAGGCGACCGGCAACCTCAAACCCATCGCCGATCTCGACCCCCTTGACCGCCTGGATCGACATCAGGGCTTGGGCCAGCATCCCATCGATCTTGCGATCCCAATGGACGTGGGAACCCAACCCGACCGGCACCCCAAACGCGAGCACTTCGACCACACCACCCAACGAATCGCCCTGCTTCTGGGCAGCCTTGATCGCGTCGACCATGCGGCTGCTGGCAACCGGATCGAAGCATCGAACCGGATCAGCATCGATCGCTTCACGATCATCACGACCGGGCGTCGGCGCGTCATCTCCTACCCTGACATCACCGAGCTGGATCACGTGGGACAGGATGTCGACCCCGATCTGAGAGAGGAGTTTCTTGGCCAACACTCCCCCAGCCACCCGGGCTGCTGTCTCGCGAGCCGATGCCCGTTCCAACACCGAGCGAGCATCGTCGAGGTCATATTTTTGCATCCCAGCCAGGTCGGCGTGCCCCGGCCGAACCAGGGTCAAGGGATCGCCATGATGGCCCGGGTGAGGTGACATCGACTCATGCCACTTGTCGCTGCGAGTCCATTCGGTATTGGCAATCTCGATCGCTACCGGCGATCCGAGGGTGCGTCCGTGACGAATCCCCCCGATCAGGGTGATCTCGTCCACTTCGAACCGCTGACGAGGCCCGCGCCCATAACCCAATCGTCGACGGGCCAATTCGGCTTGGAGCTCTTCCACCGTGATCTCGAGCCCAGAGGGAAGGCCCTCAACGATCACCACCAATGCCGGGCCGTGGGACTCCCCGGCGGTCATAACGCGCAACATCGCGGTGATATTAGCGCCCCGAACGATCCTGGCGGGTGGCCAGCTCGGCGAGGGCTGCTCGACGCATCACGTCGGGATCGATTCGATCGCCAGTCCAGATCTCGTGTTGCCGTATCGCCTGATAGACGAGCATCTCCAGCCCATCGATCGTGCGCGCCCCCTGGTCGGCAGCCTGGGATAGGAGCGGGGTCACGATCGGGTGATAGACGATGTCCACCACCACTTGTCCCCGACCGACCAGGCGGGGATCGAAGGGCACTGCGGCCAGATCCTCGACCTCGCTCCCCATCCCGACCGAGGTGGCATTGATCACGATCTCGGCTGACGCGATCGCCTCGACCGAGGCGGTTGACGCTTGGGGTGCCAAGCGAGCGGCGCGATCACCTGCATCGGCAGTGCGATTGATCACGGCGATCTCAGCAGCACCATGACGACCCAAGGCATCGATGATCGAACGGCCCGCTCCCCCGGCCCCGACCACCGCAACCCGCCGGCCATGAGGATCGGCATCAGCAGCGACCAGGGCATCGATCAGCCCAACACCATCGGTCGAGGCACCCAGCGTTGAGCCATCCTCACTGCGGACCACCGTGTTGACCGATCCCAGCGCCGATGCTGCCGGATCGAGAACGTCGACAGCAGCAGCCATATCGGCCTTGTGGGGCATGGTCACCGCGTAGCCGACGATCCCGAGGGTCTCCATCGCCGACAGGGCCGGACCAGCACCTCCAGATGTCACCTCAAAGGCCACACAGCGCCAATTGCGTCCGCTGGCCTCAAACGCAGCATTGTGCAATGCCGGCGATAAGGAGTGTTCCACCGGAGATCCGATGACGGCGATCAGCCTCGTCTCGGCGGTGATCGAACTCATCCGAGCAGCCCCCGGGAACGAGCCCGTTCAACATTGGCCAGGTGTTGCTCGGCGGTGACAGCGAACGCGTGCCCCCCATCTTCATTGGCGAGGACATAGTAAAGATAGCGGCACCCGATCGTTGGATTCGGCAACACTTGACAGACCGGATCGCCAGCTGGCGGATTGGGGGCCGGGTTGAGGGCTGCCCTCAACGATGCCCGCCCCGGATTGGAGATCGGGGTCGGCGGGAGGCCATCGATCACATAGGTGTTATAGGGCGACTCGATCTTGATCAGGTCAGAGATCGATGCCCCTTCAGGAGCCCCATAGAGCATGGTGGCATCGATTTGGAGCTTCATCCCATCTTCGAGACGGTTATAGATCACTCGGGCAATCTTGGGCCGGTCAGCATCAAGCTTGGCTTCTTTCTCGATCATCGAGGCAACGATGATGACTTCATAGGGCGTCAAGCCCAGCTTGGCCGCCCCATCGACCAGATCTTCTTGTTGGGCCACCCGTTCCCCGATCTTGACCATCCGCTCAACGATTTGGGCTTCGTTATCGGCATTGGAGACCCGATAGGTGTCGGGAAAGAGCAGACCTTCCAACGACAACTCCCCCTCGCGGCGGTATTGCGACGGAACCGTGAGGGAATTCGCGGCAGCGATAAAGCCTTCAACGCTCAGGCGAGGACTCTTTTCGGCCAACCGTTCAGCCATCTGGACGATGGTGAACCCCTCGGGGAAGGTGATCTTCTGGTAGGTCTCCGCCGGCGATGTACGAAGCCGTTGGAGCACATCTCCCATATGGGCACCGGTCGGAATCTCATAAAACCCCGGGGTCAGCTCGATGCCGCCTTGGCGTTCGACATACCACTCGAAGACACCGGCATCGGTGATCAAGCCCAGGGTTTCCAGACGATCGGACACCGCCTCAACCGAGTCGGACTCGACGACGGTGAAGGCGATCACGTCCTCGGGCAAGGGCTCGGCTCGGGTCTTGCCGAGGTACCACCAGCCCACCGCGCCAGCGCTGATGATGAGGGCCACCACCACAGCCATTGCCAACCAGACGATCCACTTGAGCAGGCGATGTTCCTGCCGCAAGCGCTCCACCTCGGGAACCTCACCGGGGTGATCCCACTCATCGACCGACCACTCGGCTTCGGATGAGGTGATCACGACCCGGAATCCTGATGACGACGGGAATCCAGCCATGACTGCAACATGATCGCCGCGGCAACCTTGTCAACCCGTTGACGTCGCTGGGGGGCGTTGAGACCAGCTTCGATCATGGACCGATCGGCGATCACCGTGGTCAACCTTTCATCGTGCAGCTCAACGGGGATATCAACCACGCTAGCCAATTGGTTGGCTTCGGCGATGGCAGCCTTTGCCGAGCGTCCTGTCGAGCCATCGAGGCTGATCGGCAATCCGACCACGATCACGTCGGCTTCTTCCTCGCGGGCGATCCGAGCCAACTCAGCCAAGTCGTGACGGCGCGACCGGCTGCGCTGGAGGACCTTGAGCGGGGAGGCCACCGACCCGGTCAGGTCACTGACCGCCAAACCGATCCGCTTGGTGCCGGGGTCGATACCGAGAGCTCGCACTCTTACCTATGAGCTGCTTCGGTTGCCAGGGACAAGGCCTCATCGAGGCCGGCGGGATTCTTCCCACCAGCGGTGGCGATCTCGCCCTTGCCACCACCTCCGCCACCAACGGCGCGAGCGGCATCGGCGATCAGGGTCGACGCGACGATGCCTTCCGCTGGTTCGACAGCAGCCACAATGCCCACCCCACCAGAGGGGGTTTCGCCCATCACGACCACCCGGCGGACACCGTCCTTGCTGCGCACCGCCAACGCCAGCTCGCGAAGCTCCCCAGGGGTGAGCCCATCGACGCGGGTGACCACGATCCCATCGGTGGCTTCGCCGGCCAGCTCAGCTGCTTGACCCGATGCCACCTGGGCGCGGAGCTGCTTGACCTCGGCCTGAAGCTTCTTGATCTCATCGAGCTTGCGCTGGACCCCTTCAGCAACGCCACCGGTGCCGCCGACCAGGGAGGTGATCTCGGCCAGGGTGTCAGCATCATCTTGAAGCAGGGCCACCGTGGCAGCTCCGGTGACCGCCTCGATCCGTCTCAGGTTCGACCCGATCGACGACTCGGAGATCACCTTGACCGTGCCGATATCACCGGTGGCCGACACATGGGTGCCACCGCACAACTCGATCGATGGGCCGGCTCGCAAGACCCTCACCCGGTCGCCGTATTTGTCTCCAAAGAAGGCGATCGCCCCCTGACTCTGGGCCTCATCCATCGAGGTTTCGTAGGCATCGGCCACCGTGTTGCGCAAGGTTTCATCATTGACCATGCGCTCGATCGTGCGAATCTCTTCAGCGGTGACCGCTTCATAGTGGGAGAAGTCGAACCGAAGTCGCTCATCGTCAACATAGGACCCGGCTTGTTTGACGTGATCGCCGAGGACTTCTCGCAAGGCCCAGTGCAAGAGATGGGTCGCCGTGTGGTTGCGACGAATCGCATTGCGGCGATCGCTGTTGACCGTGGCGGTCGCTTCCTGGCCAGGCGTGATCTCGCCGGTGACCCGGGCCAGATGACGCCGAAGATGGGGCACAGCAAAGGTGGTGTCGACCACCTCAGCGGTACCGGTCGGCGTGGTGATCGTGCCAGTGTCGCCGACCTGACCTCCGGATTCGGCATAAAACGGGGTGCAGTCCAAGAAGATCTCCACCTGATCATCGTCGGTGGGGATCACCGCCAACACCCGAGCTTCGGCTTCATCGCTGGTGTAGCCGACGAATTCGGTGGTACCGAACTGGTCAACGATCTCCCGATACGCGTCCTTGTCGCCAACACTGCCAGCACCCTTGTGGGCAGCCTTGGCTCGAGCCCGCTGGGCAGCCATCTCGGCATCAAACCCGGCGATGTCCACCTCGATCTCGCGTTCAGCGGAGATCTCTTGGGTGAGCTCGAGGGGGAACCCATAGGTGTCGTGGAGGACGAAGGCGGTCGAACCATCGAGGGTGGTGCCCTCTTCAAGAGCGTTGTCGAGGATGGTGAGACCGGTCTTGAGGGTGTGACGGAAGCGTTCTTCCTCCCGTCCCATCACCCCGGTGATGAAGTCCTTGTTGGCCACCACATCGGGATAGGCATTGCCCATCACCGCGATCGCTGTTTCGACCAGGTCGGGCATGACCAGGCGTTCGGTCCCCAACAAGAAGGCATAGCGCACCGCCCGACGGATGATCCGACGGAGGACATAGCCTCGGCCCTCGTTGGAGGGGAAGACGCCATCGGACACCAGCATGGTCGCTGAGCGGGCATGTTCGGCCAGCACGCGCATGGCAAAACTGTCACGGTCGTCATAGTCGCCAACCCGGCACGAACGACCGGTCAGGGAGCACGCCTTGTCGATGATGGGGACCATCAAGTCGGTTTCCCACACCGAGTCGACGCCCTGGAGGAGCGCCAAAATCCGTTCCAGCCCAGCGCCGGTATCGACCGAAGGCTTGGGCAGGAGCGAACGGGTCCCATCGGCAGCCTGGTTGAACTGCATGAAGACCAGGTTCCAAAACTCCATGAAACGGTCACCGGCCGGATCGGCTGCCGGACCACCATCGGGCCCGAACTCGGGACCACGATCGATATGGATTTCTGAACACGGGCCACAGGGGCCGGTATCGCCCATCTGCCAGAAGTTGTCCTTGTCACCAAGGCGTTGGATGCGCTCCATCGGCACCCCAACACCGTCATGCCAGATCTGTTCAGCTTCGTCGTCATCATCGTGGACCGTGATCCAGAGCCGGTCACCGTCGAGACCCCAGCCACCGCTGGAGGGATCGGCGGTCACCAGTTCCCAACTCCAGGGAATGATCTCGGATTTGAAGTAGTCACCAAAGCTGAAGTTGCCGAGCATTTCGAAAAACACCAGGTGACGCTTGGTGCGACCGACCTCATCGAGGTCATTGTGTTTGCCCCCGGCTCGGGCACACTTCTGGGAGCTGACCGCCCTGGCGTAGGGGGCCACCTCATCGCCGACAAAGTAGGACTTGAAGGGGACCATCCCGGCCACGGTGAACATCACGGTGGGATCGTGAGGGATCAAGCTTGCCGAGGGCACCCGGGCGTGATCACGTGCAGCGAAGAACTCGATAAAGGATGAGCGGAGTTCATCGGCGGTGATCACGTGTGTCATAGGCGGCCAGCCTACCGACTTGGCTGATCAGGCCCGATAATCACGTCCCCAGCATCACCAAAACAGGAGTGGAACAGCCCAGCTAGCCTGACCCTGTGTCGCTCCAGGATGCTCATGAGTGGATCTCGTTTGATGATCCCACCGAAGACCGCACCTGGATGATCGATGCCACCTATTTGAGGTCCCACCATCGCTGCATTTTCGGTCAGGGCTGCCAGGGGGTGCTCGATCGTCCTGCCGCCGAGCTGGCCCAAGGATGCTGTAGCTATGGCGCTCACTTTGTTGACCACGACGATGTTCAGACGGTGGTATCAGCCTTTGTTCGTTTAGCACCCCACCTGATGCAGTTCTATGACGACGCCGTCGCCGAGGGGTTTCTCGCTCCTGGCGATGATGACGATGACACCGCCACCCGCCTGGTCGATGATGCCTGCATCTTCTTGAACCGGCCCGACTTTGACGGCCCCAGTGGATGTGCCCTCCATCGAGGAGCTCTCGAACACGGCGAACGACCCCTCGATTGGAAACCCAATGTGTGTTGGCAGATCCCGATCCGGCTCGACCATTTCACCGACGACAACGGCCATGTGGTGTCCCGCCTGCGTGAGTGGGCCCGCCGAGATTGGGGCGATGGCGGTCATGAGTTTTCGTGGTGGTGTACCGAAGCACCCGACGCATTCGACGGAGCTGAGCCGGTCTATCGCGCTGAGCGCGACGTCATCGTCGAAATGGTGGGATCAGAGATCTATGACCTCATCGTCGACGCGTTGGAGCGTCCGGTTCCAGTTGCTCACCCGACGGTGAGAGTTCACTAGTCAGTCATCAAACTCGTCGTCGTCTTCATCGAAGACCACGCCGTACTTTTCGGCTAACGCTGCGTATTCGTCATCCTTCGAATGACGCTCGTCCGAACGTTCACCAAGACCAAGATCAAATGCTCCTGGACCACTTTGCTTCAACTTGCGCGCTTCTTCGAAGCGGCGATGACGACCCTTCTTCACGACAGGGCTCCCACAGACTAGATGTTTGACATTGAGACCTAGTCTAGCCCCTCCGTCTTGATCTAGGACCGCGTTCCCCAGCGTCAAGACCGAAAAACGTCACATAAAACCCCGGCGTATGTGGTGTTTCTCCGCCGATTGTTCCGTACTGCTCGGTAACCCGAACGCGATCAGGCCGGCGACGAGATATCGACCAAGCGAAGACCATTCCCCGGAGTGAAGGTCAATCCAGCTTCACCCGAAACCAGCCGACGAATCCCCGCTCCCAAGAGATCGGCCCGCCATCCGTGAGCGAGACGAGCATCGGGAGCACCCGACAGGAATGCCACCAGGTCAGCCCGGGTCGCCAGAATCGCGGTATCGATCTTTTCGGCCTTGGCCACCTGGCTTACCCAGGCCGAGATCAAGGTGACCGCTGGTCGCAGGTCGCGGGCCAGCTCATCACCACCCTGGGGGCGCTCCGGCGGTGAGGCCATCTTTCCCGCGGCGACGGCGGCCAGGATCTCCTCGGCGATCTTGCCCGACCGGAATCGGTCGTCGACACCGCGAGCCTGGCCGAGCTCGCGAAGGGTGGAAGGACGGCGTTGGCTGATACCCAAGATCGCCAGATCAGGCAGGACCTGCCGCACCGGCACATCACGTTTGGCAGCGGTGCGCTCGCGCCATGCCGCCACCGCTTGGGCGATCGCCCTCCGCTCAGATCCCAGACGCCGAACATCTTTGAGCTTGAGCCATGCCTGATCCGGATCGTGGCCGCTGACCGGACGAGACGCGAGCTCATCACAGGCCTCAGCCGCCCAGCTCTGACGTCCAACCTGGGCCAGCTTGGCATCGAGCCGATCAGCCAATTCGAGCAAGTAGGCGACATCCAAGGCGGCATAGCGACGCTGGGCATCGGTCAGAGGACGCCGAAACCAGTCGGTCAGCCGGTCGCCCTTGGGAAGGTCAATCTTCATTTCCCCCTTGAGCAGGGCGGACAAGGAGGCCGTGCCATAGCCCAAGAAGGCTCCAGCGATCTGGGTGTCCACGAAGTGCTCGGGCACTGCCCCGACAGCATGGGTCAAGACATCAAGATCCTGCTGGGCAGCATGAAACACAGCGTCGATATCGGCGTGAAAGAGTCGTTGAAGACGAGTGATATCAACCGCGGTTGGATCGATCAAGACCAGGTCGCCGTCCCAGGCGAGCTGGACCAAAGCCAAGGCCGGAAAATAGGTGCGCTCCCGGTGTGTGCTGGCAAGATCCTGATCGGTGGTGGTCGGCCCAGTCATCGGGCCACAGCGTAGCGTCGCACCGAACCCCTCTTCAGTGACTCTCGGCAACACCAGCACCGGATGAGTCAACCGAGATCAGCCACCGTGTTGACGTTCTTGACCGGTCCAGCATCGATCGGAACCAGGAGCGCCCCCACCGCGGCCAGCGCGGACCGATACGACATTCCGTTCGGGCTGGGCAGGTGGGCACGGGCACTCGGCCGCCACGCCGACACCATCGCTGGGCGGCCATCAACCGCCGCGGCGACGGCGACAAGCTCGGGATGGGCATCGGCCTCAGCGATCACCGTCTCGACGGTGATGCCATCAAGATCGGGGAGATCACACGCCGCGATGACCACCGGTCGATCCAGACGTTCAAGGATCGACGAGAGCGCCGCAACCGGCCCAGCACCCGGCTGGGCATCGGCCCAGACCGTGAGACCGAGTGCACCGATCCGATCTCGGTCACCACCCTGGACGACAACCGGATCGCAACCAGCGACACGCAGAGCATCGGCAACCCGCGTCACCATGGGGCGCCCGCCCACCTCGATCAGGGCCTTATCGGCCCCCATCCGACGGCTGGCACCGCCGGCAAGCACCACTCCGACCCAGTCATGAGGAACAGCGGATTGGCCCATCGCTCCAGAGTAGAACCATTGATCGCGCTGGCCACGATCCCCGTGACGACGCGGCGACCGCTAAGGTACTCCCGTGGTTGCCCTCAGTCTTGAACAAGCCAAGATCGCCGGAGTGGTGGTCACCGCTGCCCTTGCGATCGGAGCCCTCGTCATCGCGTGGACAGTCAAGCAGATCACCCAAAAGGTGGTTGGCGCCGCGGTCTTCGCCGTCTTGGCCTTCCTGGTGTGGTCTCAACGCTCCTCGCTACAGGATTGCGCCAACACGATCGTTGCCGATGGTGTCACCAACGCCACCTGCGAGTTCTTCGGTCAAGACATCTCCATCCCCCTCGGGGACTGAGACCAGCTCAGTCGACGGTCACGATCCGCAACACATCAGCGGCAGCATCGTTCTGCCCTGATGGTGCTCCAGCGATGACCGCCACCACATCACCATGGCTGATGCATCCCATCTCGAGGGCTCGTTCGACGGCGAACCAGACCATCTCATCGGTCGATTCGTAGGTATCGACCACCACCGGATTGACCCCCCACGACAAACTCATCCGACCCACGGTTGAGGGATTCGGCGACAGCCCGATCAGTGCTGACTCAGGACGGAAGCGGGCCATCGCCTTGACGCTTCGTCCCGAAAGGGTGCAGCACAGAATGGCACTCACTCCAGCATCGAATGCTGCATCGGCTGCTGCATGACTGACCGCTGCGGTGATCCGATCGGTGATCGAATCCCATCGCTCTCGCTGGATCCGCCCGAGCCGGCTGGCCCACTGGCGATAGGACGCCTCAGCTTCAGCCCGCTCGGCGATCGACGACATGGTGGTCACCGATTCAACCGGATAGCGACCGATCGCTGTCTCCCCCGACAGCATGAGGGCATCGGTTCCGTCAAGAACCGCGTTGGCGACATCGGAGACCTCGGCCCGGGTCGGCACCGGCGCCACCAGCATCGATTCGAGCATCTGGGTGGCGGTCACCACCGGCACCCCGTATTCGACACAGCGACGAATGATCGACTTCTGAAGATGGGGAACATCTTGGAGGTCACAATCGATGCCGAGATCACCACGAGCGACCATGATCACATCAGCGGCATCCAAGAGCTCGTCCAGATGGCCGATCGCTGCCTGGGTTTCGATCTTGGCAACCACCTCGGCTCGGCCATCGACCAGGTCAGAGATCACCGCGATATCGGTGCCCCGGCGAACAAAGGAGACCGCGACGAAGTCGACCCCAACCTCGGCAAAGCGAGCAGCAAGCTCACGATCACGATCGGTGGGGCTTTCCAGATGGGTGCGATCAGAGGGGAAGTGAACCCCAGGACGGCCCTGGATACGCCCCCCGGTCAGGACTTCGCAGACCGCTCCATCGGGCACCAGGGAGGTCACCACCAGGGTGATCGCCCCATCGCCGATGGCGATCTTGGCTCCCTCGACCAATCCAGCAACCGGGAAATCCACCGTGATCCTCGACCCGGTACTGGCCCCCTCGGCGTGACACACGGTGACCGTGCGACCGGTCTCGATGATCACACCACCGGTGGGAAACTCCCCAGCACGAATCTTGGGTCCGGGCAGATCGATCAGGATTCCGACCACTCGGCCGACCTCACCAGCGATCCGCCTGACCCGTTCGATGCGAGCCAGATGTTCATCGACAGTGCCATGGCTGAGATTGAGCCGGACGACATCAACGCCGGCCTCGATCAAGGCCCTCAGCTGATCATCACCATCGGTCGCCGGTCCGATCGTTGCCACAATCTTGGTTCGTCGTGTCATCGCGTATCATCGTCCTCTATGGCAGGGGTCGTCACCGGAGCAGTCACATTGGCCAGCACCGCGATAGCCCATCCAACACAGGTTCTCTCGATTGAGCATATGGCCTCAGACCCCGACGAGCCTGATTCTTTCCTGCCGATCTCCATCCCGATCTCACGAGTTCCAGACCCTGTTTGGTGAAAGCTGCACCCATGTCCATCAGCGACCTTCAACGATTTCTCGACCGATCTCCCTCCCCGTTCCATGCCGCGGCGATGGTCACCGAACAACTTGTTGATGCCGGTTGGACCGAACTCGGCCTTAGCGAGAGCTGGAGCGACCTTCCCGACCGTGGAGTGGTGCGCCACCACGGCGCCATCCTCGCATGGCATACCCCGAGCTCGGCTGAGCCAACCACTGGTTTTCGTCTCGTTGGGGCCCACACCGACTCCCCAGGGTTGAAGGTCAAACCCCACCCCGATCATCAATCGGCGGGATGGAACCAGCTCAATGTTGAGGTCTATGGCGGCATCTTGAACAATTCCTGGCTCGATCGTGATCTGGGCCTCGCCGGACGAGTGATCGACACCGACGGGACTGCCTATCTGGTCAATATCGCCGAACCGGTCGCCCGGATACCCCAGCTGGCGGTCCATCTCGATCGCCAGGTGAACACCACTGGTCTGATCCTCAATGCCCAACAACACCTCCGCCCGGTATGGGGGACCACCGATCAGGGCGGGTTCCGCTCGTGGCTGGCAGAACACACCGGCATCGAGAACCCAACAACCTGGGAGCTTGGCCTGTACGACATTCAGCCAGCAGCTCTGCTCGGAGCCGATCGCTCCCTCCTGGCCAGCGGCCGTCTTGACAATCTGGTCTCGTGTTGGGCGGCCACCAAGGCACTCATCGAGGCTTCAGCGGGATCGGCGATCGAGTTCATCGTGCTCAACGACCATGAAGAGGTGGGCTCATCGTCGACCACCGGCGCTGCTGGCCCCTTGTTGGAGCGAATCCTCGAACGTCACGTGATCGCCCGCGGCGGCGAGCGTGATGACTTCTTGCGCGCCCTGTCCATCTCATCGTGCGTGTCGGCCGACAATGCCCACGCGGTCCACCCGAATTATCTCGATCGCCACGATGTTGAGCACGCCCCGATCGTGAACCACGGCCCAGCGATCAAGATCAACGCCCAACAACGCTATGCGACCTCAGCGGTGACCGCGGCCGAATTTCAATCAGCGTGCACAACCGCTGAAGTGCCGTGTCAGACCTTTGTCTCCCACAACGCCATGCCCTGTGGGTCAACGATCGGGCCGATCACCGCCACCCGCCTGGGAATCGCCACCGTCGATGTCGGCGTGCCCCAACTCTCGATGCACTCAGCCCGGGAGGTCTGCGGTGTCAAGGATCCGGTCTGGCTGGCCCAAGCACTGACAGCGTGGTTCAGTCGGTGAGGGGTTGTGGGACCTCGTCATATGACCAACCGACACCGTCCATCGATGCATCAAAGGCGGCCTGGAGGGCTTCGGTGAGCTGAGCGGTGTACCGGTCGCGCTCCTGGCGCTTGACCCGACCTCCATCGGCCGCTATCGGCGGCGCGAGGGGTGCTCCCACCACGACGCGGACCTTACGAGGCCAAATGAACCACGCCCCTTTGGGCATCACCCGTTCACTGCCCCCGATCCCGACCGGCACGATCGGCACCCCGGCTTTGGCCGCCACATAGGCTGCACCATTGAAGAGCGGCTCAATCCGCGGCCCAGCTCGGCGACCACCTTCAGGGAACATCACCAGGGGCTCACCGGCGCCGAGGACGGTGATCGCCCGCCGCAGGGCTTCCCGGTCGGCGGTTTCGCGGGTGACTGGAAAAGCTCCCAACGCCGAGACGATCCAGCCGAAAATGCGGGAGTTCCAGATCGAATCCTTGGCCATAAACCTCATCCGACGACGGGTCACGCAGGCGGCATAGGGAGTGTCGAGGATCGAGCGATGGACCGGAGCCAAGATGAAGGCTCCTTCAGTTGGAATCCGGTCGGCTCCTTCAACCGTGATCCGGTTGTAGAGCCGGAAGAGCCCCACCACCAGGGCGCGCATGACCGTGTAGAACGCTCGGGCCATCACGCCGTTGCCGGCCAAGAACGTGTCGGGGGTACTCACGATCGCTCCGTCAACTCGATCAGGTGGTCGACAACCTCATCGATGGTCATCTCGGTGGTATCGACCACTACCGAATCATCGGCTTCGGCCAAAGGACTGTGGGATCGGGTCGAGTCATGACGATCGCGAGCCATGATCGAAGCCTCGATCTCGTTGATATCACCGCCCTGTTCAGCAACTCGCCGAACAGCGCGCACCCGAGCTGATGCGGTCACATAGACCTTCAGATCAGCGTCGGGAAAGACCACGGTGCCGATATCGCGTCCTTCGACCACCGCTCCCCCACGCTGAGCAACCCACTCGCGTTGACGATCGACCAAGACCTCTCGGACAGCAGGATTGGCGGCGATCTGGGACACGACCGACGTCACTTCAGGCCCTCGAATGATCTCGGTCGCATCGTGCCCATCGACGATCACCTGACGATCATCGATCTCGATCATGACCTCGGGCACCATGGTCGCGACCGCGTCTCGGTCGTGGGGATCCACCCCTCGCCTGAGGCTGGCGAACGCCACCGCCCGATACATGGCCCCGGTATCGAGATAGCCAACCCCGAGTCGGGCAGCCAACGCTCGCCCAACCGTGCTCTTGCCCGCCCCCGCGGGGCCGTCGATGGCGATGATCACCCGATTCATCCTCACCTTCCTACCACGAGGTCTTCAGGGGTTGGCCTTCGTCGTATCCGGCATGGCTCTGAATCCCGACCAAGGCCCGATCGTGAAACTCTGGAATCGTCGATGCTCCGGCATAGGCCGCTGCCGAGCGAACTCCCGACACCAGCTGATCGATGATGTCTTCCACCCCTGGGCGCTGGGGGTCGAGATACATGCGCGAGGTGCTGATGCCCTCTTCGAAGAGCTCTTTGCGAGCTTGATCGAGCCCCGAATCGCCGCGGGTGCGATGCTTGACCGCCCGGTTGGATGCCATCCCGAAGCTCTCCTTATAGAGCCGACCGTTGGGATCGAGCATGCTGTTGGCAGCAGATTCGTGGGTCCCGGCCAGCCAGGAACCCACCATCACATTCGAGGCGCCAGCAGCCAAGGCCAAGGCAACATCTCGGGGGAACCGAACCCCACCGTCAGCCCACACATGCCCATCCAACCGGTTGGCTTCATCGGCACATTCCATGACCGCGCTGAACTGGGGACGCCCCACACCGGTCATCATCCGGGTCGTACACATCGCCCCCGGCCCCACACCGACCTTGACGATATTGGCTCCCGCGTCGATGAGCTGACGGGTACCTTGCGCGGTGACCACATTGCCAGCAGCGATCGTGGTGTCGGGGCAGGCAGCGCGCACCTCTTCGATGACCGACAGCATCTTGGCTTGGTGTCCATGGGCGGTATCGATGACCACCAGGTCGGCTCCGGCCTGGCGCAGGGCGGTCGCTCGACCGACCGGATCAGCATTGATCCCCACCGCAACAGCGATCAGGAGCTTGCCATCATGGTCGACCGCTGGACGATAGATCGTCGATCGCAGGGCTCCCTTACGGGTGATGATGCCGACCAGACGGCCATCGTCGCCGACCACCGGGGCGAGCGAACGTCGATCATCGTGGAGAGCGTTGAAGGCTTCTTCGGGGCTGATCGTGGACGGCAGGGTGTCGAGGTCGGTGGACACCACATGCTGGAGCTGGGTAAAGCGATCGAATCCTTCCCCATCACCACGGGTGAACACACCTTGGGGATAGCCATCATCATCGACGACCAAGACCGCTCCGTGGGACCGCTTATTGATCAAGCCGAGTGCATCACCGATCGTGCGATCCGGCGACAGGGTGATCGGGGTATCAAAGACCGGGTGACACGCCTTGACGGTGGCGATCACCTTGGTCAGCACATCGACGGGAATGTCTTGGGGCAAGACCGCTACCCCACCCCGTCGAGCGACCGTCTCGGCCATCCGACGACCGGCTACAGCGGTCATATTGGCCACCACCAGTGGGATCGTGGTCCCGATCTCATCCGGCGTGGTCAGGTCGACATCAAGGCGTGATTCCACTGCCGAGAGCTGGGGCACCATAAACACATCGTTATAGGTCAGGTCATAGGGGGGATGAGGATGGATCAGTTTCATGACCGTGCTTGCTCCTGTGCGCCAGACTTGTTCACCCGGTCTCACCCCCGGTTCCCTTGTTGTCGTCGTCGTGGGCCCAGCGACCCACCTGGGTGCCGATCGCTACGGTGCCCCACGAGAATGATAGCCCTACCCTGAGGGGATGAGCTTGGCCAAGATTGCCTACCACCAGCTGGGGCGGCGATGACCGATCCCGGGGTGATCTCGTCCAACATCGATGAAGCTGGGCATCGCCTGATCGCTGGCGGCCTGGTGGCCGTGCCGACCGAGACCGTCTACGGCCTGGCTGCCAATGCCGAAGACGGAGCAGCGGTCAAGCGGATCTTCGAGGTCAAGGGACGACCCCATGACCATCCCCTCATCGTCCATCTGGCCGACGGTTCACTGATCGATGATGGCTGGGTTGGTCAGGTCTCCACCGAGCTGAGAGCCCTCGCGGCCACCTGCTGGCCGGGCCCCTTGACCGTCTTGGTTCCTCGGGGGGAGCGGGTGATCGATGAGGTCACCGGCAAGCGGCCCAGCGTGGGTCTCAGGGTTCCATCCCACCCGCTCACCCGAACCCTCTTGACGACCTATCGGATTGCTGTGGCCGCCCCATCGGCCAACCGATTCGGCAAGGTCAGTCCAACCACTGCAGCCCATGTCTATGACGATCTGGGTGCAGTCCTCGATCCCAAACGAGACCTGATTCTCGATGGTGGTCCAGCGGCGATCGGGGTTGAATCGACCATTGTTGACCTGACCACCCCAACACCCCAGATCTTGCGAGCTGGGGCGATCACCGCCGAGGAGATCGCTGAGATCATCCAACGTTCGGTCGATAACGGGAGCGGGCCATCCCGAGCTGCGGGCATGCTGACCAGCCATTACACCCCAGACTGCGATATCTGGCTCGCCCCGGATCGTTCGACCGCCGAAGGGTGGGCCGAGTTGGCCCGAAACCGTGGATGGAGCATCGACGTCCTCGACCGCACCGACGATCTCGTCGATGCTGCCCACCGGCTCTATGCCGATCTGCGAGCTGCCGATGCTCACGGCCTCGACATCCTCGTGGTCGTCACTCCACCTCCGAGCGGACTCGGTGTCGCCCTTGGTGATCGTCTTGCCAAAGCTGCCGCGCTCGTCTCGCTTCGCCCTCCGGCCTAAGCGATCTCCGAGGCGCTACTCTCGGCAGGGATGAGTGATCCGGCGCCTCCCCCTCCCAATGCTTCACGGTCGCCCGCTGGCTGGTATCCCGATCCCCACCGCCGCTACGAGTACCGCTATTTCAACGGCACCGAATGGACTGCCGATGTGTCCTCTGGTGGACAGCGCGAGGTGGACACGCCAACCCCGTCCATGCCAGCAAGGTCATCGACCTCGTCAACTTCGGCCACCGTCGCCCTGGTGATGGGCATCGTGGCCATCGTGTTGGGATGGATTCCCCTCCTCGCGGTCCTGCTCTGGATCATCGCCCTCGTGGCCCTCATCATCGGGATCAAGGCCAAGCGGAGTTCATCAGAACGCGCCGTGGGAGCGATCATCGCCTCAAGCCTCGGCCTGGTGGTGGCCACCGTCGGTGTCGTCTTGACCGTGATCCTCTTTCGAGCGGTCGTCACCTTCATCAGCCCTGCTGAACACCAGGTGGCGATCTCGTCGTGTGAGATTCTCGAATCCAGCGATGCCATGATCACCGGCACCCTCACCAATCTCAGTGACCATCCCGCCGACTTCACGGTGTTTACGATCATCGACGATCAATTCGATCTTGAACAGGTCACCAGCGTCGCCCCTGGCACCACGATCGACTGGGTGACCATCGTCGAGGTGCCACCCTCCATCCGAGTCTGCAACTCTGATCTTGATCTCCGCCTCATCGTCCATGGACCGCTGCCGTTCGGGGTTGAGGTCGAACCGATTCGTGACACCAACGGTGACTGGAGTGGACGTCTAGAGTTCTGAGGGATCGTGGCGTTGGATCACCCGCGCTGGTGCCCCGACAGCCACACTGAAATCGGGGATATCACCGGTGACGACGCTGTTGGCCCCGATCACCACATGACGCCCGATCGTGGCACCGGGCAAGACCACCGTGCCGTGGCCGAGCCATGATCCATCCCCGATCGAGACCGGGCGTTCGGGCTGGACCTGTTGGGAGATCGGCCGATCAGGATCGTCATAGCCATGGTTTTGGTCGGTGATATAGACATGGTGGCCGGTCCACACATCGTCGCCGATCGTGATCGAGAGATGACCGACGATCCCACTCCCCCGACCGATCAAACACCGATCGCCAATCGAGACCACTGGATCGGTCACACAGGTTTGGCCGGGAACCATCCCCGCGCTGAGGGCCACGTGAGAACCGATCATGGTCCCGGAACCGATACGGATATAGGCCTCGTTCATGATCGTGGTCGGCGGATAACAGATCACGCTGCCTCGACCGAAGTGCCCAAACCGACGACCACGGGGATCATCGGGCCCGATGGCCGCCCACGCGGTCACGGCCTCGCGGGTGCGGGCATAGCGATAGCCGATCGAGCGCTTGATCCATCCGATCACTCGATGTCGACGGGCCATCACCTCGATGACACTAGCCGTCACCGCGCTGGACGTTACCCTTCCAGCATGGATCGATTCTCCCTCGGCAGCCTGACCGATGTACCCGGCATCCAGGTCGGCCACTATCAACGACAGGGACGAGGCTGGTTGACCGGCACCACCACGGTGTTTGCACCCGATGGGGCGGTCGCTGCTGTCGATGTGCGCGGCGGCGGACCAGGCACCCGTGAAACCGATGCCCTGGCAGCCGGCAACCTGGTGGATCGGGTTCATGCGGTGTGTTTGAGCGGTGGCAGCGCCTACGGTCTGGCCACCGCCGACGGGGTGATGGCCGAGCTCGAAGCTCGCCAACTCGGTGTACCGGTGGGCCTCGCTCCCCACGAAATTGTTCCGGTGGTGCCCACCGCGGTGATCTTCGATCTCGGACGAGGTGGGCGATTCGACCGCCGCCCCACACCCGAGTTTGGCCAACGGGCTCTCAAGGCCGCTCGACGTACCTCCCGACGAGGATCGATCGGGGCGGGGACCGGAGCCCAATCTGGCGGAATCAGGGGCGGAGTCGGTATGGCTTCAGCCCAGGTCACCATCGGAGCTCATACGGTCACCGTCGGAGCCCTCATGGTGGTCAATTCGTCGGGGTCAGCGATCGATCCCGCCACTGGACTTCCCTATGTTCCTGTGGCAGGGATCCAGTCACCATCCGAAGATGAGCGCACCGCGGTCGCCACCGCTCTCCAGACAGCGTGGGCCAGCCCACCCCTCAATACCACGATCGGGGTGATCGCGACCGATGCCGCCCTGTCACGACCCGAAGCTGGCCGGATGGCGCTGTCGGGCCATGATGGCCTCGCTCGAGCGATCCGTCCCGCCCATGGGCTGATGGATGGCGACACGATCTTTGGCCTGTCCACCGGCACGGTGGCGATCGAAACCGGCGATGTGGATATGGATCGATCCGGCACCCTGCGTCCCTTCCTGCTCAACACCCTCTTCGCTGTGGCTGCCGACCTGGTCGCCTTGGCCTGCACCGATGCGGTGGTATCGGCCAGCCCGACCGACTCGGTGCCATCGTGGGCCAGCCTGTGCCCCCATGGCGTCATCGAGCGACCATGAAGACCTTCACCACGCCCGACACGATGCGAGCTTGGTCGCGTGCCGCACGCGCCGAGGGGCACACGATCGCTGTCGTCCCCACGATGGGTGCACTGCATGAGGGCCATATCGCTCTCATCGAGACCGCTCGCTCGATGGCCGACGGAGTGATCGTGACCATCTTCGTCAATCCCCTCCAATTCAACGAGAGCACCGACTTCGATCTCTATCCCCGGCCGATCGACGATGATGTGGCGATCTGCACCTCACTCGGTGTCGACGCGGTCTATGCCCCCACCGCGGCCACCATGTATCCGACCGGATTCCAAACCCATGTTGAACCCGGCGATCTGGCTGACCGTCTCGAAGGCCCGATGCGTCCCGGTCATTTCCGAGGTGTGACGACCGTGGTGACCAAGCTGCTCACCGCCACCGTGGCCGACTACGCGATCTTTGGCCAAAAGGACTACCAACAGCTGGCGATCGTGAAACGCTTGGTGGTCGATCTCGATCTCGGAGTCGACATCATCGGTGTGCCCACGGTTCGCGAACCCGACGGGCTGGCCCTGTCGAGTCGGAATCGTCGGCTCACCCCCGAACAGCGAGCCGCTGCTCCGGCGATCTCCTCAGCCCTCTTCGCTGCCCGAACCGCGGTCGCTGACGGGGAAACCGATCCGGTCATCGTCGTCAACCGCACCCGATCTCGTATCGACGCTGAACCCCATCTCTCGGCCGAGTATGTCGAACTGGTCGATGCCCTCACCCTGACACCGGTCGAGGTGATCGATCGGCCCTGTGCGGTCTTGGTGGCAGCATGGTGCGGTGAGGTGCGCTTGATCGACAATCTGGTCATCTCACCACCACAGATCTGACCTCTCAACCCGATCTCGGGTGGTTGGGTTCAGATCAGGCTTGAGAACTGGTCGAAGACCCCTGTCCACACCACGATGACCACCACCCCGTTGACGATGGCGTGGGCGATAACTGTCGCTCCGATCCGTCTCAGGAGATAGGCAGCGGTGCCGAGCACCACTCCCACCGCCGACAAGACAGCGACCAAGCCGAGATTGCTCATCCCAAAGGCCGGGATGAAATGGGCCAATCCGAACAGGATCCCCTGGACGAGGATCACGGGAAACGCTGGCCACCCACTCAAGAGGCCGTGGAGGACCAGGCCCCGGAACACCGCCTCTTCCACCACGGGGGCGATGACCACCAACGAGATCACCGTGAGGACGAGATAGACCGTGCTGACCTGGCCGGTTGTGATGTCGGAAACATTGCTCTCGATCGGCACATCGAATCCGGTCAGGATGGCGATCGTGATCACCTCGATGATCACGGTGATGATCCAGATCACTGGACCCCATCCCAGATCGCTCCATCGGATCTTGAGTCCGCTGGCCGGACCTCCGAAGCGATGACGAACGATCGCGATCCACACGACCGATGGTCCATACACGATCAAGAGCCCCACCACGAGTGCAGCCATGAGGGGCAGATGAGACGAGTCGGCAACCAGTTCGAACAGGTTGGCTGCCACCAGGGAGAGCGCGAGCAAACCAACGGAGATCACCGCGACCTTGAACGGCAGGGTGGGAATGGGTTCCTTGGCAGCCGGGGTCGCTGGCTGGTTGTCAGCCCATCTGATCCCATCGAAATAGCGCGGCAGACCGGTTGTTGGATCGGCATACCATCCGGCGGCGGCCGACGATGGTGGTGCCCAGGGCGATCCCGAACTGGTCATGGTCGTTGACCGTACCGGGACCCCGATCATGATGGAACAATCGGCGAGACACCGCCAAACCTGGTGATCATCGCTGCCGCCAACAACCTGTCGAGCGGTCCTTAGCGATGGAGATCGTTGTCGGTGATGTGGGCTCGATAGCGCACGGTATAGACCGAATCCCCCGACAGGATGCCACCCCGACCGAGCATCCGGCCGCCTTCCCAGTTCGACAGGCCCAGCTCGGGGGTATTGAGCGCATATTGGCCATCGACCCAGCGGGTGAATCCATCACCGATAAAGGGGGCATCCACCAGGTTGGCGAATCGCTGGTGTTGATCGGGCGACTCGGAGATCAAGGAGACCACAAACCGAGGGCTGTGCTGGTTGTAGGCCGCGATCGCGTCATCGACCGAGGCGACGACATGGAGGGTGATCTCCGGCGAGTTCTCCCACTCCCATTCGTGGCTGAGATCCTTGGTGGGGGTGATGAAGGCTTCATCGTGAGCACCATCGGAGCGATCCACGGTCACCCGACGGTCACGATCCTGATCGGAGATCGCGCCGAGGGCCGACGCTGTGGCATGGATACGAGCCCCACTCCCGCGAGCTTCACCGGCCGCGAGCACGGCGTCGACCACGATTGGCACCAGCTCATCAGCACCGTCAGCAACCACACAACAGGTGTTCAAGGTATTGCACACCTTGCGGTCCAGCGAATGGCGCACCGCGGCGGCGACCCGATCGGGATCAGCATCGTCGGCCAGGATCATCCACGCTCCGCCGGTGCCGTGGAGGCTCACCGGCACCCCAGCCTGGCGAGCGACCGCTCCCAGTTGGGCTACCGCTCGACCCGATCCCCGAGCGACTGCCAACGAGAGTCGAGGATCGCTGAACAGGGCCCATCCGGCAGCGTGAGCACTCGCATCGATCAGGCCGACCGTGCCGACTGGCAAGCCAGCGGAGACCAGCGCCGGGGTGAGGGCATGATCAACGATCGCCCGGGCAGTGCCGAGGGCATCCGATCCGATACGAAAAACCACGGTATTGCCTGTTCGCACCACACCGGCAGCATCGGCAAACACGTTGGGACGCCCCTCAAAGACGAATCCGACCACCCCGAGCGGAGCCCGACGGGCTTCGATCGACCAACCGTCATGGTCGATCCGCTGTTCCAGGCGATCGCGTGCCGCGGGCTGATCGGCCCAGCCTCTCAATCCGGCCACCATGTCGGATCGCATCGTTGGGGTGAGCTCTAACCGGGTGGTCGAACGCCCTCTCTGGCGCGCCGCGGCGAGATCGCCAGCATTGGCGGCAGCGATCTCTGCAAAGCTCTCATCATCGGCCAAACGTTGGGCGAACTCGTGAAAGAACCGGGTGATCTGGTCATCGGTGCAGGCTCCGAGGGCAGCGAAGGCATCGACCGCTTGCGTCACACTGGCGGCAACGGTGTCGTGATCGGCCTGCGAAATGTGCAGGATCTCGCCGGTGGACGGGTCGACCACGATCCGATCGCCGGGAGCGAAGGCCGCTGCCAGGTCGGCATCGACGATGGCCACCCGATTCCCTCCATAGGGGATCACCTGGCCCACCTCAAGATGGTCAAGTCGTGCCGATGCCGCCGCGATAGTTGCCGTCATGGGAAGGGAGCGTACGCTCCTGAGATGGCCCACCTCAACGATGACCGGCTCTATTTCCGTCAACTCTTGTCAGGAATCGACTTTGCCACCGATGATCCGATCGCCGTTCAGATGGTCAATTTCGTCTATGCGATCGGTGATCGCCAGACCGGTGAATGCTTGGTGGTCGACCCGGCCTATGACCCGGCTGGACTGATCGAAGCGGTGGGAGCCGATGGGATGACGATCACCGGGGTCTTGGCAACCCACTACCACGCCGACCATATCGGCGGTTCGGTATTCGGTTTTGAGATCGCCGGCATCGCTGAACTCCTCAACCATGTCTCGTGCCCGATTCACACCCAAGCTGACGAGATTCCATGGATCGAGCGCACCACCGGGGTCAGCGATCTGATCGGGCATGCCTCCGGAGATATCGTCACCGTGGGAACGATCGATATTCGACTGGTCCATACCCCCGGCCACACCCCGGGCAGCCAGTGTTTCTTCGTTGATGACAAGCTGGTCGCCGGCGACACCCTCTTTCTCGATGGCTGTGGCCGCACCGATCTTCCGGGGGCCGATCCTGACCAGATGGTGGAGAGCTTGCGTCGACTCTCCACCGTTGATGACGAGGTCATCCTCTATCCGGGCCACCGCTATTCACCGGCCGGTCATGCACCGATGGGCGAGGTCAAACGATCAAATGCGGTCTTCGCCGCCCTTGGCAGCTGAGACCATCGGTCGACCGAACAGCGAGACCGAGCCTATTCGTGGTGGTCAACGTCGCCGGGACGACGCTGGAAGGCAGTGATCGAGTGGCTGCCCATCACCAGGTCGGCAGCCACCGCGGCCAGGAGCGCCGGCACCACAAAATTCGGTTTGCCGGTGGTTTCGGCAACGAACATGACCGCTGCCAGCGGTACCCGATAGCCGGCACCCAAGAAGGCGGCCACCCCCAGGAGGGTGTACATCTGGGCCCGGTTGTGGTGGACGATCTCGCCGATTCCCAGCCCGGTGATACCTCCAGCAACGACGAGGGGAATAAAGAGTCCACCCACGCCTGATCCGGTGGTCGTCAGGGCTGATGCCAACGTTCGGATCACGAAGAGACACATCAAGACCCAGATGGCGATATCCGATTCGACCAAGAGGAGATCTCGGAAGACCTCATACCCAGCACCGATGCTCAAGGGGATATCGGTCAATCCCTGCGAGACGGTCAGCTGACGAGAGATGAGGACCAGGGCCATCAGTCCAAAGGCGCTGACCGCAACCCGAGGAAACATTGGGCCATTGGTGTAGCGCTTGGCAATCTTCATCATGCGGGCAAAGGTGCGGGCCCCGATGGCACACACCACGCCCACGATCAGGGCACCAGCTAGATCGCGCAGATCGAATTCCCGAATCGTGAATCGACCAACACCAAGCAGAGGCGTGGTGCTGCTCAACATGACAAAGGTCAGATAGCCGCTGGCACTGGCGACCAGGGCTGGCAGCAACATGCGGCGGCCAAGCTCGTCCCGATAGGGCACTTCGAGGGCAAAGATTGCTCCGGTTGCCGGAGCCTTAAAGATGGCCGCCACCCCGGCCGCCGCTCCGGCGACCAGCAAGATGCGATGATCGCTTCCGCGGAAGGGACGGGGCAGGCGTTCTTGGATAAAGCGACCGAGCGCCGCGCCGCCATAGAGCGAGGGACCTTCAAGACCGAGCGCTCCCCCGCTACCGAGCGTGGCGATGGCAGCCATGGTGCGAGCCGCCACGAAGCGAGGACGAAGTCGATAGGCATGATCGTGGTAGGCCCGCAAATACTCGTCAGATGTCGCTGAGGAGGCACCATTGCCGACATAGCGCAGGATGAGGGCCGAGACCACCAGACCAGCAGCGGGGGTCACCACCGTCAACCAGAGTGGAGCGTGAACCACTCGGTGGTAGAGCGACTCGACCACATAGTCGAAGCCTCGGACCGCCAAACCGGTCAGAATCCCGGTGATCGCGGCCAACAAGACGACCTCACGAGAGCGCCGCATGAGCTCGCGCAGCTCAACTCGACCAAGTTCAAAGGTTTTGGGACGAAAAACCCTCAATCGATCGGCGAGCACGGGATAAAAGTCTAGGCCACGAAACCGTGCCACGCGGGGAATCTCCTGCATGTCGAGGTGGTTTGCTGCGATCACACCACCAAAGGAAGCTACGGTCTTGATGTGCCGATTCTCGCTTCATCCCCCTGTACCGACGCTGACGTCCTCTGCCAGTGGGCCTATTCGACCTTTGGCGATTCCACAGCCATCGCCACGGTCGTCATGTGGATGGTGGGCCGCCCCTTGCGAGTGGTCATCGTCGCCCTCGTCGCCTGGATCGTGTCCCGACTTGCCCGTCGATGGATCCGAGCCGTGGTCAAGCGAGCTATCGCTCCCGACGGCCCCCTCCTCGATGTTCCCTTGTTCTCGGTTCAAAGCGAATCCGATATCCCCGGCAACCTGCTCCATACCGCCGCCACCCGGCGAGAAGCCCGAGCCACCTCGGTCTCGACCGTGATCACCTCAACGGTGACCGTGGCGATCTGGACCATCGCCGGCATCACCATGCTGAGCATCGTAGGGATCGATATCGCTCCCCTCATCGCTGGCGCCGGTATCGCCGGTATCGCCCTTGGCTTTGGTGCTCAAGCCCTGGTCAAAGACTGTATCGCTGGCCTCTTCATGCTGATCGAAGACCAGCTCGGCATCGGTGACATCGTCGATATCGGCGACGCGGTCGGTGTGGTTGAAAAGCTCACCTTGCGCGCCACGGTGGTACGCAGCTTTAACGGCACGGTATGGCATGTGCCCAACGGGGTGATCAATCGAGTCGGCAACCGCAGCCAGGTTTTCTCCATCGCCTTGCTCGACTTTTCGGTGGCCTACGACGCCGATCTTGTGGAAGCCCAACGTCTGATCCAACAGGCTGCCGATGAGGTCGCTGCCAAAGAAGGAATCGTTGAGGACATCTTGGAGCCGCCGCGAGTCCTCGGAGTCGAGGATCTCGGTGCCGATGCGGTCTCTCTCCGCCTCACCGTCAAGGTCGAACCAGGCTCTCAATACCGGATCCAGCGAGAGCTTCGCCAACACGTCAAAGCCGCGCTCGACAATGCCGGCATCGAGATCCCGTTCCCCCAGCGCACCGTTTGGATTCGCCATGATCAGGCCACGCCCGACCACCCGTCAGCACCGCTCGATGAGTAACACATCCCCTACCGGTCGAGGCATATCATGGTGACCACCATGTTCACGATCGCGTCGGTTGAGCTGAGCGCTGTACTTCATCGCCCATCGGTCACCACCCTGGTGGTCACCACCCTTGCGGCCCTTATCGGTTGGGCTGGCTACTGGTTCACTGAATGGTCCACCCGCACCGACTGTGCGGACGGGCCCGACCAAGGTCGTCCCGCCCCGGTCGATGATGAGCTTGAGCCACCGGCGGTGGTGGCCGCCCTCACCAGCCAGCGCGGCATTCCGCTCTCAGCGGTCACCGCCACCGCCCTCGATCTGGCATCTCGGGGATGGATCCGTCTGGCAACCGCAAACGGTGAGCTGGTGGTCATCACCCGAACCCCGGATCTCCCCACCGGTGCGCTCCATCCCTTTGAGCATCAGGTGCTCAACCATCTCATTTCGCGTTCATCGAACGGGATGACCACAGCAGGAATCCTGGCTGAGTCGCACCACCGTCTCAACCGTCGGTGGCTCAACCGATTCCGGCGCTCGGTGTATGACACCGCTCAGGCGATGGGGTTGATCAAGAAGCGCTACTCGGTGATCGACCTAGCCCCGATCGGTGCAGTCATCATGATCGGGCTCCTGGCCGCCTGGTTTGGAGCTCACCGGGGGACCCCGACCAGTCTGGCCGAATCGGCAACACCGCGGGTGTGGTGGCTGGTCTCGGTCGCGGCCCTGATCACCCTGGCGGTGGCTACCCTCCGACGCCTCTCGATCACCAAGGCCACTCCGACCCAAGCCGGCATTGCCCGAGCCCGCCAATGGATGGGGTTCCGGCGCCGGTTAACCGAGCGCATCCCCGCTCAAGCCCGGGTGATCGCTTCACCAACCCAACAGTCATGGCTGGCAATGGCTGCTGTCCTGGGGGTCAACGATCAGGTCCTCGCCCAACTCCCGATCACTCCCGAAGACCATCGCATCGTGTGGTCGTCCGCTGGCGAGTCACCTCGAACGGTGCGAACGATCTATCCCGCCTGGCTCGGCTATGGCCGCCATCCAGTGTGGACTGCCGTGATCGGGGCTGTGGTCTTTTTCGTCGCCCGAGTGGTGGCGATCTGGCTGACCCGAATCGGTGATGGCGAGCTCTTTGCCGACCTCGTCGACCGGCTACTAGGACGATCAACCATGGTGGGCATCGTCACCGATGTGGTCGGGATCATCGTCCTCATCCCCCTGGTCGTGGGATTGTGGACCATGGTGGCCGGCATCATCGATTCCTTCGTCACCCTTGAACGAACCGGCACGATCGTGCGCTCACGCCGACCTCGCGAGGTCTTGGGCCGCTATCGGTTCTCGATCGTCCGACCATTTGCCCGCGATGATCATTTCGCCACCTATCTGGCGATCGACAATGGCACCCAGCAGCGCATCATCGCCGTGATGGCCGGCGAAGCGACAACCGCTCCTCAGGGAGCCCTGGTCACCGTCAAGGTCACCCCCTTGCTCGGCTACGTTCGATCGACCGCTCTGGTCTCGATCGACGATCATCTCACCGACTAGGAACGCTCCCCTCGATCCGGTCGAGATGGCACACTAGGCAGATGACCCAACATCACGAGGGCTCATTCACCACCGCTGACAAGCGGGTGCTCTACCGCCAATCATGGTTACCCGATGCCGACATCACCGCGGTGGTGATCCTGATCCACGGTCTCGCCGAGCATTCGGGACGCTATGCCGACCTGGCTCGCTATCTGAACAGCGCTGGGTATGGCGTTGAGACCTTTGATCTGAGAGGGCATGGACGCTCCGATGGCCCGCGGGCAATGATCCGCTCCTACGACGAGTTCATGGCTGATGTCGCCCAGTTCCGCTCTCTGGTGACCGCCGAACACCCCGATCGGCCACTCGTGATCGCTGGCCACTCGATGGGCGGACATATCGTGATGGGCCATCTGATTCGAGCTCCTAAGGGCCTTGCTGGAGCGGTCTTGTCAGGGCCGGCGCTGGTGGCCGGTGACGATCTGGGCGCGGTGACCGCGGCCCTCGCTCCCCTGATCGGTCGACTGGCCCCGAGGCTGCGGCTCACCCAGCTGGATGCCACCTCGATCTGCCGCGATCCGGCGGTGGTCGACAGATATCTCAACGATCCCTTGGTGTTCAACGGCAAGATCTCGGCCGGTCTCGGTGGAGCCTTACTTGCGGAGATGGCAACCTTCCCCAACCACTACAGCCGCCTTGATCTGCCGATCTTGTTGCTCCATGGCACCGCCGACAAGCTGGCCTCGGTCGATGGAAGTCGCCAGCTCGAAGCATCGGCCACCACGGCTGATATCACCGCCCACTACTACGAAGGCTGGTATCACGAGGTCTTCAACGAGCCCGACCATCTGGTGGTCTACCGTGATCTGGTCACCTGGCTCGATCAGGTGGCCGGCACTGCCGACTGACCAACGCTTTCGCGGACCAGGCTGAGCACCTCTCGAAGCGGGGACTCGTGGGCGACTACGCTCGCGGCGTGACCGATTCCAAGATCATCTATACCCACACCGACGAGGCGCCAGCCCTGGCGACCTATTCACTCCTTCCGATCGTTCAGGCCTTTGCTCGGGCCGCCAATGTTGAGGTGGAGACCCGGGATATCTCCCTGACGGGTCGCATCCTCGCCCAATTCCCCGATCTGCTCGGAGATCACGCGGTCAGCGACGACCTGGCCGAGCTGGGTGAACTGGTCAAGACGCCGGGCGCCAATGTCATCAAGCTGCCCAATATTTCGGCCTCGATGCCCCAGCTCAAGGCAGCGATAGCCGAACTCCAAGCCCATGGCTACGCGGTGCCGAATTATCCGGACAACCCAGCCGATGATGCTGAGCGTGACATCAAGGCTCGCTACGACCGGGCCAAGGGGTCGGCGGTCAACCCGGTCTTGCGCGAGGGCAATTCCGACCGCCGTGCTGCCGCGGTGGTCAAGGCCTATGCCAAGAGTCATCCTCACTCGATGGGGAAAGACTCGGTCCCGGTCTTGGCTGGTGAAGTGGTCGATGGCACCTTTATGTCGAAGAAGGCCCTGGTGGCCTTCCTGGCCGACCAGATCGCCGATGCCGCCAAACGGGATGTGTTGTTCTCCCTCCACATGAAGGCCACCATGATGAAGGTCTCCGACCCGATCATCTTCGGCCATGCGGTCAAGGTCTTCTTCGCTCCGGTCTTCGACAAGTGGGGCGAGGTGATCGCCAATGCTGGCGGTGATCCCAACAATGGCTGGGGCAATGTACTGTCAGCCATCGAGACCCTGTCACCGGAAACCCGTGATGCGATCGCTGCCGATATCGCTGAAGTCTGGACCCAACGTCCGAATATGGCCATGGTCGATTCCGATCGGGGGATCACCAATCTTCATGTTCCCAGCGACATCATCGTCGATGCCTCTATGCCGGCCATGATCCGCCAGGGTGGCCAGATGTGGAACCCCGATGGCGAAACCGAGGACTGTAAGGCGGTCATCCCCGACTCCTGCTATGCCGGCGTGTATCAGGCGGTGATCGATGACTGCATCGCCCATGGCGCCTTTGATCCCGCCACGATGGGATCGGTACCCAATGTTGGTCTGATGGCCCAAAAGGCCGAAGAGTACGGCAGCCACGACAAGACCTTCGAGGTACCCGCCGACGGCACTGTCCGGGTGGTCAACCAGGCTGGCGACACCATCTTGTCCTTCGAGGTCGGTGAAGGCGATGTGTGGCGGATGTGCAATGTGAAGGATCTCCCGATCCAGGACTGGGTCAAGCTGGCGGTTACCCGCGCTCGGGCCACCGGTGCTCCGGCGGTCTTCTGGCTCGATGCCGACCGGGCCCATGATGCCCAGCTCATCACCAAGGTCAACACCTATCTGGCCGACCATGACACCGAGGGACTCGATATCCGCATCATGTCGCCGGTGGAGGCCACCAAGCTCTCGATCAGCCGGGCACGCGAGGGGCTCGACACGATCTCGGTGACCGGCAATGTGCTGCGCGACTACAACACCGACCTCTTCCCGATCATCGAATTGGGAACCAGTGCCAAGATGCTGTCGGTGGTCCCCCTGATGAACGGCGGCGGCATGTTTGAAACCGGGGCCGGCGGTTCGGCACCCAAGCATGTCCAACAGTTCGAGAAAGAGAATTATCTTCGTTGGGACTCACTCGGGGAATTTCTTGCCCTCACGGTTTCCCTGGAACATCTCGCTGGGGTCAACGACAACCCGAAAGCCAAGGTGCTCGGCACCACACTCGAAACCGCTGTTGGGCGCGTGCTCGACGAGAACCGATCGCCGGCTCGCCGTTTGGGCAAGGTTGACAACCGTGGCAGCCATGCCTGGCTGGCCGCCTATTGGGCTGAAGCCTTGGCTGCCCAAACCGATGATGCTGAGCTCGCTGCTCGGTTTGCTCCGGTCGCTGCCGAACTCAGCTCCCGCATCGACGACATCGATGCCGAGTTGATCGCTGTCCAGGGCATCTCAAATGACATCGGCGGCTATTACCAGCCAGATCCCCAGCTGGCAGCAGCAGCGATGCGGCCCAGCGTCACCCTGAATCGGATCATCGACGCGATCTGATCGCTCGCGCCACTCCTCAACGCCTACTGCCCAGGCCAAACGGCCTGGGCAGTAGCAATTCCAGCCGACCATCAAGCCGACGAGTCGAGGGTTAGGACGAGACCCCGGTGATCGGGTCCTGGCCAGCCAAGACCGCAACCACATTGCGAGCCGCCAGTTCAGCCATCGCTGAACGGGTATCGATCGTCGCTGAGCCGAGGTGGGGCAACATGACGACATTGTCCAGTTCGAGGAGTCCCGGGTGGACCGTGGGCTCGTTCTCGAACACGTCGAGGCCAGCTCCAGCGATCTGGCCGGAACGCAGGGCCTCGACCAGGGCCTCCTCATCGATGATCGGGCCGCGGGCCGAGTTGATCACGAAGGCATCGGAACGCATCTTGGCCAAGGCATCGGCATCGATCAGGTGATGGGTTTCGGGCAGATAGGGCGTATTGACCGAAACGACCAGGCTGGTACTCAAGAGTTCATCCATGCACACCTTGCGAGCCCCAAGCTCGGCCTCGGTGTCCGGATCGAGGGGCATCTGGTCGTGGTAGACGATGGTCATCCCAAATGCCTTGGCTCGCCGAGCCAGGGCTCGTCCGATCGCTCCCATCCCGATGATCCCGAGCTGGCGGCCCTGGATCCCGGTACCGAGCATCATGAACATCCCCCACTGCCAGGGCGTTTGAGAGCGAATCAGACGCTCGCCTTCAGCCAAGCGGCGAGTCACCATCAAGAGCAAGGACATGGTCAGATCAGCGGTGGCATCGGTGAGCACACCCGGTGTGTTGGTGACGATGACCCCGCGCCGCTCACACGCGGCAACATCAATATTGTTGTAGCCAACCGCCACATTGGCGATGATCTTGGCCTTGGGGGCCTTGTCGAGAAACTCATCGTTGACCTGGTCGGTCAGCAAGGTGACGACAGCGTCAGCATCGGCGAGGTGCTGGTCGCGAACGTCAACGGGAATCTGGTCCTCAGAGTCCCAGGCCCACAGGTCGCCGGCCTGGTCCAAAATGTCGAGACCCGCGGCGGGGATCTTTCCGGTAACAACAATTCTTGGGCTCATCGGTGACCTCCCACCCAGTTAGCAAGTTTGTGGATTCCTTCTTCGATCTGGTCAACCTCGATGCCGGAATAGGCAAAGCGGATGTAGTGATCGGTTTCATCGGCTCCGGCGGTACCGAAGTGGTGACGGGTACAGAACGAGACCCCGGTGTTATGGAGGGCCGCGGTAGCAAAGTCGGCCACCGAATCGATGCCCACCTGGGCCATCGTCTCGGTCACGTTGGGGAAGAGATAGAAGGTGGCTTCAGGTTTGGGGCAGACCAGACCAGGCACCTCCATCAGGGCGCTGTGGGCGGCATCGCGACGACGCTGAAGCTCGGTGAGCAGGGCTTGTGCTCCCGAGGGATCCCGCAGAGCTTCCACCCCGGCTTCTTGAACGAAGTGGGTGGTACACGACTCATCGTTGGTGTTGAGCTTGGCCAGCTGTTGAGCCAACTCGACCGGGGCGGCAGCGCACCCCAGACGCCATCCGGTCATGGCGAACTTCTTGGAAAACGTGTAGAGGATCACCGTCCGCTCAGCCATGCCCGGCTCGGCAGCAATCGACTGGGAGGTTCCTGAGTAGCGCATCTCAAAATAGGCCTCATCGGACAGCACCATGAGGTCGTTCTCGATGGCGATCTTGGCGATTTCGGCCATCTCTTCGGGGCTGCTTTCGCACCCCAGCGGGTTCTGAAGATTGTTATAGATCAGGACTCGCGCCTTGGGGGCAAGTTCCCGCAACTGGTCGAGGTCGATACCGAATCCGGTCGGGGTCGGTACATAGCGATACGGCATGCGCACCCCACCGAAATAGTCAACCTGACTCTCATAGATCGGATAGCCGGGATTGGGATAGAGCACCCCATCGCCAGGGTTCATCACCGTCTGGATGAACTTGGAGATGACCGGCTTACCGCCAGGCTCGACCACGATATTGTCGGCCGACAAGGTCATCTGTCGATCGGTACCAATATTGTTGGCCAACGCCTCACGCAGGGCGGGAATGCCCGCTGCTGGGCAGTAGCCGGTCTTGCCATTGGAGATCGCTCGGTTCATCGCCTCGACCACGTTGGCTGGAGTGGGCAGGTTGATATCACCCAAGTGGAAGGGATATACCTTGTTTCCTTTTGCTGCCCAGTCAGCAGCAGCCATCGAGACTGCAAATGCCGTTTCCGTGCCTAATCGCTCAAGTCTTCCAGCGAGCTCCACCGCGTCCTCCTCCGTGCGCTCAACCAGCCCGACGGTCGGGCGGTTGTCCCTCTAGGGATCCCACACCTTAACAAAATGTAATACTCCGGGCGATATCGGACCCCACCCCTCGCGGCCGGAACCCATCGATGAGATCAGCCACCGCGGCATCGAGTCGATACCGTGTCACCCATGTCAGACGTCTTCCATCTCAACCTGACCAGCGACCAGCTCGAGGGCGCCACCATCGCCATCCTTCCCGGCGACCTCGATCGCTGTTGAAGAGCTTGGCCAGCTTGGGATCCGAACCTTCCTCCGGGTCGGCACCACCGGAGCGATCCAGGACGAGATCGGTGTTGCTGACGTGATCGTGACCACCGGAACGGTTCGTCTCGACGGCGCTAGCGGCCATTTCGCCCCCTACGAATACCCGGCGGTCGCCCATTTCGATTGTGTCGAAGCGATGGTCGCCGCGGCCCGCGAGTCGGAGATGCCCTATCACGTCGGCATCACGGTGGCGTCGGACACCTTCTATCCCGGCCAAGAACGCTACGACACCGTGTCAGGCTATGTTCGCCGCTCGCTCCAGGGGTCGCGAGATGAATGGGCCCAGCTCCATGTCCTCAATTATGAGATGGAATCGGCGACCCTGTTTACCCAGTGCGCCACCAATGGATGGCGAGCCGGCATGGTCGCCGGAGTCTTGGTCAATCGCACTGCCCAGGAGATCCCCGATCCCTCGGTGCATGCCCGCGTTGAAGACAACGCGATCAAGATCGTGACCGCTGCCGCTCGACGGCTGGTCTAACGATCACCTTCGACAGCCGGTTCGTTCCCGACTTTCGGCAGCTGTCGAGCGATCAGCTATAGGCCACCGTGCCCTCGATATTGCGAGGCACCTCGATCCAGGATCGTCCCACCTGGACGACCAGCGGAGTGCCAGAGCTATCGGTGAGATTGAGCCCAGCGGTGACCTCATCACGGTTCCAGGTACCCACCTGGACCGTGCCGTGGCTGAACACATAGGCGGTATTGGTGCCGATCACGTGGGCAAACGGGTTGCCGTCTTCCGATCGGCTGTAGTCGGCCACCATCACCACGATGTTCTTTGCCGAGATCTGCTCGACCACCGAACCGTTCTCGGTCGAATGGGGCTCACCAGCGTGGTACCGGTAGTACATGTCGGTCTCGGCATCGTACTTCCACATTGCTCGCACACTGTCGAGCTTGAGATCGATCTGGGTTGCCGGTGACCCAGGAATCTCCTCAGGACTGTCGACAAAGGTGAAGATCTCGGTGGGCCGACCAGCGGTCTTATCGGAGTACTGCCACAGGGTGGTCGTGTCGTTATAGAGGTTGTTCGGGGCCCGCTTGCCCGCTCCTTGGCGGCGGTAATAGCCCTCAGCTCGATCGACGCCGACATCGATCATCCCACTATTGCGAATCACCCTGGTCGCATACCGATTTGCCCCGCTATAGCCAAACAGCGGCTGGTCGAGCATCATCAAGAGCTCGGGGTCTTGGGCCCGACCCGATCGAATTGGGCCAACCAGATCGGATCCACCCGAGTGGAACACCGCCGCAAACCGGGTGGAAGCATCATTGATGACCTCCTCAACCACGATGTCGGCATTGTTGAGCCCAGCTTGGGGCCTCACGGTCGGTCCAGCGTTGGACACCTTGATCACCAGGGCTGGACGATCAGGAATCTCGGTCTCGGACCCCACCGGCACTCCGGTCAGCGGCATACGGACCACGACTTCGGGCACCGTGGTTGCCGGCACGGTCGTCGCCGGTTTCGTGGTCGTTGCTGGCGATGTCACCGGTATGGTCGTCGCACCAGCGGTATCTAACGGTGCGCTGGTGTCGTCGCCAGAGCAAGCCGGCACAACGGCCAACGCGATACCGGCGAGAACGATCAAGGTCTTGTTCATAGTTCCCTCAAGAGTGCAATCCGCTCGTCGAGCGGCGGATGGGTATTAAACCAGCGATTGGATCGGGCGAGCCTACCCCGGTCACCGACACCACTCATCGGCTGTTCGATCCAAAGATGGGCGGTAGCCGTCGACGCCGAATGGGTCACCGTGGTGTCAGCCTTGAGCTTTTCGAGCGCTGAGATCAGGCCTGGCGGATACCGGGTCATCTGACAGGCGGAGACATCGGCCAAGGTCTCCCGCCGACGAGAGACCGCGGCCTGCATCGCTCGGGAGACGAGGGGCGCGACCAGGATCAAGACAAAACCGATCAAGGCCAGCGGGTTGAGGGTGTCACGACGATCGCCTTGCCGGCGAACCCGGCCACCATTCCACCACATCGCTCGAATCGCCAGATCGGACAGGAGAGCGATCGTTCCCACCAGGGTGACCGCCAAGGTGGACACCAAGATGTCGTAATTGCGGATATGGCTCAACTCGTGGGCCACCACACCTTCGAGCTCAACCCGGTTGAGCTTGTCCAACAAACCGGTGGTCACGGCGATCGCCGCGTGTTGGGGATTACGCCCGGTGGCGAAGGCATTGGGCGCCGCATCATCGACGACATAGACCCGCGGTTTGGGCAAACCCGAAGCGATACAGAGCCCTTCCACCAGGTTGTGAAGTCGGGCATATTCGCGTTCATCAGCTGGATGGGCCCGGCTGGCAGCCAAGGCGATCGAATCGGACTTCCAATAACTGATAAAGGCCAGCAGGCCTCCGATCACCAGAGCCACCACGGTGGCCAGCGGACCGTGGCCGATCAAGACGCCGACAGCAGCTCCCACAGCCACCATGAGCAGGACAAACCCCGCGATCAGGGCTGCACTGCGTCGTTTGTTGGACTGGATCAGTTCGTACATCGAGTGATCAGAACGACACGTTGGGGACGCTGCGAGCAGCTTCATCAGCCTCGAATGAGGCTCGACGCTGGAACCCGAGCATCCGAGCGAAGATCACGGTCGGGAATTGCTCGATCTTGTTGTTGTACTGGAAGACCGCGTCGTTGTAGAACTGGCGGGCGTAGGCGACCCGGCCCTCGGTTGCGCTGAGCTCTTCTTGAAGCGACAAGAAGTTCTGGTTGGCCTTGAGTTCGGGATAGGACTCACCAAGGGCGAAAAGCCGACCCAGAGTGGAACGGACCTGTCCTTCAACCTGGGACTGGGCCTCAGGGGTGTCGGGAGCAGCGACAGCGGCGCTACGAGCAGCGATCACCGCTTCGAGAGCTTCACGTTCGTGGGACGCATATCCCTTGACCGTTTCGACCAGGTTGGGAATCAGATTGAGGCGCCGCTTGAGCTGGACATCGATTTGGGCCCACGCATTCTCAATCTGGTTACGCCGACGGATCAGCCCGTTATACGCCGCGATCACATAGGCGACGATGAGAGCGAGGATCACCAGGATGACAAGAAGCCAAATCATGGTGATCAGTCTAGGGTCACCGCCTGACCGCTGGAGGTATAGGCCCCAGGTTTAGGATGTGGCGCGACGAGCCAGCACCTGGCGATAGATCTCGACATAGCGCGATGCCAGCTCTTCCATCGAGAGTTGGCGGGCTCGCTCACGACCAGCAGCAGCCAGACGATCGGCAAGGTCGTGATCGGTCAGCACCTTCACCAGGGCTTCAGCCAGAGCGTCGGCATCGCCAGGCGGCACGAGGAGCGCGTCGACACCGTCGGTAGCCACGTTCTGGTAGCCATCGAGCCGGCTGGCGACCACCGGGGTGAGGGCTGCCATCCCTTCCAGCAAGACGATGCCGAAGGATTCGCCATACAACGATGGAGCGCAAAAGACCGAAGCGCCGCGCAACCGAGCGAGCTTGTCCGCTTCATCGATGCGTCCGAGCCATTCGAGCCGATCATCATCGCCATAACGCTTCTTCAGCTCATCGGTATCGGGCCCCACTCCCCCGATCCAACAGGCGATATCAAGATCGATCTTTGAGATCGCGTCGAGCAGTACGCCAAGCCCCTTGCGTTCTTCGTGGCGACCCAAAAAGAAAATGGTCGGCCGAGTGGCTGGATGCGGAATCGCTGCCTCGAACTCGGCCTGTTCGATCCCGTTGAACAGGGTCTCGTAGCTGCCACCGAGGGTGGTTTCAACCAGGGCTCGGGCATCTTTGGATACCGCTACCCGATAGTCGAGTCGTTTCAGCATCCAGCGCAAGGCCGGGGCGAAAAGCCGATACAGCGGGAGCACACCGGCAGCATGGAAGGTCCCGACCTTGGGCCCACACTTGCCCATGAGGGCCATGTGCGACACCGCCGGAATCAGGGGCTCATGGATGTGGACGACGTCATAGTCCCCCTGGCGCAGAGCACGACGGACTCTGACCGCCGTCAACGGACTCAACGAGATCAGGGCAACCGAGCCATTGGCCGACATCGGCAAGCTCTTCCCCAGCGGGATCACCACCGGATCAGGGGTCGGCCCATCGCACAGGGTCAGAACATCGACCTCGTGCCCCATCCGTTGCAGCTCACGAGCCAACCCGATCGCCTGGATCTGGACCCCTCCGGGAACACCCACGCTGTAGGGGCACACCATGGCCACCTTGAGAGCCTGATCGGTCGTTGCAGTCATCGGCGATACCCCGGATCGGACGGCCAGTTGGGTTGGAAGAGATGCCACTGCTCGGGAGCCTGGCGAATCAGGTACTCCAGCTCACCGGCAAGCAGGGCGAGCCCATCGTGGCGATCTTCAGCCAGGCGACGGTCGGTGCGTTGAAGCGCCAGGGGTGGCCGAACCACGCCGTGGTGGCCATCGACTTCATCGGTGAAATAGACCGCGGTGGGCAAGACCGCTGCGCCGGTGCGCAGGCCGAGGGTGACCGGGCCAGCGGGGAGGGTGGTGGTTTCGCCGAAGAACTCGGTCTCAACACCATCACCGGCGATATCTCGATCACAGAGCAGACAGACCACTTCATTGTTGCGCAGGGCGCCCAAGACCCGCTTGCCAGCCCCAGTTCCGAGGGGGACAACCGTCATGCCGAGGGATTGGCGCAGATCCACAAACCAGTCAAACAGTTTTGGCGGGTTGATCCGCTCGACGACCACGGTCATCGGATAGCCGAGTTCGATCAGCCACCGGCCAGCCCATTCCCATCCGCCGAGATGGGGCAAGGCCAAGATGGTCCCCTTGCCTCGCTCATGAGCAGCTTCGATATGTTCCAGCCCATCGACGGTCATCTTGGCGGCGACCTCATCGGAAGGGAGATGAGGGAGGCGAAAGCTCTCAGCCCAGTATCGGGCGTAGGAGCCGAATGCAGCATCGACCGCAGACGCCAGCGCCGAGCCATCAAGGGTGGGATCCACCCGGTGAAGGTGGCGGGCCACCATCTGGGCACGTTCGGAGCGGCTCATCATCCGACTGACTCGTCCCATCCAAGGAATGATCGGGTGGGCGCGACGACCGGGTATCAGCGAGGACAGTCCCGATGCTGCCCGGAAAGCTCCAACCGTCAGCGCGTCCTTGAGCGCGTCGGGGGCAAGCCGATCGTGAAGCGAGATTTTAGTCACGCTTGGACACCGGTCGGCGGCGGGGAATCATGGTCCGTCTCCACTCGACGCGAGCTTCACGACGCAATTCTCGCCGGGCCCGACGAATATCGATACGGGCCTGGGTGACCGGGGCGACCTCGGCTTGTTTCCAGACCTTGACGAATCGCTGAAGAGCGGTGATCGTGATCAAGACAAGCATGATCCACATGACCCAGATCAGGGCGCCATGCCACCAGGGTTCAACCAGGATGCCGATCGAGATCACCACGATCCGTTCGGCCCGTTCCATCAAGCCGCCCTTGGCATCGAGCCCCAAGGATTCAGCCTTGGCCCGCTGATAGGAGATCACCAACGAGATCGATGACACCGCAAACGGCAGGACTGCGATCCGGGGATCGTAGGTGATGGCGAAATAGTAGGCGATGCCCCCGAGCAGGAGGGCATCGGTGATCCGGTCAACAGTCGAATCAAAAAAGGCGCCACGCTGGCTGGCAGCACCCGAAGCTTTGGCCAAGGCCCCGTCGAGCAGATCGGGCAAGGCCGCCAGGATCACCAGGATCAGTCCGAGATGGAGGTATCCAGCTCCGACAGCGATCGCTGCCCCGATCCCGATTGCGAGGCCCAAGAAGGTGAGATAGTCCGGTGTCAGACGGGTCTTGCGCATCCATTGTCCGAGGGGACGAATCGCTGCATCGATCGGGGCCCGAAACTTGCCATCAAACATGGGAGCGCCCTTCGACACCAGCGGTGACCGACAGCGGGTTGTGAGCTCCGATCATGCCGACCGGACCGGATACGCGATCAACGCCAGCAATACCGACCATGGATCGCCAGCCTAGCCCGACCCGACCATCAGTTTTGCCGACCTGGGCGACCAGGCCCAGTGTGTGCTCCACCATCAGGCGTTGAGGGCGCTCTCGGTCGACGCGGTGATCTCGCCGGTGATCTGGGTGATGAAGTCGTCGAGTCCGACGCCGCGTTCCACCTCGCCGCCACGGGGGTTGACGCCGACGGTTTCGGCTTCCACATCATCGTTGCCAACGACCAGGATGTAGGGAAGTTTGTCGAGCTTGGAAGCTCGAATCCGCTTGCCGAGGGCATCGTTGGCTGAGACCATGTCAACCCGGCAGCCGGCCGCTGCCAGGCGATCGACCACGTGGCGGGCATAGTCCTCATGGTCGCTGGCAACCGGAAGCACCCTGACCTGGACCGGTGCCAACCAGGTTGGGAAGTTGCCGGCATAGTGCTCGATCAAGACCCCAAAGAACCGCTCGACCGAACCGAACAGGGCTCGGTGCAACATGATCGGACGGTGGCGCTCGTTGTCGGCGCCGACATATTCAAGATCAAACCGTTCGGGAAGCTGGAAGTCGGCCTGGATGGTGGAGAGCTGCCACGAGCGACCGATGGCATCACGCACATCGATATCGATCTTGGGACCATAGAAGGCGGCATCGCCCTCCTTGACCCCATACTCGAGCCCGTGACGGTCGAGGGCCTGACGCAGGGCCTCGGTGGCTTGATCCCAGATCTCATCGTCACCGACATATTTCTCGGGGTTCTTGGTGGACAGGTTGAAGGCGAAGTCCTCAAATCCGAACGCCTTGAGGACTGACAACACAAAGTCCAGCAAGGACGCGATCTCGTCAGCCAGTTGCTCACGGGCGCAATAGATATGGCTGTCGTCTTGGGTGAATCCCCGAATCCGCATCAAGCCGTGCAGTGTGCCGGCCCGCTCGTAGCGATAGACCGTGCCCAGCTCAAACAGCCTCAGCGGCAGCTCCCGATAGCTGCGCTGACGCGACCGATAGATCATGCAGTGCATGGGACAGTTCATCGGCTTCATGTAGTAGGTGCCGTTGTCCATCTCCATCGCCGGATACATCCCGTCCTCGTACCACTGGAGATGGCCGGAGGTTTCGAAGAGATGGCCGTTGGCCAGATGGGGGGTGTAGACAAACTCGTAGCCGCCCTTTTCGTGGCGCAGACGGCTGTAGTCCTCCATGATCTTGCGGATGATGGCACCCTTGGGATGCCACACCGCCAGTCCCCCACCGATGTCGGAGGGGAAGCTCAAGAGGTCAAGCTCGGTGGCCAGCTTGCGATGGTCGCGCTTGGCTGCTTCTTGGAGCTGGTGGAGGTGGGCGGCCAGCGCCTTGCGCGATTCCCAGGCGGTGCCATAGATGCGCTGGAGCATGGGGCCTTTCTCATTGCCCCGCCAATAGGCACCGGCCACTTTCTGGAGGGCGAAATGGCCGAGATGGCTGGTGGAGGGCACATGGGGCCCAACACACATATCGATGAACTCGGGGGTATTGCGATAGGCGCTGATGATCCCATCGCCAGCGACCTCTCCAGCATCATCGGCATCACCGCTGGCGCTTTCGACCCGTTCGATGATCTCGATCTTGTAGGGCTGGTCGGCAAAGACCTGTTTGGCTTCGTCCATCGACATTTCTGAGCGCTCAAAGGGCTGATCGTCAGCCATGATCTTCTTCATTTCGGCGGTGATCGCTTCGAGGTCGTCGTCGCTGAAGGTGGCGCCGCCGGGAAGATCAAAGTCGTAGTAGAACCCATTTTCGATCGCTGGACCGATCGAGAACTTGGCACCGGGGAAGAGCCGGGTGACCGCTTGAGCCATCACGTGAGCGGTCGAGTGACGCAGAACGTGGCGCCCCTCGGGAGTGTTGGCGGTGACGATCGAGACGGTGGCACCATCGGTGAGAGGACGGTTGAGATCACGCTCAACACCGTCGACCGTGGCAGCGACCGCCACCCGGGCCAAACCGGGTCCGATCGAGTGGGCGAGATCGAGAGCAGTCGAGCCGTCAGGAAGCTCTCGTTGGGAACCATCGGGAAGCGAGATGGTGATATTCGACATAGTCGCCCAGCCTACGAGAACCAGAGCGGCGTCACTCGATTCACGGGGTCAGAGAACGGGCTTCATCAAGGCGAACGCCGAGCACGGTGGCTGCAGCAGCGGTTGAGTGACCGGCTGCTGCGGCTTCGTCGATCAAGCGGATCGCTCCCGGCGAGTCGAGATCGTCATCGAGGCGTTCGCTGACCGCCGCGACCAGATCGGTGCGAGTGCCGTCTGCTGCCGCTGCCCATCGGTTCAGGCGCTCGAGGTTGCGGTCGATCAGCTGATCGTCCCACTCCCATTCGCTGCGATAGTGGTGTTCGATCAGACCAAGTCGGATTGCGGCCGCTGGATAGCGCTCGCGAAGCTGGTCGACGAAGACCAGGTTGCCAAGGCTTTTCGACATCTTGTCACCATCCATCCAGACCAGAGCGGTGTGCATCCAGTGCTTGACGAAGGGCACTCCGATGACGCTTTCGGATTGGGCTCGTTCGCATTCGTGATGGGGGAAGATCAGGTCGCTGCCGCCGCCATGGAGGTCGATGGTGTCGCCGAGTTCGCGCCACGCGAGAGCGCTGCATTCGATGTGCCAGCCGGGTCGGCCAGCGCCCCAGATCGTGTCCCATGCAGGCTCATCGGATGCCGATGGGTGCCAGAGGACGAAGTCGAGGGGATGTCGTTTGTGGGGATCGTCTACCTGGCCACCTCGTTCGCGAGCCAGTTCGATCATCTCGGCTTCGCTGTAGTGGCCGACCCCACCAAAGGAGGGATATCGAGAGATATCGAAATAGATCGATCCTCCGGCCTGGTAGGCCACGCCAGCGTCGAGGGCCGCGCCGATCAAGCGTCGGATGTCGGGGATCGCCGACGATGCCCGCGGTGCGCTGGCGACCGGCAGGGCGTTGAGGGCGACGAGGTCACGATCGAAGCGGGCTTCTTCAGCAGCGGCGAGGTCGAGATAGTGGATCCCAAGTTCACGAGCCTTGTCGAAGAGCGGGTCATCGACATCGGTCACGTTGCGCACACAGGTGACCGTGTGCCCTTGGGAGATCAGGTGCCGTTTGAGCAGGTCGAAGGCGATAAAGGTGAAGGCGTGGCCGAGATGGGTGGCGTCATAGGGGGTGATCCCGCAGGTGTACATCTTGACGTGGTGATCGGCATCGAAGGGGACGACCGCTTGGCGCGCCGTGTCGTAGAGCTTCAAGGTGGTCATCGCTGCTGCCTCGTGGCGTTGGCGTTGATTGAGAGTCCCATAGGTGTCGATCCTGCCATATCGACGACCGTGCTCACGACCAGGTGAGCCCGCATCGAGCGTGGTCGCCGATGGCGTGATCATCGTCACGTGGGGTCGTGGCGGCTAACTTGCAGGTCTATGGGAATCCTCGATGGGAAAAAGCTCGTCATCACCGGTGTCTTGACCAATGCCTCGCTGGCTTATGGAGTCGCCAAGATCGCCCTTGCCGAGGGCGCGGAGATTGTGCTCACCGGAGCTGGCCGAGCCCATCGCCTCACCCAGCGCACCGCCCGCAAGCTCGGCGCCGATATCGAGGTGCTCGAACTCGATGTCACCGATCCAGCCCAGGTTGGCGCCGCTGTCGAGGCGGTCACCGCCAAGTGGGGTCGGGTTGATGGGGTACTCCACGCCATCGGCTTCGCTCCCGACTCGTGTCTGGGCGACGACTTCTTGGCCACACCCTGGGACGATGTCGCTGTCGCCCTTCATGTGTCGACCTATTCGCTCAAGGTGCTCGCCCAAGCCTTCGCTCCCCTGATGACCGAGGGTGGCTCGATCGTGGGACTCGACTTTGACAACAGCCGGGCCTGGCCGGCCTATAACTGGATGGGGGTCGCCAAGTCGGCCCTCCAGAGCTTGTCGCGATATCTGGCCCGCGAACTCGGTCCCCGCCAGATCCGCTGCAACCTGGTTGCCGCTGGCCCGATCAAGACGATGGCCGCCAAGTCGATTCCCGGTTTCGCCCAGTTCGAAGAGGTGTGGGATGAGCGAGCTCCCTTGGGATGGGATGTTCGCGACAGCGAGCCGGTCGCTCGCGCCTGTGTGGCCCTCCTGTCGGACTGGTTCCCCGCCACGACCGGTGAGGTGATCCATGTCGATGGCGGGCACCACGCCATGGGCGCCTGACCAAGCCTTCTTCACCTGGGAGATCGGTTACGACAATGGTGCACCCGCACGACCCGCAGCCGCAGCCAGCGGGTTCAGCGGGCGCCGAGCTCGACCAGGTCTTCAGCCATCGTCCAGCCATAGACGATCATGACCTGGCCGTCATCGAGCACCTCGAGCATGGCTGCCTGGTCGGCGTCGAGGTCACTCGTGGCGATGATGTCGATATGCCCAACCCGGTGGTTGGTGGCCACAAAGGCCTTGGCGTCATAGCCGCGATCCACGCCAAACCGCTTGGCCAGGCGACGCCCCCAGGCCCGCTCTTCACCTACAGCAGCCTTACCCGGTGCTGGGGTGACATCATCGAGCTTGGTGAGTGCCAGGAGACCATCGGCAGAGACAAACCGTGAGCCGACCACCACATCTTCATCGGGGAACGCCATCAGGGCCCGGTGATAGGCCTCACCCATCAGCCCCTCAAGGGTGCTCTCGCTCGTCGCATTGCGCTTAACGCTGATCATCCCGATCAAGACACACGGCGTTCCACCGATGCGCTCAAGGGTGGAAAACATGAACCCTTCAAGTTCACCATCAACCCGGGCCACGGTGGCGAGCACCCATTCTTCGCGGCAGGTGGAGATCGTGTCGAGATCAAAGGCTCCTTCGATCGATGCCATCTCAGCGAGATCAGCATCGGTCAGGGCGGTGGCATCATTGGTCACAACTTCGATCGACATGGTTTCCTTCTCCAGGACGCGAACAGTTCTCTATTCTGCCACAGTTCGCCCTGGCTCCCTCACCAACGGCTCACCAGGCCGCCCAGATCAGCCCCAATCAGGTGGCATCGGCATCGAAGACGACCGAATCATGACCGAAGACCATGCGGATCTCCCCCACGATGGCAGTGATGTCAACGCAGAATTCATCAGCCAGGCGAACGATCTGTCCCTGTCCAAGATCAATCTCCACCACCGACTCACCGGGGAACTCGCGCAAGACTCGACGGAGCCGATGGATACCCAACTCATCGAGGGAATAGGACGGCAGATAGAGCCGCAAGGTAGGAGCGCCCCCATCGGCCAATCCCGCTAAGACCTGGATGTCTTGGGCGACCACATTGAGACGTGATTCATCCCGTCGATTCAGGCGGCCCTTGACCGACACGATGATGTCGTCGTCGATCTTGTGACTCAGCTTCTTCATCGCCTGAGGGAAGACGACGACCTCGACCGACTCATCGAGCCCTTCGAGGATAAAGACCGCCATCTGGTCACCACGCTTGGTGAACTTACGGGTGACCTCGGTCATCACCCCACCAACCATCACCGTCGTGCCATCGTTGAGCTGAGAGAGCTGGGAGATGTCGTGGGTGACCCGGCGACGCAGAGCCGACTCAACCCCCAAGAGCGGATGGTCCGACACATAGCGGCCGAGCATCTCTTTCTCAGCCTTGAGCATGTCAGCCTTGTCAAACTCGATGTCGGGGATATCGACCCGTTCATCGAAGACCTCTTCCCCACCGGCGCTGTCATCCCACTCGCCAAAGAGGCTCATGATCCCCTGATCACGCTCCCGACGACGATGCAGGGTGGTGTCGATGATCGACTCAAACACGGTCAAGAGCCCCCGGCGCGGGTGCCCCAACCGGTCGAATGCTCCAGCCTTGATCAAGGATTCGACCGTCCGCTTGTTGAGCACCGATTCCGGAGCCCGCTCAACAAAGTCGTAGAACGACTCGTAGGGGCCGTTCTCATCTCGTTCAGCGAGAAGCTGTTCAACAAGACCCTCGCCCACATTGCGGACGGCAGAGAGCCCAAAGGTGATCACTCCAGGGCTTCCCAACGGCAGCTCGATGTCATCGGGTACCTGGTCGGCCAAGAGGGCACCAAAGTTCATCACCGACCGATTGATGTCGGGATTGGTGACCGTGATCCCCGCTGAGCGGCAATCAGCCAGATAGACCCCGGCCTTGTCGAGGTCGCTCTTCACGCTGGTGAGCAGACAGGCCATGTATTCGACCGGATAGTTGGCCTTGAGGTAAGCGGTTTGGTACGCGACCAACCCATAGCCATAGGTGTGGGACTTGTTAAAGGCGTAGTCGGCAAATTTCTCGATGGTGTCGAACAGGCTCTTGCCCAATTCCTTGGTGTAGCCCTGGGCGACCACCCCGGCCTCGAATTTGTCACGCTCAGCGGCCATCACCTCGCGGACCTTCTTCCCCATCGCCTTGCGCAAGAGATCAGCCTCGGCGAGGGAATAGCCAGCGAAGGCTTGGGCCACCCTCATCACCGACTCCTGATAGATCATCAAGCCATAGGTGTCTTCGAGGAGGTCGCGAGCATCGTCGTGGAAGTACTCGACCTGCTTGCGTCCATTCTTGCGATCAGCAAAGTCGATATGCATGTTCTCACCCATCGGCCCGGGCCGATAGAGGGCGAGCACCGCAGCCACATCACCAAAGGAGACCGGCATCATTCGCTTGAGAAGCTGACGCATGCCAGCTGATTCGAGCTGGAAGACCCCAGCGGTATCCCCCCGACTCAGGAGCTCGAAGGTCGCCGGGTCGTCCAGAGGCACTTCGTCGATATCGAAGTCGGGATCATGGATCGCACGGATCATGTCCTGGGCATCGGCGATCACATCGAGGTTACGCAACCCCAAGAAGTCCATCTTCAAGAGCCCAAGACTCTCCACCCCACCCATCTCGTATTGGGTCACCAGGGGGGCATCTTCGGGGTCTTGGCCCGATTCGGGCTTGCGCTGGATCGGGAGATAGTCGATCACCGGGTCCTTGGTGATCACCACCGCGGCAGCGTGGATACCGTCGGAGCGCACGAGGCCTTCAAGCCCCTTGGCCACATCGACCACCGACTTGACGTCTTCATCGCTCTCGTACAGGCTCCTCAGGTCAGCTGCTGCCTTATAGCCATCGGCGTACTTCTCTGTCGGCTCCAGACAGGCGGTCAGCGGGGTGTCTCGTCCCATCACCAAGGGAGGCATCGCTTTGGCGATCTTGTCGCCGAGGCCATAGGGATAGCCAAGCACCCGAGCGGCATCACGCACCGCGTTACGAGCCTTGATCTTGGAAAAGGTGACGATCTGGGCGACATGGTCCCGGCCATATCGCTCAGCGGCGTAACGGATCATCTGTTGGCGATATCGGGAGTCGAAGTCCATATCGATATCGGGCATCGAGACCCGGCTGGGGTTGAGGAATCGCTCGAAGAGGAGGTCGTACTTGATCGGGTCGAGGTCGGCGATCCAGAGGCAATAGGCCACCGCACATCCGGCGGCCGATCCCCGGCCGGGCCCCACCCGGATCCCCGACTCGCGGGCGTAACGAATCAAGTCCCAGACGATCAAGAAATAGGAGGCAAAGCCCATCTGGTTGATGATGCCGAGCTCGTAATTCACCCGTTCGATGACCTCGGGCGACAGGTTGGTCCCCCACCGACGTTTGGCTCCTTCCCACGTCAGGTGTTCGAGATAGGCCTTATCGTCAGCAAACCCTTCGGGAATCGGGAAATCGGGCAAGACCGTTCCACCGAATTCGATCGTCAGATCACTTCGTTCAGCAATCCACAAGGTGTTGTCGCAGGCCTCGGGCACTTCAGCGAAGAGGTGACGCATCTCCCGGGCCGTCTTGAGATAGTGCTCACTTCCGTTGAACTTGAACCGATTCGGATCGCTGAGCAGGGACCCGGTCTGGACACACAAGAGGGCACCGTGGGCCGAGTGGTCGTCCTGATCGATGTAATGCGAGTCGTTGGTGGCGATGAGGGGTGCGCCGATGGTCTTGGCGATCTGCAAGAGCTGGGGATTGGTGGCTTGCTGCTCGGGCAGGCCATGGTCCTGGAGCTCGACAAAGAGATTGTCGCGGCCAAAGATGTCTTGGAGCCGAGCAGCGTGGGCCAGCGCCCCCTTCTCATCGCCCTGCATCAAGGACTGGAGGACATGACCCCCCAGACAGCCAGTGCTACAGATCACCCCGTCGGAATACTCTTCGAGGAGATCCCAGTCCATGCGCGGCTTGTAATAGAACCCTTCGAGAAAGGCTCGGCTCGAGAGATGGATCAGGTTGCGATAGCCGATCTCGTTTTCGGCCAGCAAGGTGAGGTGATAGTAGAGCTTCTGCCCAGCATCGGTGTCGCCCCCGGAGTCATCGATGCGACCCCGTCGGGTTGGACGTTCGGAACGATGCTCATGGGCCATATAGGCCTCGGTGCCGATGATCGGCTTGATGCCCTCTTTCTCGCACGCCTTGTAGAACTCGAGGGTGCCATACATATTGCCGTGGTCGGTCATCCCGAGGGCGGGTTGGCCATCACTGACCGCCTTGGCGACCAATTCCTCGATGCGAGCAGCACCATCAAGGAGGGAGTACTCGGTATGAACGTGGAGATGGGTAAACGACTCGGTCATAGGGTGGGGTTCGACCTTAGCTCACAGATAGGTGCCGGGACCGGGTGATGCCTGATCGGCTCCCGAGGGGAGCTGGCGCATCTGCTCGATCTGGTCGCGAGCAGCAATCTGCTGGGCGAACAAGGTGGCCTGAATCCCGTGGAAGAGCCCTTCAAGCCAGCCCACAAGCTGAGCTTGGGCCACCCTGAGCTCTCCCTCGCTGGGCACATCGTCGGCATCGAAGGGCAAGGTCAGCATGCGCAGTTCTTGTTGGAGATCGGGGCTCAGCGCATCGGAGAGCTCGACGACCGAACGCTCATAGATCTCGGCCAATCGTTCACGGCTCGCTTCATCGAGGGGAGCTTGACGCACCTCTTCGAGGAGCTGGCGGACCATGGCGCCGATCCTCATCACCTTGCCCGGTTCCGTCACCGCGGTTTCCTGGGCATCGTCGTCGGGTGCGGTACCGGAGTCATCGGGAACGATCACGTCGGGATGCTCAACGGTCTCCTCGGTCGGGGTGTTCGGGGTATCGCTCGGTGATGTCATCGTGGTGGTTATTCAATCAGCCAACCGGCCTCACCCACGAGGTCATCAAGGCCGAGTTCCGGCCAGGAGGGGCACATAGACCTCGGCCGATGTCATCGATCCGTGGCGGCACACCAACTCGAAGGGGCCGCTGTCATCGGGATCGTGGAATGACACCGGTTCGGTCGCGATGACCGCAACATCGCCCAACCGAGACATCACCGGTCGGGACATGGTTGGCCCAAACCAGCCCTCATCGACCAATTGGTGGCGGCTGACCACCCAGGCCTGGCGGCCGAATGCCTCCTCAGCGGCAACGAGGAGATCGTCCCCTGCTCCCCGACGGGCATGGAGCCATCGGAATCGTCCTTCTCCCGACTGGTCGGCAACCAGATCGAGAACTGAGCTGGGTGGATACACGATATTGCTTCCCACGGAGACCTGGCCGTGATCGGCGGTCACCAAGAGGACCGCTCCCGGAGGCAAGATCTCCAACACATCAGCGACCAAGCGATCAGCAAACTTCAGCTCAGCATCGTAGAACTCACCAAAGCCGCGTTCGTGGGCGATGCGATCGATACCGCCGTAGTAGGCGTAGACAAACCGCTGCCCATCGGCGAGTTGTTGTCGGACCTCGATCGGCATCGATGAAGAGGCCCGCCATCCCACCGGGAAACCGCCGCGCTGGTGGGCCGCGCTAAAGGAGGTATTGACCAATTCGATCGGACTGATCACCGGCACGGTTTCGCCCAAGAAGGCTGGATACCGCTGGATGTCTTCGGGGAGGTGGTGTCGGCGACGGTCATCGCCATCGACTGCCCACCGGAGCACATTGAGCACCTCGCCGCCCAGCATGATGCGATAGCCGACCAGGCCGTGTTCGCCGGGAGCCAACCCGGTGGCAATCGAGCACAGTGCCGTTGCAGTGGTGGTTGGGGCGACCGTGGTAATCGGTCCGCCGACCATCGACGACAAGGTGGGGGCGCACGATTCATGGTCGCGGAGCTGGTCCCAGCCCAGGCCATCGAGAACCAAGAGCACGATCTGACGGGCATCGGCAACCAGTTCGGGCATCCACGATGGCAACCCCGATGCCCACGACTGGGGGCCCAAGAGGGTAGGAACGATGCTGCCCACATTGGCACCGCCATAGTCTGGCTTGATCAAAACAGAAGGATCCACGGCGGAACAAGTCCACCAGTTTTTGACCCCAGTTTCAACCGTTACGGCATTCTTGGTTCGCGCTGGCTGACGTGGGCACGCCCTGCTGGCGTCGTGTTGGCAGCGATCGAGCGAGATATCAGTGGCGAAATGCGTCCCGGCGTTCGCTCAAATCCGCCGGTAGTGGGCTGGTGAAGGTGACCACCTCACCCCGTATCGGATGCTCGAACGAGAGCTCAGCAGCGTGCAAGAAGGGACGTTTCAAGCCCAGGTGAGGACGCCGCTGGCCATAGACCGGA